>NZ_SSMZ01000017.1 GCF_004799395.1 Phenylobacterium sp.
TCCATTGCGCCCCGCCCTCGAAGGTCGTGGGCGCCACGAAGAACACGTCCGCCGTCGGCTCGCCGGGCGCCGGCGTGTCCGGCCGGGTCGGCAGCAGATACCAGGCCTTGCGCTGGGCATAGTCCGGCGCGGCGGGAGGCCTGTAGGTCTGGAACGGCGTCTTGGGGTCGAGCGTATAGCGGATCAGGTCGCCGCGAAATGACGCCACAGCGACGCCAAGCAAGACAACGATGACCGCGAGGCTGCCCACCAGCCACCGCCTCGGGCGCGGCCGGTCCCCGCTCATGGCTAGCGGTAGGGGTCAGGCTGGCTGAGGTAGTTTCGGACGTAGTCGCCGATCCCCTCTTCCAGCGGCGTCATCGGCTTGGCGTAGCCCGCGGCCTTCAGCCGATCCATCCTGGCCTCGGTGAAGTACTGGTACTTGTCGCGGATCATCGGCGGCATCGGGGTGTAGTCGATCTTCGCCGGTTTGCCCGCCGCGGTGAACACCGCGCGCGCCATGTCCTCAAAGCTGCGCGCCGTCCCGGAGCCCAGGTTGAAGACCCCGTTCACCTGCGGGTTTTGGGTCAGCCACTCGGTGACGTCGGCCGCGTCGCGGACATAGACGAAGTCGCGCTGCTGGCCGCCGTCGGGCACGTCCGCGCGATAGCTCTTGAAGAGCTGCACGCCGTGGCCGTCGCGTACGTGCGGCCAGATCTGCGAGGCCACCGACTTCATCGAACGCTTATGCTCTTCGTTCGGGCCGTAGACGTTGAAGAACTTCAGCCCGACCCACTGAGGCGGCGCGTAGTCGCGGGCCGCCTGGCGTACGGCGAATATGTCGAACAGCGCCTTGGACCAGCCATAGGTGTTCAAGGGCCGAAGCGCCGTCAGCGCCTCGTAGCTGTTGTCGTCGTCGAACCCCTGCCCCCCGTCGCCATAGGTCGCCGCCGACGAGGCGTAGATCAGCCGCCGCTGCCGGTCTGCGCACCAGCGGAACAGGTCCCGACTCAATGTGAAGTTCGAATGGACGATCTTGTCGGCGTCCGGCTCGGTGGTCGAGGAAACGGCGGCCATGTGGACCACCACCTCCACGTCCCGCCAGCGCTTTTCCAGCCAGTCGAACATGTCCTCCGGTGCCACGAAGTCGCCGATGGGGTGCTTGGCGATATTCTTCCACTTGCCGAGTTCGGCTTCGCGCAGCCGGTCGCAGATGACCACATCCAGCGTCGGGTCCTCAGCCAGCTTGGCCGCGATATTGGAGCCGATGAAGCCGGCCCCGCCGGTGACGAAGGCGATCCGCCGCTGGGTCATCCGGTCCCCTGCTTGGACATCCGCGCGATGGCGGCGGTGGTGGAATAGCCTTCGACGATCTGGGCCAGCCTGACCTCGCCGCCCCAGCCCTTGACCAACTCGTGGCCGACCACTTCGCTTTCGGCGTAGTCGGCGCCCTTGACCAGCACGTCAGGCCGCGCCGCCTCGATCAGCTTCAGCGGCGTGTCTTCCTCGAAAGGCACGACCAGGTCCACGGAACCCAGACCGGCCAGCACCAGAGCGCGGCTCTCCAGGTCGTTCACCGGGCGGCCTTCACCCTTCAGGCGACGCACGCTGTCATCGTCGTTCAGCCCGACGATCAGCCGGTCGCACCAGGCTCGCGCCTGGGACAGGTAGGCCACGTGGCCTTTGTGCAGGATGTCAAAACAGCCGTTGGTGAAGCCCACCTTCAGGCCCTTGGCCTTCCAGCGCGCAACCTCATCGGCCATCCGTTGCGGCGTCGCGACCTTGGCCTCCGCCGGCGCCATGTGGGCCGAGAGCGCGGCCTCCACCAGCTCGTCCGGCGAGACCGTTGCGGTGCCCACCTTGCCAACCGCCACGCCGGAGGCGAGCTGCGCGAAAGCGATGGCGTCCTCGATCGAGACTTCCGCGGCCAAGGCCAACCCTAGCGCCGCCAGGGTGGTGTCCCCGGCCCCTGAGGCGTCGAACACCTCGCGCGCGGCGGTCGGGAAATGGCGCACCGGCTCGCCCCGCACCGCCAGGGAAATGCCCTTCGACGCCCGCGTCACCAGGATCGCCTTGGCCTCCCAAAGCTCCAATGCGCGGCCGAGCGCCGCGGCCACCTGGGCGTCGGTCTCGGTCGGCATGTCGGTGGCGTGCCCCAGCTCGGCGGCGTTGGGCTTGATCATGTCCACCGCCCCATAGTGGGCGAACGAGCGGGCCTTGGAATCCACCACCAGCTTGCCGCCGCTCTCGGCCGCGGCCTGCCGGCAGACCGCGATCACCGCCTCGGTGACGACCCCCTTGCCATAGTCGGACAGCAGGATCGCGCCCGCGCCCTTGGCCGCATCGCGGATTGTCCGGACCAGGCGGTCTTCGACTGCGCCCTCGACGGGCCGATTGGTTTCCAGATCGACCCGCAGCAGTTGCTGGCCGCCAGAGACAAAGCGGGTCTTCAGCGTCGTCGGCCGCTCCCCGTCGGTGACGAGATAGCCCTCGACGCCGCTCTCCTCGCCAACCAGGCGCAGCGCCTCCTTGCCTTCGCCGTCGTCGCCGATGACTCCGACGAGCGAGACCTCGCCGCCGAGGGCCGCGACGTTGCGCGCCACATTGCCCGACGCGCCCAGCATCATCAGTTCGCGCGATCGGGCGAGCACCGGCACCGGCGCCTCCGGCGACACGCGGCTGACGTCGCCGTAGACGAAACGGTCGACCATCAGGTCGCCCACGCAGGCGACGCGCCGGCCGGGCGCCAGGCCCAGGAGGTGCTGGAGCGCTGAAAGATCCATGGGCGTCAGGGTGTGCGGCGCGTTGGCGGCGGGGTCAAGCGTTGGCCCGGCGGCGCTTGGCCAGGGCGTCGTATTCCAGCAACTCGCCCACCAGGGCCTCGAACTCGCTCATCGGCACCATGTTGGGCCCGTCCGACGGCGCGTTGTCCGGATCGGGATGGGTTTCCATGAAGACGCAGGCGACCCCGACCGCCACCGCGGCGCGGGCCAGCACCGGCACGAACTCGCGCTGGCCCCCGGAGGTCGCGCCCTGCCCGCCCGGCTGTTGGACGGAGTGCGTGGCGTCGAACACCACCGGGCAGCCGATCTGCTTCATGATCGGCAGCGCCCGCATGTCGGTAACAAGCGTGTTGTAGCCGAAGGAAACGCCGCGCTCGCAGGCCATGACGTTCGGATTGCCGACACTGAGCACCTTGTCGACGACATTCTTCATGTCCCAGGGCGCCAGGAACTGCCCCTTCTTGACGTTGATCACCTTGCCGGTGCGTCCGGCGGCCAACAGCAGGTCGGTCTGGCGCGAAAGGAACGCTGGGATCTGCAGCACGTCGACCGCCTCGGCGGCCTCTTCGCACTGGTCGATCTCGTGGACATCGGTGAGGGTCGGGAGGCCGGTGACCTCGCGGATTTCCGCGAAGATCGGCAGCGCCTCGCGCAGCCCTACGCCGCGCTGGGTGTTGACCGAGGTGCGGTTCGCCTTGTCGAAGGAGGTCTTGTAGATCAGCCCCACATTCAGGCGCTGCGCCATTTCCTTCAGGGCGTGGGCCGTTTCCAGCGCGTGCTGGCGGCTTTCCAGCTGGCATGGCCCGGCGATGATCGACAGCCGCTCGGCGTTACCGATGCGCACCGGCGAGCCGTTGGCGGTCTTGATCTCGATCACGTCGTTGGGCTCGATCATGAACCTATCATTCCCGTATTTCGTGTCGGCTAAGTGGCCCGCGCCGCGGGCCTTCACAAGTCTCGATTCCGCGACTACCCGCGTCCGACGCCAGTCAGAGGTCGTATCCTTAAGGCGTCCCGAGGCTCTGGCGTCAGTAGTGAGCGGTGCTATGTTTTTCGGCGTAAGCGTTTGGGGGATGCGATCATGAGCCTGGCCCAGAGTTCGCCTCTGGCGGCGATCGCCCGCGATCGGCGGGCCTTCCGCCGCCTGCCGCAGCTGCAGGGCGCTCCGGCCGTCTTCAAGGCCGCAGTGCGCCTGATCGCCCGCAACTTCGTGATCGGCTCAGTGACCTTCGTCATGCCCTCCGGGGAGGAGCTCTACATTCCTGGCTCGGAGCCCGGCCCGGACGCCAAGATCGTCATCCGCGACTTCCGGTTCATCCGCCGCGCCCTGGCCGCAGGCGACATCGGCTTCGCCGAAGCCTACATGGCCGGCGAGTTCGACACGCCCGACCTGCCCGACCTGCTCTACGTCTTCGCCGCGAACTGGGACCGGGTGCACCATGTCACCATGGGCAATCCGCTGACCTGGACAATCAACCGCCTTCGTCACGCCCTGCGCGGCAACACCCGGCGCGGATCGAAGAAGAACATCCACGCCCATTACGACCTGGGCAACGCCTTCTACGAACGCTGGCTGGACCCGACGATGACCTATTCGTCGGCGCGCTTTCAGAGCTCCGACCAGTCGCTGGCCGAAGCTCAGATCGCCAAATACAGGGCGCTTTCGCAGACCATGGGCCTGCAGTCCGGCCAGAGCGTGCTCGAGATCGGCTGCGGATGGGGCGGCTTCGCGGAATTCGCCGCGCGCGAGGTGGGCGCTCGTGTGACCGGTATCACCATCTCCGAGGAGCAGTACGCCTACGCCAAGCAGCGGATCTTCGACGCCGGCCTGGCGGAAAAGGCCGACATCAAGCTCATCGACTACCGCGACGTCGACGGACGCTTCGACCGCGTGGCTTCCATCGAGATGTTCGAGGCGGTGGGCGAGCGCTACTGGCCGGCCTATTTCGGCAAGATCCGCGAGAGCCTGGCGCCAGCCGGCCGCGCCGGCCT
The DNA here is from genome assembly GCF_004799395.1 of Phenylobacterium sp. GTDB lineage: Bacteria > Pseudomonadota > Alphaproteobacteria > Caulobacterales > Caulobacteraceae > Phenylobacterium. The sequence goes on from NZ_SSMZ01000017.1 coordinate 4,755, forward strand.
GCAGATCATCACCATCAAGGACCAGTACTTCGAGGAATATCGCAGCCGCGCCGATTTCATCCAGAAGTACGTCTTCCCCGGCGGCATGCTGCCCTCGGAGGAACGCCTGCGGAAGGTGACAGACAAGGCCGGCCTCGTCTGGACGGCCATCGACCGCTTCGGCCGCGACTACGCCGACACGCTGGCAGCTTGGCACGCGAGCTTCGACGCGGCTTGGAACGACATTCGTCCGCTCGGCTTCGACGAGCGTTTCCGCAAGCTCTGGAAGTTCTACCTGAGCTACTGCGAGGCCGGTTTCCGCACCGAGCGCACCAGCGTCATCCAGCTCGCCTTGACCAAAGGCTAAACTCGCCTCTTCTGCTGCGGCTTGGCTGCGCTTAAGTAGCGGCGATGACCCCAGCCCGCAGCGTCCTCGACACCATCGGGAACACCCCGTTGATCCGGCTTCATCGCGCCAGCGCGCTGACCGGATGCGAGATCCTCGGCAAGGCCGAGTTCATGAACCCAGGCCAGTCGGTGAAGGACCGCGCCGCGCTGTTCATGGTCCGCGACGCGGAGGCCAGGGGCCTGATCCGGCCGGGCGGACGAATCGTCGAGGGCACCGCGGGCAACACCGGCATCGGCCTCGCCATGGTCGCCAAGGCGCTCGGCTACAAATGCACCATCGTCATTCCCCGCAACCAGAGCCAGGAGAAGAAGGACGCCGTCCGCCTGTACGGAGCCGATCTGGTGGAAGTCGATCCCGTCCCCTACGCCAATGAAATGAATTACGTGAAGGTCTCCCACAGGTTGGCGGAAAAACTTAATGGTGAGGAGCCGTCCGGCGCGTTCTGGGCCAATCAGTTCGACAATGTCGCCAATCGCGAAGCCCACGTCCGCACCACCGGCCCGGAGATCTGGGCCCAGACAAGCGGTCAGATCGACGGCTTCATCTGCGCCATCGGCTCCGGCGGCACCCTAGCCGGCGTGGCCGAGGCCTTGCGCGTCCAGAAGCCGGATGTCGCCATCGGCCTCGCCGATCCAGACGGGTCGGCGCTCTACAGTTACTACACCGACGGCGAGCTGAAGGCGGAAGGGACGTCGATCACCGAGGGCATCGGCCAGGGCCGCGTCACCGCCAACCTGGTGGGGCTGACCATCGACCACGCCTACCGAATTCCGGACGGTGAGCTGTTGCCGGTCCTCTACGACCTCTTGGAGCACGAAGGCCTGCTGATGGGCGGTTCGACCGGGATCAACGTCGCCGGCGCCATCCGCCTCGCGAAAGACCTCGGCCCCGGCAAGACCATCGTCACCGTGCTCTGCGACGGCGGGCAGCGATATCAGTCCAAGGTCTTCAATCCCGCGTTCCTCGAGGAACATGGCCTGCCGGCTCCCGGTTGGATGGCATGAGCAGCGATCCCCTGGTCTCCACCGCTTGGTTGTCCGAGCGGCTTGGCTCGGCCGATGTCGCCATGGTCGACGCCACCTGGTTCATGCCGGGCGAGGGCAAGACGGGCCGCGAAGCCTATGCGGCGGGCCATATTCCAGGCGCGGTGTTCTTCGACATCGACGAGATTTCCGATCACTCGGTCGACCTGCCGCACATGCTGCCGAGCGACAGGGCGTTCGCGGAGGCCGCGGGCGCGCTTGGCCTGCGCCGGGATCTGATCACAGTGGTCTACGACGGCCAGGGCATCTTCTCGGCCCCGCGCGTCTGGTGGACGTTGCGGGCCATGGGCTTTCCGGAAGTGTTCGTGCTCGATGGCGGCCTGAAAAAGTGGCTCGCTGAGGGGCGGCCGGTCGACACCGCCCTGCCCCATCCGGCCGCGACGACAATTGAGCCAGCCTTCGATCCGAGCCTGGTGGTCGACGTCGAGGCGGTGAAGGGGCTTGTCCAGAGCCATGCCACCCAACTGGTCGACGCCCGCGCCGCGGGGCGCTTCACCGGCGATGTCCCGGAGCCGCGTGCAGGCCTGCGCAGCGGCCACATGCCGGGCGCCCTAAACGTCCCGTGGGGCGTGCTGATCAATCCGGACGGGACCATGGTGGGCGGCGCGGCGCTCCGTGCAGCGTTCGAGATAGCCGGCGTCGATCTCGACGCGCCGATTGTCACCACCTGCGGTTCTGGCGTCAGCGCCGCATTGCTGGCCCTGGCCCTGGCGCGCCTCGGGCGCGAGGACGTCGCCGTATACGATGGCTCGTGGACCGAATGGGGTGGACGCACGGACACTCCGATCGTCACCGGACCCTGACCGATCGAAGTCCGCCTCGCCCGCCTCGAAGACGTCACCCATCTGCCGGGCGTCGAGCGCTCAGCCGCCCAGCTGTTTGTCGGCTCAAGCCAGGCCGCGATTGCCAACGGCGAGGTCACGCCGGCGACGTCCTATCGGCCCTTGATCGCGCAGGACTGCGTCTGGGTCGCAGCCGATGCCGATCAGCCGGTCGCCTTTGCGGCGACGGAACGTTTCGAGGACGCACTGCACCTATGGGAGCTGGCTGTTCGCCGTGACGCGCAGCGCAGGGGTGTCGGGCGCGCCCTGCTGGCGGCGGTCGTCGCCGACGCCGCGGCCCGGGGACTGGCCGCCGTGACGCTAACGACCTTCCGCGAAATCGCCTGGAATGGTCCCCTCTATCGGCGCTTGGGCTTCGTCGAACTGTCCGAGGCGGAGCTGAACCCGCGGCTGACCGCGGTGCGCGCCCGCGAGGCCGCCCTGGGCCTGGATGTCGCCAATCGATGCGCCATGCGGCTGCCGCTTTAGCGGAATGGCGGGGCGTACAGCAGGCCGGGCTTGGGCGCGTTCCAAAGGGCGTTTAGACCGCGATCCAGCTTCAGCGAGGAATCCGAGCCGATGTCGCGCCGGAAGATCTCGTGATAGGCGCCCACCTGCCGGATCACCTGGTAGGCCCAGTCCTTTTTCAGTCCCAGCAGGGCGCCATAGTCCCCGTCGACCCCCAACAGGCGGCGGGTCTGCGGGTCTGACGCCGTCTCGCGCGCCTGGGCCACCGTCTTTGAGGTGAGTCCCAGTTCCTCGCCCAGGATGGTGGCGTAGACCGTCCAGCGCACGATGTCGGCCCAGACCGGATCGTTCTGCCGCACGACCGGGCCCAATGGCTCCTTGGAGATCACGTCGGGCAGGATGACGTGGGCGCCCGGATTGTTCAGCACCGACCGCGATCCGGCGAGCGCCGAGATGTCGGCGGTGAAGACATCGCAGCCATCGTTCTCGTAGAGCCGCCGCGCCTCGGCCTCGGAGGCCACGACCACGGCCTTGTAGTTCAGCCCCCGCGCCCGGAAGAAGTCGTTGAGATTGTCCTGGCTGGCGGTGCCGGCCTGGACGCAGATCCGCGCGCCGGCGAGTTCCTGGGCGCTGGTCAGGCCAAGCGCCTTCGGCGCAAGGAACCCCTGTCCGTCGAAATAGGTGATGGCGGCGAAGTCGAGCCCCAGCCCAGTGTCGCGCGAATACGACCACGACGTATTTCGGGAGAGGAGATCGATCTGCCCCTTCTGCAGAGCGCTGAAACGGTCCTGCGCGTTGATTGGCGTGAACCGCACCTTATCGGCGTCGCCGAATACCGCGGCGGCGACCGCCCGGCAGATGTCGACGTCGAAGCCCCGCCAGTTGCCGCGGATATCTGGAAAGGCGAAGCCCGGCAGGCCGGGATTGACGCCGCAAGTGACGTAACCGCGCTTGCGAACGGCCGTGAGCACCTTGCTGGTCGTAGCCTTGTAGCGCACCCCGCTCACATCGGCGCCCTTCAGCACTGGGGTTGGCGTCGCCACAGGCTTCGAGCCGCCATCGCAGGCGCTCAAGGTCAGGATCGCAAGCCCCGCCGCGGCCAGCCGCCGGATCATCCGTACTCCTTGATCGAGCCGCCCCTGCGGCTCTAAGTGCGTCGGCACTGTCACCCGCAAGCTTAGGCCCCGCAACCCGTATGCCCTCGAAGTCCGGCCGGCCGCCCTCCGACCTCAGGGCTGAAACCCGTTTGGTGCACGCCGGCCACGGCGCGGGCTTGGCGGCGAAGACGGTGGGACCGCCGGTCCAGAAGGGCTCCACGGTCCTGCTGCCGGATGCAGCCAGCCTCTATGACGACCTGGGCCAGCTGACCTATGGCCGGCAGGGGCTCTCGGCCCAGTTCGCCCTGCAGGCGGCCTTGGCCGAGCTGGAGAACGCTCGCGCCGTGACCCTCTATCCGTCCGGCCTCTCGGCGCTGACTGGGGCCCTGATCGCCGTGCTGAAGACCGGCGACGAGGTGCTGGTCACCGACGTCATCTACAAGCCCACGCGCCGCTTCTGCGACCACGTGCTGAAGCGGTTCGGGGTCACGGTGCGCTACTTCGATCCCCGCCAGCCGCCGGACGAGCTAGTGGGCGGGGCGTCGGACGCTACGCGGTTGATCCTGATGGAATCGCCGGGTTCGCTCAGCTTCGAGTTGCAGGACCTGCCCCGGGTCGCCGAGCTGGCGCGGGCCCGCAACATCCTGACCGTCGCCGACAACACCTGGGGTGCGGGCTATCTGATGCGGCCGCTGGACCTTGGGGTCGATATCTCGGTGCAGGCGCTCACCAAATATGTCGGCGGACACTCCGACGTCTTCATGGGCTCGGTCGCGGTGAACGATCCCAAACTGGTCCGCGCCATGGACGATGGCGTCACCAACCTGGGTTGGGCGGTGAACGGAGAGGACGCCTATCAGATGCTGCGCGGCTTGCGGACCCTGCCCACCCGCCTGGCGCGGCACGGCCAGAGCGCCCTGGCCGTCGCCGCCTGGCTCAAACAGCGGCCGGAGGTCGTTGAGGTTTTCCATCCAGCCCTGGCGGGTGCGCGTGGCCATGAGCTTTGGGCCAGAGATTTCGCCGGCGCCTCGGGCCTTTTCGCCTTTTCGCTGCGGCCCGCGACGGACTTGGCGGTCAATGCCTTCCTGGACGCCCTCGAACTGTTCGGCCTCGGCTTTTCCTGGGGGGGATTCGAGAGCCTCGCGATCTCCTGCGACCCGCAACTGAAGGTGCGCAAGTTCCGCCCGCAGTACGGCGGCCCGCTGATGCGCCTCAATATCGGCCTGGAAGATCCGGCTGACCTGATCGCCGACCTGGAACATGGCTTCGCGGCCTATGCAGCGGCGACCTAGGGAACTTGACGCGCCCAGGACGATTGCCTGACCAGATCCATCAAACGAGGGACTTGGTCATGAGCAGCACCGGCGCCGGAGGCGAATTCCGTGGCGAGGCCCAACGGGCCGCCGAACAGGGGCGCAAGATCCAGCGCGAGATCGACGCGAAAGAGCCGCGCTCGTTCAAGAGCGATGACGAGGGCGGCAAGGCGATGCAGGCCGGCGCGCGGGAATATCCGGCGCCGCCGTTTCCGAAGCAGCACCTGCCGAAGCCGGGCCTGCAGGCCGACCAGGATCTCCAGCCCATGTGGGACGCGCCTTACTACAAGGGCTCCGGCAAGCTGGAGGGCAAGGTGGCCCTGATCACCGGCGCGGACTCCGGGATCGGACGCGCCGTCGCCGTCCTCTTCGCCCGCGAAGGCGCCGATGTCGCCATCGCCTATCTGGACGAAGACGACGACGCCAAGACGACCAAGGCGGCGGTCGAGAAGGAGGGGCGCCGCGCGATCCTGATCTCCGGCGACGTGGCGCAGCTGAAATTCGCCGAAGCCGCCGTCCAGCGCACCGTCAAGGAACTCGGCAAGCTCGACATCCTGGTCAACAACGCCGCCTTCCAGGAGCATGTGAACGACTTCGAGGACATCAGCGAGGAACACTTCGACCGCACGCTGAAAACCAACCTCTACGGCTATTTCTTCATGGCCAAGGCGGCTGTCCCACACATGGCGCCCGGCTCGGCGATCGTCATGACCGGCTCGGTGACCGGCCTGCTCGGCAACAAGGACATCGTCGACTATTCGATGACCAAGGGCGGCATCCACGCCTTCACGCGGGCGCTGGGCACAAAGCTGATCCCCAAGGGCATTCGCGTGAACGCCGTGGCGCCCGGGCCGGTCTGGACGCCGCTCAACCCCGCGGACAAGCCCGCGGAAGCCGCCGCCAAGTTCGGTGGTGAGACTCCGATGAAACGCCCGGCCCAGCCGGAGGAGATCGCCCCGGCCTATGTCTTCCTGGCCTCGCCCCAGACCTCCAGCTACATCACCGGCGAGATCTTGCCGATCATCGGCGGCTACACCGGGGGCTAGCCCCCGTTTGGGGGTAGGAGTGAGCGACGCCGGGCTGGACCGCTTCATAGCGCAGGAGGCCCTGCCCGACTCGTTCCGCCGCACGGCGGAGCTGGTCTGCGAACCGCTCGCCGCCCGCGCCCACCGCCGGCGCATCGATCGCAAGCGTTGCGCGGTGATCGGGCTGTGCGGCGCGCAAGGCTCCGGCAAGAGCACTATCGCCAAATATACTGTCGGGCTGCTGGAGGACCGTGGGCAGCGGGCCGTGGCGGTGTCGCTGGACGACTTCTACCTGACCCACCAGGCCCGCCAGCGGCTGGCGCGGGAGGTGCATCCCTTGCTGGCCACCCGTGGGCCGCCCGGCACCCACGACGTGGCCATGGCGGGCGCGGCCCTCGACCAGCTGCGCAGCAAGGGCAAGGCGGTTCTGCCGCGTTTCGACAAGTCCGCCGACGACCGCAGCCCGCGGGCCACCTGGCCGACGGTCTCCACCCCGGTCGACGTGATCCTCCTGGAGGGGTGGTGCGTCGGCGCGGTCAGCCAGGGCCGCGCAGCTCTGGCGGCGCCGATCAATGATCTGGAGCGCGACGAGGACCCCGAGGCGGTCTGGCGCACCTATGTCAACGACCAGGTCGACGGGCCCTATCAGACCCTATTCGGCCGACTGCACGACCTCATCCTGCTGCAGGCTCCGAGCTTCGAGGTGGTGGCCGGCTGGCGCGAGGAGCAGGAGGCCAAGTTGCGGGCCAAGGCCGGCGGCGGCATGACGCCCGTGCAGGTGACGCGATTCGTGTCCTACTATGAGCGGCTCACGAGGTGGATCCTGGCCGAGATGCCGGGCCGCGCCGATTGGGTTGTAACAATGGACACAGACCGAAATCCGTACGTCTGAGTTTGGCGGTATAGGCCACGTTCTGGAGGCGATATGTCGAACGCAACCTTCGGACTGCTCATCGCGGCGCTGCTGACGGCAAGCCCCGCCCTTGCCCAGGCCCCGGCTGACACGCCGGTGACGCCTGCTCCTGCCACAGCCGTCACGGTGACCGCCGCGCCGTCATCCGGCGTCCCGGCCCCCAAGCCGGCCGCCTACGGGCCCACGGTCAGCGGCATCGTCGTCGAAGGGCTACCGAAGAAGAGCTGTTCGTCCCGCGACAAGGAATGCATCGCCGTGGTGGTGGCGGAGCTGAAGCAGAACTACCCCGAGCAACTCAAGGCCTTCTGCGCCCAGTGGCAGATGCGGGCCATCCAGAGCCGATGGGTCACCGATCAGCTGAACGAAAGCCTCGGCGGGAACAATCCGCCGACGCCCCCGACGTTTGGGGTCAACTCGGCGGTCTCCAAGGCCTGCTCCACGGACAAGCCCGCGCAGAAGTAGCGCTGGCGCGCCCTGCAGGACTCGAACCTGCAACCGCTCGCTTAGAAGGCGAGTGCTCTATCCGGTTGAGCTAAGGGCGCCGAAGCCGGCGTCAGTGCGTCCAAGGGACCTTGCGGCCGAAGGCGAAGTTGTCGGCATAGGCCTTGATGATCCGTTTCGCGGGCTTGGGATCGATCAGCTGGAAAGCGATGCCGTGCTGGTCGGCGTAGCGCACCGCCTCGTCCTTGGTCTCGAAGGCCAATCGCACCTGAGCCTCTGTGTCGCCGGTCTGGGTCCATCCCATCAGGGGGTCCTGCCGTCTGGCGTCCGTCGGCTCGAACTCCAGCACCCACTCGGCGGACTTGGCCTTGCCCGACTGCATGGCGGTCTTGGACGGACGGAAGATACGGGCGAGCATGGACGAACCCTTCGATCGTAGTGGCCGGCTTGGTCGGGGCGGCAGGATTTGAACCTGCGACCCTCTGCTCCCAAAGCAGATGCGCTACCAGGCTGCGCTACGCCCCGAGGGCGCCGGCGGACCTGCGATATAAGCGTTTTGTCCTTTCGGCAACGGACCGCGCCGACTTAGGCTTCACCGGACGAGAGGCGCTGCATCCATGCTCACGCTCTACTTCGCCCCCGGAGCCAGTTCGATGGCGCCGCACATCGCCCTTTTCGAAGTGGGCGCGCTCTTCGAGGGACGCCCCCTGTCCTTCGGCAAGAACGAGAACAACAGCCCGGAATATCTCGCCATCAACCCGCTGGGTCAGGTGCCCACCCTGGTGATCGACGGCCGGCCGCTGACCGAGGTGGCGGGCATCCTCTTTTACCTGGCCAAGACTTACCCGGCCGCCGGCCTGCTGCCCGACGACGCCGAGGGCCAGGCGCGGGTCGTTTCATGGATGTCGTTCATCGCCGCCACGCTGCACCCGGCGCGCCGCCGGGGCCTGGATCACGCGCGGAAGACCTACGCCCAGGCCGACGCGCGGCTGGGCGCCGCCGACTGGGCGGTCGGCGAGCGCTATTCGATCGCCGACATCCACCTGTTCCGGCTGTTCTGGCGCTTCTACGGCTCGCTAAACCCGCCGGCCGAGGAATTCCCCAACCTCATGCGCCTGCACGACCGGGTGCTCGCCCGGCCCGCGGTCCAACGCACCCTGAAGGTCGAGACGGCAGTCGGCTACGAACTGCCCGGCCAGGGCGCACCCGAACGGGCCTAGCGGTCGCGGCTCATCAGCTTGAAGATCCCCGAGCAGCGGACCACGTCGTGTCCGCCGACGTACGCGCGGCCCTCGGCGAAGGCGACGTCGCGTGTCGCCCGCGTCATCCGCCCTTCGCCCATCACCCATTCGCCAACCCTGGCAATGTGCAGGAAGTCGATGGATAGGTGGATCGTCAGCGCGGCCTTGCCCGTGCCGCGGCCCACGGCGCCGGCCAGCACCCCGTCCATGAAGGCCGACAGCATGCCCCCGTGCACCAGGCCGACGCCGTTGGCGTGGCGCTTCAGGGCGAAGAAGGCCTGCTCCGCCAGGTCGCCGTCGCCGGGACGATGGAAATAGGGTCCGTTCAGGGTCGAGAAGCCGCCGCGCCCATGTGACGGGACATAGCCCTCCGGCGGCGACGCCGCGGGCGCCTCTTCAGGCGCTCCGCTCAATGGGCCGTCGCTTTCGGGGCGACCAGGCGGATTTCATATAGGTGCGGCCAGTATTTGCCGGTCACGAACAGGCGGTCGTGCTCGCGGTCATAGGCGATGCCGTTCAGGACGGCGTCTGGATTGCCTGCCCCGCTGGCTTCCGGCAGCCCTGTCAGATCGATCCAGGCTTTCACCTTGCCGCTGACCGGATCGATGCGGGCGATGCGATTGGTCTGCCAGATGTTGGCCAGCACCTCGCCCTTTACCCACTCCAGCTCGTTCAGGTTAGCGACCGGCCGGCCTTCGGCGGTCACCGGCACCCGGCGCAATTCCTTGAAGGTCGCCGGATCGAGGATGCGCAGCGCGGGCGTGCCGTCGCTCATGATCAGGTGTTTGCCGTCCTGCGTCAGCGCCCACCCCTCGCCAGGGTAGTGGAAGGTCGACTTCCTCGCGAAGGTCTTCAGGTCCCAGCGGAATCCTGTGTGGTCCTGCCAGGTGAGGCTGATGATCTCTGAGCCCCAGCTGACAATGCCCTCGCCGAACATGCTGGGAGGGATCGCCTGCTGTTGCAGCACCTGGCCGTCGCTCAACCGCACGCGGCGGATGTTCGACTGGCTGGGAATGCCGGTGCTCTCGTAGAGATCGCCATGCAGGTAGAAGAGCCCCTCGGTGAAGGCTCCCGGATCGTGGGGATAGATGTGGACGATCTTGAAGCCGTCCACCGGCACGGCGGCCATCGCGGGCGCCGCCAGGCAGGTCGCGGCGGCTAAGCCCGCAAGCAATCGGAACAGGCGGCGGAACAGGACAGGCACGCGCAACTCCGAACGGCTGGATCGCGTCCATCCTTTAGGGGGAGCCATTGGCCGCAGGCAAGGCCGCCGTTCAGTGGATTCAGTCGAGGTGCGAGGTCTCGATCTCGGCGACCACCAGGCCCTTGGGGCCTTCGGCGAAGCGCACCATCACATCGTCGCCGGGCTGGAGGTCCTCCATGCCCGAGCGCCGCAGGGTCTCGATGTGGACGAAGATGTCGCCCGGCTCGGTGTCGCGCACGACGAAGCCGTAGCCCTTGGTGCGGTTGAACCACTTGACCTTGGCCCGTTCCAGCGGCCCTGAGGCCTCGGGCGCGCGCCGCGCCGGCGGGCGGTTGGCGTAGTCGCCGCGCAGGAACGCCTCGCGCTCGCCACGGGGACCGCCCTCGCGCAACCGACGCTCCGGCGCGGGCGGCGCGCAGCTCTCGTCGATTTCGACCACCTCGGCGACCTGCCAACCCTTTGGGCGGCGAACGACGTCGCAGGTGATGATGGAGCCTTCCAGCGCGTGCTCGCGCCCCGAGCTGCGCAGGCTGGTCACGTGCAGCAGCACGTCCTTCAGGTCGGTCTGGCTGGGGTCGTCCGGGACGATGAAGCCATAGCCCTTGCCGGCGTCGAACCACTTGACGCGACCGCTGATACGCAGGGCCTCACCCGCCGCATCCACATGCTCGAATTCGTAACCAGCCATCTGCCCCTCGGCCCGATACTCCCCGATCCCGACATTCGGACTGAGCCAACTATAACACTGTTCTTGTAACTTCGCCTGCGTCAACGACGAAATGCACGCGTCAGGGGAATCCGCGTGACATGGCGCGACTCAACGCAATTGCGGGGGGCAGTCTGCGTGGCAGTCCCTAGGGGAGTCGAACCCCTCTCTCCAGGTTGAAAACCTGGCGTCCTAACCGATAGACGAAGGGACCGCGTGACGCGAGAAGGGCGGCTCTATATCCGCCTTCCTGAGGGGGTGCAAGGCCGTGGCTTTTGCGGTCAGGCCCGTCGCGGATCGGCGACGTCCTCGATCTCGAATTCGACCCCGCAGCGGCCCTGCCAATCGTCCGGCTTCAGACGGCCCGCGACGTGGACCGCGCCACCCTCGGTCATCAGCCGCCGACCGGCTTCGGAGCCCTCGACCCGCCAGCTCACGGCCTTCAGCTTGCCGCCGGAGCTGTCGGTGAGCGTGCAGCGCACATGGCCGCCGCGAAGCGCCATGGGCCGCTCCACGCGCACGTCGGCGAGCGCGAAGCTGGGCTCGACATTGCCGGGCCCGAACGGAGCCATTCGTTGGAAGTCCTGCCACAGCGCCCGGTCGGCCCCGCGCGTGGCCACCAGAGCGTCGATCTCCAGGGCATCCTCGGCCGCGGCGATCTCAGTCTCCGCCGCCAGGCGTTCACAGAGGAAGGCGCGTAATTCGGGGATCGTCTCGGGCCGCACGGACAGTCCCGCGGCCATGGCGTGGCCGCCGCCGGCCAGCAACAGGCCCTCATCAAAGGCCGCCTGCACCGCGCGCCCGAGGTTCACCCCAGGCTGAGAACGGCCCGAGCCCTTGCCGACATTCGCGGCGCGGTCGACCCCGACCACCACCACAGGCTTGCGGTACTTTTCCCGCAAGCGGCCGGCCACGATCCCGATGACCCCGGGATGCCAGTCGTCCTGGGCCACCAGCAGCATGGGCGCGTCCGGGGCGTTGCTCTCGGTCTCTATGTGGGCGATCGCCGCCTCGGTGACCTCGCGCTCCACCTCCTTGCGCGAGGCGTTGAGGCCGTCGAGCTCAAGGGCCAGGGCCGCGGCCTCCTGAGGATCGTCGGTCGAGAGCAACCGGGCGCCCAGGTCGGCCCGGCCGATCCGCCCACCGGCGTTGATCCGCGGTCCCAGGATGAAGCCCACATGGAACACCGAGGCAGGCCCCTGCCCCTTCGCCACATCCATCAACGCCTTGAGGCCGGGATTGCGCCAGCCGGACATCACTTTCAGCCCCTGAGCCGCCAGCGCCCGGTTGAAGCCGCGCAGTTCGGTCACGTCGCAGATCGCGCCCATGGCGGCGAGGTCGAGCCATTGGCGCAGGTCCGGCTCGGCGCGCTCGCCGAACAGGCCCCGCTTGCGCGCCTCTCGGTTCAGCGCCGCCAGCAGCACGAAGGTCACGCCCGCGGCCGCGAGGTGCCCCTGGCCCGAGACGCAATCCGGCCGGTTGGGATTCACCAAGGCCGCGACGTGGGGTATCTCCTCGCCGCGCATCAGATGGTGGTCGATCACCACCACCTCCAGGCCGATCTCCGCAGCGCAGGCCAGCGCATCGTGCGCCGCCGCCCCGCAGTCGACAGTGATCACCAGGTCGGCGCCCTCGGCCTTCAACCGCCGGAAGGCGGCCGGCGACGGGCCGTAGCCCTCCAGGATGCGGTCGGGGACATAGATTGGCAGGTCGTGTCCGAGAGCCCGGAACCAGCGCACCAGCTGGGCGGCCGAGGAGGCCCCATCGACGTCATAGTCGGCGAAGACCACCAGCGGACGCTTGCGTTCCAGGGCGTCCACCAGGATCGCCGCGGCGCGGTCCATGTCGGTGAAGGTCGACGGATCGGGGAACAGCGCCTTCAGCGTCGGATTGAGATAGGTCTCGGCCTGTTCGGCCCCAACGCCGCGCGCCGCGAGCGCGCGGGCCAGGGGCTCGGACAGGCCGTGGCTCAACTGGTGACGGCGCACCAGCTCCGCATCCGCTGGCCGCTCACGCCACAGCCGCCCGCTGAGCGAGCGGCTGACCCCGAGATAGCCGAATGAGGCGCCGCCGTCCGCCAATCGCCGCTCCTGCTGCAAGCCACGCACTATCGGCCCGCCCACGGCGAGTCGCCAGGATTGGATAGCTCTGAGGTGCGTCAAAAACGGTCATATCGTCTGCGTCGCGGACCACCGGGCGGACTATGAGCGCCTGGGTCCTGTCATCGCGATGCGCAAGCGGCCTGGCGCTCGGGTCCCATCGCAGTGGAACCCGGGCTCTGGCCGCGGTCGGTCGTGAGCAGGGACTGCATGGTGTTCAGCAGGAGCTCGAGATTGATCGGCTTGGCGACGACGGCGTCCATTCCGGCGCCCAGATATTCCGACCTGTGGTGGTCCATCGCGTTCGCGGTCAGGGCGATGATCGGCGTTCGTCGGAAGCCGCCGGCGCGCTCCGCCTCCCGAATGACCCGGGTCGCCTCGACGCCATCCATGACCGGCATCTGAATATCCATCAGCACCAGGTCCCAGCGGCCGGGCGCCCAGGCCGCGACGGCCTCTTCGCCATTCGAGACCATGGTCACTTGGATTTCGCCGGCCTCGAGCAAGGTCCGCAGCACGACCTGGTTCATCGGATTGTCCTCCGCCGCCAGCACTCGCACGCCATCGGCGACGGCGATCGAGGCTCGGGACTCGACGGTCGGCGCCGCTTGTGCGGCGGCCAGCGCAGGCAATCTCACCGTGAACTTGCTTCCCACGCCCTCGGCGCTGGAGAGGTCGATCGTCCCGCCCATCAAGGTCACGAGGTCGCGGCAGATCGCCAGGCCGAGGCCCGATCCGCCGTATCGGCGCGTCGTCGAGGCGTCGGCCTGGACGAACGGCTCAAAGATGTGGCTGAGCCGGGCGCTGGAAATGCCGACGCCCGTATCTTCGACGGCCAGCACGAGCGCCTCGCCGTCGTAGGAAATATCGACCGAGATAGCGCCACGGTCGGTGAACTTCACAGCGTTCGAGACCAGATTGTGCAGCACCTGCCGGACGCGCGTGGGGTCCCCGGACCAGCCGCCCGCCGCCTCGGGCCAAACCGTGACGGAGAAGATGACATCCTTGTCCTGCAGCAGCGGCGCAAAGGCGTCGAGGCCCGCGGCCAGGGTCTCGGTGTCGACGACACCGTCCTCCAGCTCGACCTTTCCGGCATCGATCTTGGAAAGGTCGAGAAGGTCGTTGAGCAAGGTCAGCAATGACTCTCCGGAGGTGCTGATCATCCGCAGATGGACCCTCTGTGAGTCCGAAAGGTCTCCCCGGTGCATAGCCTGCGCCATGCCCAGGACGCTGTTCAGCGGCGTGCGGATCTCATGGCTCATGGTAGCGAGGAATTCGCTCTTCGCGCGGCTCGCGGCCTCCGCGCGGGCCAAGGATTCCGAGGCCCTGGCCTCGGCGATCTCAGAGCGCGTCAGGGCCTCGCGCATCTCGACCATAGCCCGCAGACGGTGCTCGTGAACCCGGTTCCAATCGGCGACGACCTGGCTGGTCCCCGACCCGATCAGCCAGAGCGCGAAGGCCAGGATCAAGATCTCGCAGAGTGCTCCAGCGCCTTGGTGAGCCCCTACGGTGGCGACGATACATAGCGAAAGGGCGACCACGGGCACGGCGCCCATGGTGAGGAACACGCGCTGCGAATTGCGGGCCGTCGACACCGCCAGGGCGGTGAGGCCAACCGCCTCCACGGCCACGAAAGCCAGGCCCGCAAGGCTGTGGTTGAAGATTGTGAACCCCGTGGGGGCGACGTACCAGAAGAGGCCCTTGGCGAACACGAGCCAGCACAGTCGCGTCACGCCTCGATGGGGATCCGCCTTGGCCGTGCCGGCCGCCAGGCGCCGGTAGATTCGCTGAAGCACCCAGTCGGCCGAGCAGAGGCCCAAGGTCCAAACCAGACCCACATATGGGCCGCCGACCAGGCAGAACGCCAGGCCCACGGCGATGTCGAACCCCGCCTGGCGGGGCCAGGAGTTGGTGAGCGCCGCCAAGGTGAGCTGGTAGGGGTTGGCCTCGCCGTCCGTGATTTCGCCGTTGACAAGCGCTCTGGACGTTTGGGGGCTCTCCTGCATTGCGCCAGTGTCCTTCTCCCCCGAGATCGCGGGTGACTTAACCCTTGGCGGGTGCGCCTTAAGCCGCGTTCAACAAGCGCCGCCCTGCGTCAGCGTGACGCGGCGACAACGGAACCCGCAGTCCGCGGGCCCGGCCATCCAGAGGCCCCCGAAGCAGAGGCTCGGCCCGTATCGGCGAGCGAAGGCTGTGGGGAATTCGCCGGGAACAGGATTTCGTCGGTGATGACGACCAGGTCGCCAGAGAGCCGCATGTCGGCCTTAGCGTGACGAAAGACGTCGCGATGGGACCGAAAAACCTGAGGTTCGAGCGAATCTCGCGCGTGATTCAGACGAAGAGGCGCGCTGATCGACGAGCAGCGGTTCGAAAACCTCCATCCACAGGCCACTGCGCGCGATGTCGAGCGCTAGGCCGTCTTGGATGCGGCGATCAGCGCCCGCGCCGTCGCCTTCAGAAGGGGAGTCGCCTCCCCCGGACCCAGCACCTGCGCACTCACAAAGGCGCCATTGATCAACAGTGAGAGCTGCCCGGCGAGTTCGTCCGGACGCGACGCGCCCAGGCGCTCGGCGATGCCACGGAGTCGCCGCCGGAACTCGCGCTTGTGGGCCGCCGCAACCTTGCGCGCCGGGTGATCGGTCTGCGGGAATTCGGCGGCCACATTCAGCTGGGGGCAGCCGCGGTAGTTCGGCCGCGCCACGCGTTCGCCGATCCAATCCAAGTGCGCCTCGAGTTCGGCCATCGGGTCGTCGGTGTGACGGGCCGCCACTCTGTCCCAGCCGCCCCAGAAGTCCGCGTCCTCCCGCTCCAGGAAGGCGGCGATAAGGTCGTCCTTCGTCCGGAAGTGGCGGTAGAGGCTCGTCTTGGCGACGCCGGCTTCCAGCACCACCAGGTCAACGCCCACGGAGCGCACGCCGTGGCGATAGAAGAGCGACGACGCCGTCTCAAGCACCCGCTCCCTCACGTCGGATGAAACCCTGGCGTCAGGTGACGCGCGTCCGGCGGTTTTCAAAGGACTGAGGGTCTCCATACCCAAACTCTAGCACGCGTCGCCTTGACGCGATACAGACCTGTTTGTACTCATCACGACACAAACAGGTCTGTATCGATCAGGAGCCACCGTGACGACGTCAAATTCTCGATCCTCGCCGCGAACCCAGACCGTGGCGGTCTACGGGGCGAGCGGCCACACCGGCCGCTTCGTGGTCGCCGACCTGATGCGCCGCGGCCTGACGCCAATCGGCATCGTTCGCGACCCCGCCAAGCTGGCGGCGCAGGCGGCTTGGGCGCAGTCGGTGACGATCCGCACGGCCATCCTTGACGACCCGGCCTCGCTCGACGCTGCGCTTCGTGACGTATCGGTCGTGATCAACTGCGCCGGCCCCTTTCTCGACACGGCCGATGCGGTTGCCGCCGCAGCGGTCCGCGCCAGCGCCCACTATCTAGATGTGACCGCCGAACAGGCCAGCGCGGCGGCGACGCTGGACCGTTTCGACGGCCCGGCGCGCGAGGCTGGGGTGTTGGTGCTGCCCGCCATGGGATTCTACGGCGGCCTCGCCGACCTCCTTGCCGCCGCGGCCGCCGGCGACTGGGACCAGCCCGACGAGATCGAGGTCGCGATCGCCTTGGACAGCTGGCGGCCGACCCAGGGCACCCGCCTGACCGGCGCGCGCAACACGGCGACGCGTCTGATCGTCTCAGAGGGCCGACTGGCCCCCCTTCCCCACCCGGCGCCTGAGTCGACCTGGGAGTTCCCCCCACCCTTCGGGCGCCAGGACATGGTCGCCCTTCCACTCAGCGAGGTGGTGCTGATCGCGCGGCGCACGAAAGCCCGCCGAGTCCGGACCTGGCTCAATCGCGCACCCCTCAAGGATCTGAATGACGACGCGACCCCGCCGCCCCAGGCCATCGACGCGCGCGGGCGCTCGTCCCAGCTCTTCCAGATGGACGTGGTGGTCCGCAAGGGACGCCGGACGCGTCGGGTCAGCGCCCGCGGTCAGGACATCTATGCCTTCACGGCCCCCTTGGTCTGCGAAGCGGTGGCGCGGATCCTGGCGGGCGAGGCCCGCGGCTCCGGCGCCCAGACGCCCGCCGCCGTCTTCGATGCGCAGAATTACCTGGCGGCGCTTGCGCCCGACCTGGAGTGCGACTTCACTGCCGCGGATGCGCCGACCGCGCGTGCGTTTTACACATAGGAAGGTTTATCCGCGAAGCCCCATCATGCGGCGAACATGTGTCGACCGCGAAGACGACCGTGCTCCCGGCAAGGGACCGTCCAGGCCGCCAATAGGGCTTGCGTATATCTCGGCGATTAGACGCCATCCTCAGTCAGGAGCGGCCGGAGTCCGAATGTCTCGCCGGAAGCGAGCCTAGACCGGCCGCTTCATCCGCACTTCGCGTGAAGTCCGGGTCGCCGAGTTCAGCACCAGGGTGTGGGTGTGGACGAAGCCGCCCTCGACCTTCACCCCGTCCAGCAAGGCGCCGTCGGTGACGCCGGTGGCGGCGAAGATCGCGTCGGCGCGGACCATCTCGTGCAGGTCGTACTTGCGGTCCAGGTCGGTGATGCCCACGCGCTTGGCGCGCGCCTTCTCGTCGGCGTTGCGGAAGACGAGGCGCCCCTGGAACTGGCCGCCGACGCATTTCAGCGCCGCGCAGGCCAGCACGCCCTCCGGCGCCCCGCCCTGCCCGACATAGAGGTCGACGCCAGTGGACGGATCGGCGGTGTTCATGACGCCGGCCACATCGCCGTCGGTGATCAGGTAGATGCGGCAGCCCACCGAGCGCAGGCTGGCGATGATGTCGGCATGGCGCGGGCGGTCGAGGACGCAGACCGTCAGCTCTTCCGGCGCAACGCCCTTGGCCTTGGCCAGGGCCTTGACGTTGTCGGCCGGCGACTTGTCGAGGTCGATGATCCCGGCTGGATAGCCCGGCCCGCAGGCGATCTTGTCCATGTAGGTGTCGGGGGCGTTGAGCATGGTGCCCTTCGGCGCCCAGGCCATCACCGCCAGCGCATTGGCCATCGCCTTGGCGGTCAGCGTGGTGCCTTCCAGCGGGTCCAGCGCGATGTCGATCTTGTGCTTGCCGCCCTTGCCGACCTTTTCGCCGATGTAGAGCATGGGCGCCTCGTCGCGCTCGCCCTCGCCGATGACGATCTCGCCATCGATATCCAGGTCGTTCAGCGCCGTGCGCATGGCGTCGACGGCGGCCTGGTCGGCGGCCTTCTCGTCGCCGCGGCCGACCATCTTCCAGGCGGCGATCGCGGCGATCTCGGTGACGCGGACCGCGTCCAGCACCAGGCTGCGGTCGAGGACTTCGGAACTCATGTTCTTCTCATGTCTGCGGATGTCATCAGATGCGGGCGATGCGTAGCAGTCTCGGACGGTCGAGCACAGCCGGGAGGCCGGCGATACGCTCGATAGCCGCCTTGAGCACGCTTTCAGCCACGGCGTGGGTGGTGAGCACGATCGGCACGCCGCCCTTCAAGATATCGGGGGCGTTCTCAACGGGCTTCTGCAGGAAACTCTCGATGGAGACACCGGCTTCCGCCAGCGTCTCGGACACCGCGGCGATCACGCCCGGCTCGTCCTTCACCGACAGGCGCAGATAGGCCCGGCCAATGCTCTTGGAGGGATCGACGGGCGTGAACGGCGAGAGCTCGCCCGCCGGAGCCTGGAAGACCGGCCGCACGGCGCCGGCCATCACGTCGGCGATGTCGGCGGAGACCGCCGCGGCGGTGGGACCCGCGCCTGCGCCCGGTCCTTGGACGAAGATGCGGCCGGTCCGCGCGCCTTCGATGAACAGGGCGTTCAGCGCCCCGCCGGCCTGGGCCAGCGGATGGTCCAGCGGCGCCAGCGAGGGATGCACCCGCACCAGCACGCCGTCCGGGGAGCGATCGGCCGAGGCCACCAGCTTGATCCGGTAGCCCAGGTCACGGGCGAGCTTGATATCCAGCAGGTCGACACCCTCGATGCCCTCGATCTCGGCGGCGGCGTAGTTGGGGGCGCAGCCGAAGGCGAGCGCTGCCAGGATGGAGATCTTGTGGGCCGCGTCGAAGCCGCCAACGTCCATGGTCGGATCGGCCTCGGCGTAGCCCAGGCGCTGGGCCTCGGCCAGCACCTCGGCGAAGGACCGGCCCGTCGCCTCCATCTCGGTCAGGATGTAGTTGCAGGTGCCGTTGAGGATGCCGGCCACCGACTTGATGTCGTCGCCGACCAGGGCCTCGCGGACCATCTTCACCGCCGGGACGCCGCCCATGACGGCGGCCTCGAACAGCAGCGGGACGCCGTGGCCCTCGGCGAGGGCCGCCAGCTCCGCCCCGTGCTCGGCGATCAGCGCCTTGTTGGCGGTGACCACGGGCTTGCCTGCGCGAAGCGCCGCTTCCACCGCGGCCTTGGCCGGTCCGTCCGAGCCGCCGATGAGCTCCACGAAGATGTCGGTCTCGGCCGAGGTCGCCAACGCCACGGGATCA
Source organism: Phenylobacterium sp. (assembly GCF_004799395.1). Classification (GTDB taxonomy): domain Bacteria; phylum Pseudomonadota; class Alphaproteobacteria; order Caulobacterales; family Caulobacteraceae; genus Phenylobacterium. The sequence continues at coordinate 23,983 of NZ_SSMZ01000017.1, forward strand.
TCGAACCAGGGCAGGTCCGAAATATCGAGCGGCCGCGGACGCGAGCGCGAGCGAGCCGAGACGCCGGTCACGATAGCGCGTCCGCCGGCCGGGGCGAACTCGGGGCGGTCGGCCAGAAACGTCAGCAGGCCCGCGCCGACCGTGCCGAGCCCCGCGACGCCGATGCGCCAGGTAGGTTTGTCCGAGATCATTGGGCCGCCAGGGCGTTGTGGTGACGAGCCAGGATGTCGTCGGCCTGGCTGAGGAACTTCTTCACGTTGCGCGCCGCCTGGCGGATGCGGTTCTCGTTTTCCACCAGGCCCACACGCACGAAACCCTCGCCATATTCGCCGAAGCCGACGCCGGGCGCCACGGCGACGCCAGCCTCCTCGATCAGCAGTTTGGAGAAGAGCAAGCTCCCCGCCTCCTTGAAAGGCTCCGGCACCGGCGCCCAGGCGAACATCGAGGCGGATGGCGATGGGATGTCCCAGCCCGCCCGCTTCATGGACTCCACCAGCACATCGCGCCGCGACTTGTAGATCGCGCGGATCTCGTCGACGCAGTCCTGCGGCCCGTTCAGCGCCGTGGCCGCGGCGACCTGGATCGGGGTGTAGGCGCCGTAGTCGAGGTAGGACTTCACCCGCGCGAGCGCCGCGCAGATCCGCTCGTTGCCCACCACCATGCCGACGCGCCAGCCGGCCATGGCGTAGGTCTTGGAGAGGGAGTTGACCTCGACGGCGATGTCCTTGGCGCCTTCGACCTGCAGCACCGACGGCGGCGGATTGTCGTCGAAGTAGATCTCCGAATAGGCGATGTCGGAGATCACCAGCATCTCGTGCTTCTTCGCGAGCGCGATGGCGTCCTTGTAGAACTCCAGATCGACGCACTGCGCCGTCGGGTTCGAGGGATAGCTGAGGATCAGCACGGTCGGCGGCGGCGCCGAGTGCTTCACCGCCCGGCTCACGCCCGACAGATAGTCCTCAGGGCTCAGCGCCGGCACGTGGCGGATGACGCCGCCGGCCATGATGAAGCCGTAGGCATGGATCGGATAGGCCGGGTTCGGACAGACGATCACGTCTCCGGGCGCGGTCAGAGCCTGGGCGAGGTTGGCGAAGCCTTCCTTCGACCCAAGGGTGGCGATCACCTCGGTGTCGGGGTTCAGCTTCACGCCGAAACGCCGGTCGTAATAGCCGGCCATGGCGCGCCTGAGGCCCACGATGCCCTTGGAGGCTGAGTAGCGGCCGGCCTTGGGGTCGCGTGCGGTCTCGACCAGCTTGTCGACGATGTGCTTCGGCGTCGGCATGTCGGGATTGCCCATGCCGAAGTCGATGATGTCCACGCCCTGGGCGCGCAGGCGCGCCTTGATGCGATTGACCTCTTCGAGGACGTAGGGCGGGAGGCGGCGGATGCGATGGAATTCGGGGGTCATGTCGAAGGTCTTTTAGCCGCTCAAATGCCCGAGGGCGGCTCTCTTCGGAGGGGGAGGCGGGCATGGATAGACTCCGGGCGGGAGCCAGCCAAGCCATGGTTCGATGAATTTTCAGCCTCCGCGGGGTCCTATCTCTTGACCGGCGGAGGCGGTGTAGCTCGCGCCTTCAGGTCCTTGGCGAAGGCTTCGGTGTCGCCGGGGGCCGGCGGCGGCAGGAGCGGGCCGGCGGCGGCGCGGACCTGAGCGGCGAAGGCGTCGGTGCCGCTGAGCGTCCACGTCGAATCGGCGGTGGCGGCGATCAGCTGAGCGCCGTCCGCTTCCACGCGGCCCGCGACGACGCCGTATTGCGGGTTTGGCCGCACCCCTTCCGGCGTCTTCGGGAAGGCCACGAAGGTCGGATAGGGCGCATCGGGATTGACGGTCTTGGTCACCTCGGCGGCGATCGGCGAGCGCGGATCGACGATGGCGTCCTTGAACGGATTGGCGATGCAGCCGGACAGCAGCGCGCAGGCGCCGACGCCGGCAGCCAAGGCGCCACGCCGTGCGTTCACAAAAGGGCTCGACCGCGTCGTCATTTTCCGGTCCGGTCTTAAGCGATCATCGAGACTGGCGAAAGGGCGCGCGCGCTTTCAGCCCCCGGGAGGACGATCCATGAGCGAGCGAACCTTGCCAAAGAAGGCCGGCAAGGGGGCGAAGGGCGCCAAGAGCGCCAAGGGCAAGACTGAGTCCAAAGTGAAGGCCAAGGTGAAGGCCAAGGCCGCGTCGCTCACGCCGCCTGCGTCCCAGATGCGCCCCACCTCTGCCGAGCCCCCGCCCGCGCCTGGCGTCGAGCCGTTCGCCGCGCCGAACTTCGACATGGCCGCCATGACCGCCGACCAGCGGGCCGCCGTCGAGAAACTGTCCATGAACCTCGCGCGCGCAGCACTGACCGCCCAGGGGGCGATCGCAGAGATGGCGCTGCGCCAGGCCGACCGCCCTGCTGCGCTGTCTCCCGATCCGTTCCACGTGGCCCCGGCGCTGACCGAGGTGATGGGCAGGCTCGCCGCCCAGCCGGACAGGCTGATGCGCGCCCAGGCGGACCTGTTCTCGCGCTACCTCGACCTCTGGCAGGCCACCGCCAGGCGAATGGGCGGCGAAACCGCCTCGCCGGTGGCCGAACCGGCCCGCGGCGACAAGCGGTTCGCCGACCCCGAGTGGGCGGAGAATCCGGTCTTTGACGTGATCAAGCAGTCCTATCTGCTGACCGCCAACTGGATGAACGGCCTCGTGGCCGAGGTGGACGACGTCGATCCGATGGTGAAGCGCCGGGTCGAGTTCTTCATGAAGATGCTCACCGACGCCTTCTCGCCGTCCAACTTCCTGGCCTCCAACCCGGCGGCGCTGCGCGAGGTGATGGCCACCGGCGGCGAGAGCCTGGTGAAGGGCATGGAGAACTTCGCCGCCGACCTGGAGCGCGGCGGCGGGCAGTTGTCGATCGCCCAGACCGACTACGAGATGTTCAAGATTGGCGAGAACGTCGCGACCGCGCCCGGCAAGGTCGTGTTCCGCAACGAAATCATCGAGCTGTTGCAATTTTCTCCGACCACGGAGAGCGTCTGCGAGATCCCGCTGGTGATCTTCCCGCCGTGGATCAACAAGTTCTACATCCTCGATCTGCGCCCCGAGAACTCGATGATCCGCTGGCTTTCCGCCCAGGGGATCACGGTGTTCGTGGCCTCCTGGGTGAATCCGACCGCCGAGCTCGCGGATCGCACCTTCGAGGACTACATGCGCGAAGGCATCTACGCCGGCACGCAGGCGGCGATGGACCAGTGCGGGGTCGATCGCGTCAACACCGTCGGCTACTGCATCGGCGGCACCCTGCTCTCCTCCACGCTCGCCCACATGGCGGCCAAGAGCGATAGCAGAATCGCCTCGGCCACCTTTTTCGCTGCTCAGCAGGATTTCTCCGAGGCCGGAGACCTTCTGCTCTTCACCAACGAGGACTGGCTGAAGGACCTCGAGCAGAAGATGGACGAAGGCGGCGGCGTCCTCTCAGGCCAGGCCATGGCCGACACCTTCAACGCGCTTAGGGCCAACGACCTGATCTGGTCGTTCTTCGTGAACAACTACCTTCTGGGCAAGGAGCCCAAGCCGTTCGACCTGCTGTTCTGGAATTCCGACCAGACGCGGATGCCGAAGACGCTGCACATGTACTACCTGCGCAAATTCTACGGCGAGAACGCGCTGGCGAAGGGCGAACTGGTGCTGGACAACATCCGGCTCGACCTGAAGTCGGTGAAGACGCCAATCTATGTGCAGTCCTCCAAGGAGGATCACATCGCGCCGGCGCGCTCGGTCTATAAGGGCGCCAAGCTGTTCGGCGGGCCGGTGACCTTCACCCTCGCCGGATCGGGCCATATCGCCGGCGTGATCAATGCGCCCGCGGCCCACAAGTACCAGCACTGGACCAGCCCGGACCTGCCCGACTCGCTCGAAGCCTGGCAGGCCGGCGCGAAGGAAACCGCGGGATCGTGGTGGCCGCACTGGATCGAATGGCTCAAGGCCAGGTCCGGCAAACAGATCCCAGCCCGCGACCCGGCCAAGGGCAAACTGAAGCCGCTGGGCGACGCGCCTGGGACCTATGTGAAGGTGCGCTCCTAGGCCCGTCACAACGTTACTAAGGTTTAATGACAGCTACCTTGCATCGCCCACTACCTTGCCATAGATTCTGGACACGCAAGGAGGCGCCGACGTGCCTGAAGCCATCGAGATCCAGCTGAAGAAAGGGGCGCTCGAACTCTGTGTTCTGGCCCTGCTTTCGAAGCACGACAGCTACGCCTACGAGATCGCAAGCCAGCTCTCCGATTCGATCGGCATGGGCGAAGGCACGATCTATCCGCTGATGCGCCGGTTGCAGGCCGACCGCCTCGTCGAGACCTACCTCGTCGAGAGCCCGGCCGGTCCTTCGCGGAAATACTACCGGCTGACCGACGCCGGAAAGGCGAGTTTCACCTCGCAGAAGTCCGCCTGGAGCTCCTTCTCCGGTGCGGTTGAATCCATCCTTGGAGGGGCGAAATGACCCGTCAGGCGTTCATGGCCCGGCTGCGGGAGGGTCTTCGCGGCCTGCCGCCGGCCGCTCAGGCCGACATCGTCGCGGACTACGAGAACCATTTCAACGAAGGCGCCGCGGCAGGCCGCAGCGAGGCCGACGTGGCCTCGGGCCTGGGCGATCCGGGCAGGCTGGCCCGCGAGTTGCGCGCCGAGATCGGCCTCAAACGCTGGGAAGAGGAACGCAGCCCCGCGGCGGGCGCCTCGGCGATCTTCGCCGTCCTGGGACTGGGGGCCATCGATATCCTGGTGCTGCTGCCGATCCTCATGGGAGTCGGCAGCGCGATCTTCGGCTTGGCCATCGCGGACGTGGCCATCTTCTTCGCCGGCGGCGTGGTGTTCGCAGCCGGTCCGTTCAGCGGCCTCCCCGGCGGCGCGGGCGCAGCGGTCCTGGCCGGCATCGGCCTGATGGCCGGCGCGGCGTCCATGGGTGCGGTGCTCGCCATCATCACCGTCGGCCTGGTCAACGCCCTCGTCTGGTACGGCCGTCTCCACTACCGGCTGCTCAAGCCGGCCCTTGAACCGCATGTCTCCGGAGGCCTGCAATGATCCGCGTGCTCGTCATGATCGCCGTGACCGGCTTCCTGGTCTCCGTGGTCACCATCTCCTGCGCCGTGGCCATCGCCGGTCCGGATCTGTTCACCGATGCTTTCCTGAGCCACAGTTTCATCGGTGAACACTGGAACTTCGACGACGATTTCAGCTGGGAGAATGACCGCCATTCCGGCCCTCAGGCCACCCGTGAGATGGCCTGGACCGGCGGCGACACCCTCGAGGTCGATGTGCCGGCCCAGATCACTTACACCCAGGCGCCGGGCGCCGGTAAGATCACCGTCACCGGCCCGCAGCGGGCGCTGGACAACCTGGAGGTCGAGGACGGCCGCCTGCGTTTCAGTCACGGCCATTATCGCCACAGTGGCGACCTGACCATCGTCATGACGGCGCCAGCGGTGACCCACTTCGACCTGCGCGGCTCCGGCCGACTGGAAATCCAGGACTACAAGCAGGACAAGTTGAACCTCGACATCTCCGGCAGCGCCGAGGTCACCGCCAAGGGCGAGTCCAAGGGCCTGCAGCTGTCGATGTCGGGATCGAGCGACACCGACCTTTCCGAGCTGAAGCTCAGTGACGCCGATGTGAACATCGAAGGCTCCGGGCGGGCGACGCTGGCGCCAACAGGCGCTGCGATCGTCGACATCTCCGGCTCCGGCGACGTGACTCTGCTCACGCGTCCGTCAAAGCTTGAAAGCAACGTCTCCGGCTCAGGCAGCATCCACCAGAAGGACGGCTCGCCGGTCGCCCCGGCGGCCCCGTCGGTCCCGACCCCGAAGGGTGGCAAGAAGACCTGAGCTGCTCTAGGCGGGGATGAATTTCAGCGCGACGCCGTTGTTGCAGTAGCGCAGGCCGGTGGGCTTCGGCCCATCGGGGAAGACGTGGCCATGGTGACCCAGGCACTGGGCGCAGTGGTACTCGGTGCGCGGCACGCCGATGGCCAGGTCCATCTTCTTCGCCAGGGCTCCGGGGATCGCGGTGTAGAAGCTCGGCCAGCCGGTGCCGCTCTCGAACTTCCATTCCGATTTGAAGATCGGCAGGCCGCAGCCCAGGCAGGCGAAGGTTCCCTTGCGGTGCTCGTTGAGCAGCGGGCTCGATCCCGGCCGTTCGGTGTCCTCGTGCCGCAACACCTCATAGGAGGCTGGGAGCAGACGCACACGCCATTCCGCGTCATTGATCTTGCGGAACGGCGAGTTGGCGTAGGGATCTTCGGCCGCGAGGGCCAAGCTGGGCGCGACGGCGACGAGCGCGGTCCCCATCAGGAAGCCGCGACGCGACAGGAGGGCGAAGGGCCCGGAGGCAAGAGGATCGGTGCTCATGTTCCGATTACGTGGCGCTACGGCGCAAAGTTACAAGCCTTGATCGATTTCAGCCCTGCCACGACCGGCATACTAAAAGGCGGGTCGCGGCGCAGGATCACAGCCCCGCGCCCTCCTCCAGGCCCAGCATCAGGTTGAGGTTCTGGACCGCGGCGCCCGAGGCGCCCTTGCCCAGGTTGTCAAGCTGGGCCACCAGCCGTGCCTGCGTCCCGTCGGCGTTGCCGAAGACATAGAGGCGCATGCGGTTCGTGCCATTCAGCGCCTCGGGGTCCAGGGCAGCCACATAGCCGCCAGCGCCGGCCCGGGTCTTCTGCAGCTCGGCGCATTCGAGGCCGCTCGCCACCTCGACAAAGGGTTCGCCGGCAAAGTGCGCCTGCAGCGCCACGTGCAGGTCGGCGGGGCTGGGTCTGCCGGGCAGCGCCCAGAGCTGCAGCGGGACCTCGACGATCATGCCCTGCGCGAAGCGTCCGACGGCTGGCGCGAACACCGGCGGATAGTTGAGGCCGGCGTGGACCTTCATCTCCGGCAGATGCTTGTGCGCCAGGTTCAGACCATAGACGCGGAAGGCGTCGTTCGTGCCCGCGGGCGGCGCGTGGCCTTCGAACTCTTCGATCAATCCCCTGCCGCCGCCGGAATAGCCGGATACCGCGTTCACCGTCAGCGGGACGTCTGGCGGGATCAGGCCGGCCGCCACCAGGGGCCGCACGAGGCCGATGAAGCCTGTGGGATAGCAGCCGGGGTTGCTGACCCGCGTCGCGCTGGCGATGGCGGCGCGTTGTCCCTTGTCCATCTCGGCGAAGCCATAGGTCCAGCCCGCATCGACCCGGAAGGCCGTCGAGGCGTCGACGATCCGTACGCTGTTGGAGGTCACCAGCGAAACGGCCTCACGCGAGGCCGCGTCCGGCAGACAGAGCACCACGGCGTCAGCGGCGTTCAAGAGCTCGGCGCGGGCGTCGGCGTCCTTCCGCCGGGCGGGGTCGATGGACAGGATTTCCAGGTCCGCGCGACTGGCCAGCCGCTCGCGGATCTGCAGGCCCGTGGTGCCGGCTTCGCCATCGATGAAGACTGTGTGGGCCATGGAGCTGGTTCCGGGTGGGATCGAAAAGCATCTGGGCAACGAGAAAGGGCGCTCCGGTTTCCCGAAGCGCCCTCGCAAGCACGGATATGTCCGGGCTGAGTCTTAGCGCTTCGAGAACTGGAAGCTGCGTCGGGCCTTGGCCTTGCCGTACTTCTTCCGCTCGACAACGCGGCTGTCGCGGGTCAGCAGGCCGTGCGGCTTCAGTACGCCGCGCAGTTCCGGCTCGTAGTAGGTCAGGGCCTTGGAGATGCCGTGACGGATCGCGCCGGCCTGGCCGGAAAGGCCCGAACCCTGCACGGAGACGATCACGTCGAACTGGCCCGCGCGGTCGGCGAGGTCCATCGGCTGGGCGATCATCATCCGCAGAACCGGACGTGCGAAATAGATTTCCTGGTCGCGGCCGTTGATGGTGATCTTGCCCTTGCCGGGCTGGATCCAGACGCGGGCGATGGCGTTCTTGCGCTTGCCGGTGGCATAGGCGCGGCCCTGGGCGTCGACCTTGCGCTCGTGGACGACGACGTCCGCGGCTTGGGTCCCCAGGCCCTTCAGGGCGTCGAAGCCGGTGGCGGCTTCAGGCGTGACAGCTTCCGACATACTCAGGCGCTCCGCACATTCTTGGCGTTCAGATCGGCGAACGCGATGGTCTCGGGGTTCTGGGCGGCGTGCGGATGCTCAGGCGCGTTGTAGATGCGCAGGTGCGTCAGCTGCTTGCGGGCCAGAGGGCTTTCCTTGGGCAGCATGCGTTCCACGGCCTTCTCGAGCACGCGCTCGGGGAAACGGCCGTTGAGGATCGCGCCGGCGGTGCGTTCCTTCACGCCGCCGGGGTGGCCGGTGTGCCAGTAATAGATCTTGTCGGTCAGCTTCTTGCCGGTGAACTTCACCTTGTCGGCGTTGATCACGACGACGAAGTCGCCGCAATCCACATTCGGGGTGTAGTCGGGCCGATGCTTGCCGCGAAGACGTTTGGCGATGAAGGTCGCGAGGCGGCCGACCACGGCGTTCTCGGCGTCGATCACGATCCACTTCTTCTCGACCTCGGCGGGCTTCAGCGAAGCCGTGGTCTTCATCATGGGGAACTCATCCGGACATTGGCGGGACAAGGGGCCCCGACGTGAGCCGGCGCATATGCCGACTAAGCCGACGCCTGTCAACTCGTTGAGATCAGAATATGCTCATGGCATTGAAAAGACGCTATTTTTTTGATGCGGTAATATACTACCGCGACGTCGCCTTGTCCTTTTCCTCGTCGGCCAGATAGGCGGCGCTGAGGGTCCTCATCTCTTGCGCCCTGGGCAGAAGCGTCGGGTAGAACTGCACGAAGGTGGTGTCCACCGCGCCATGCTGCTCATGGCAGACGTTGCACTGCGAGGTCTGGGCGAGCGCGGGGGCCGGCGCGTCGGAGTTCAATGGGAAGAAGGCCCAGCCGCTCTTGAAGCGGGCGGTGTCCTTCACATGCGCCTCGCGGCCCATGGCGTCGGCCTGGTAGACGCCCTTCTTGTTGATGGAGCCGCGCCCCTGCCCCATCCGCGCCTCGAGGACAAAAATGGTCTTGTCCGGCCAGGTCCCGGTCTTCTGGTAGGCCTCGTAGGCCTCGCGGTTGACGAAGACGTTGTCGAACATGTGGTGGTCCGCGGCGCCCGGGGCGTCGGAATAGGACATATCCATCCCGCTCGAGAGGTAGATCCAGGACCGGTAGTCCTTGGGATAGATCAGCTTTCCGTCCGGCGTGTAGGCGACGGCGGGGGTCTTCGGCTCCGCCTGAGACGCCGGGGCGACCGCAAGGCCGCCGAGCAATGCCACAGCCATGGCCGTGGCCGTGGCCGTGGCCGTGGGTCCACCTCGAATTTGCATTATCAGCCCCAAGTTCGCGACGACGACGCCCGATTTGTGCGCCGTTTCGCACCATGGCGGCAATGACGAGCATCCGGCGAATCCGGACACGTGACGCGCTCGACGGGAACGCCGTCAGACCCTCCGCACCCGCCAGGCGAAGGCCACGGCCAGGCAGAGCGTCAGGGCGGCGACGAACTGGTGAGCGCCGGCCAGGCCGATGGGCGCCCGCGCCATCAGGGTGGCGATCCCCAGGCTCGCCTGGACAAGCACCAGTCCCGCAACCGCCAGCGCCAGGCTTCGGGAGGTCGCGGCTAGATAGGGCGACCGCCAGGCCGAAGCGCCCATCAGCACGGCGGCGATCGTCAGCAGATAGGCGACCAGCCGGTGGTGCAGCTGCACCGCGCCCTGGCTGTGCGCCAGGGTGGCCCAGAGGCCAGGTCCCGCATAGTCGCCCGGCAGCAGGTGACCCGCGAAAAGCGGCCAGTCGTTGTAGACGAGGCCCGCCTGATTGCCGGCCACCAGGGCGCCCAGCAGGATCTGCAGATAGATCAGGCCGACAATCCAGAGCGCGCGGCCGCCCCAGGGGCTGGGCAGGGTCTGGCGCGCCTGGCCGGCGAGCGCATCCAGGGCCGTCCAGACCAGCGCGCCCAACAGGGCGAAGGCGATGCCCAGGTGCAGCATCAGCCGCTCCGGCGCGACATAGACCCGGTTGGCCAGGCCGCTCGCCACCATCCACCAGCCGACGATCGGCTCCAGGCCCAGGAGGACGATCACCGCACCCATCTGACCCCACAGCCGGCGCGGTATCTCCCGGCGTACGGCGAACCAGATCAGGGGCAGCAGGAAGACCGTCCCCACCAGCCGCGCCAGCAGCCGGTGAGACCACTCCCAGAAGTAGATGAAACGGAACTGCGCGAGCGTCATGTCCGGATTGACGAACTGGAACTGCGGGATCGCCCGGTAGCGGGCGAACTCGGCCTGCCAGTCGCCGGCGCTGAGAGGCGGCAGGACCCCGGAGACCGGCTTCCACTGGGTGATCGACAGGCCCGATCCGGTCAGCCGGGTCAGGCCGCCCACCACCACCATGGCGACCACCAGGGCGGCCGTGACCAGGAGCCAGATGGCCACGGCGCGGGAGCGGTCGGAACGCAGGAACGAGGTCATCGGGCGCGGCCTACCCCGGAAAGCCGGTTCCGTCCACGCTTCCACCGGGCGACGGCTGCCGCTAAGCAGGCGCGATGTCGCCCCGCCTGCGCAAACTGATCGGCCTCTTCGGTATCCTGGCGTTCCTACTGCTCTACATGGGCGCGGTGGCGCGGCTGGCGGCCCACGTGCCGCCCCATGGTCCGTGGCAGTTCCTCTACTTCGCCATGGCAGGAGTCTGTTGGGGCGTCCCGGTCCTGCCGCTGATCAGCTGGATGAACCGGCCCGGCTGACCTTTTCGGGATTGCGGCGACGCCAACATCCGCTAGAAGACCCGCTCGCCGCGAGGCGTCGGAGCGTAGCGCAGCCTGGTAGCGCACTTGACTGGGGGTCAAGGGGTCGCAGGTTCAAATCCTGTCGCTCCGACCATTCGGCCGGCGAGACTTCCCCCCTTAGGGTCTCATCTCAACAAAGCGTCGAGCCGCTGCTTGGCGGCCTCCAGGTCGCGCAGGGCGTCGTAGAGGCTGTCAGTCTTGGCGGCGGACGTCACGCTCGCAACGGACGCGCTGGGCGGAGCCCCCTCCCCGCCGGCGTTGACCAGGCGTCGTAGACCTTCCTCGCGGTGCAGCCGCTGGACGCCCTTGATGGTGTAGCCCTCGTCGTGGAGCAGGTGGCGCACGCCGCGCAGCACCGCGATGTCGGAGGGCCGATAGAATCGGCGGCCACCGGCCCGCTTCATCGGACGGATGAAGGCGAACTTGGTTTCCCAGAACCGCAGGACATGTTGCGGCACGCTGAGCTCGTCCGCCGCTTCGGAGATGGTCCGAAAGGCTTCCGGCCCCTTGGCCACGGTCTAGATCGCCCTCACCGCGCCAGGGCGCGGTCGACCCGCGCCTTCATGACCTGGGAGGCCCGGAAGCCGATCACCCGACGGGGCTCGATGGCCGCCGGTTCGCCGGTCTTGGGGTTGCGTCCCATGCGGGCGCGCTTGGCGCGCACCTGGAAGACGCCGAACCCTGACAGCTTGACCTGCTCGCCCTTCTCCAGGGCGACGGCCATCAGCTCGAGAACGCGCTCGACCAGTTCGCCGCAGTCCTGCCGGGTCAGGCCAACTTCCTCATGGACCGCTTCACAGAGGTCCGCCCGCGTAACCGTCGCACCCTTCATGCTCGCTCAATCCCCCAAGGCGACAGCCTCACCGTGCCTTGATTGTCCCATCTCGTCAAAGACTTCAAGGCCCCGTTTGCGGGGTTTGCTGAGGATTACAGTCGAAGAACGCAGGCGCCCCAGGTCAGGCCGCCGCCCATGGCCTCCAGCAGCAGCAGCTGGCCGGGCTTGATCCGCCCGTCGCGAACGCCCTGGTCGAGGGCCAGGGGAATCGAGGCGGCGGAAGTGTTGGCGTGCTGATCGAGGGTGGTGATCACCTTGGCCTCGTCGATACCGACCCGCTTGGCGACGCCCTGCAGGATGCGCAGATTGGCCTGGTGCGGCACGAACCAGTCGACGCTGGCCACTTCGACGCCAGCATCTGCAGCGGCGGCGGTGATCGCCTCGGAGATGTTCACCACGGCGTGGCGGAACACCTGGTTGCCCTGCATCCGCAGCTTGCCGACCTGGCCGTTGGTGGACGGGCCGCCGTCGACGTAAAGCAGCTCCTGCTTGGTCCCGTCGGCGCGCAGCGCGAATCCCAGCAGGCCGCGGTCCGCCGTGGTCCCCTGCCCTTCGCCCGGCTCCATCACCACCGCGCCGGCCCCGTCGCCGAACAGCACGCAAGTGCCGCGGTCGGTCCAGTCCATCAGCCGGGTCATGGTTTCGGCCCCGATCACCAGGGCGACCTTGGAGCGGTTGCGGGCCACGAAGCCGTCGGCCACCGACAGGGCGTAGACGAAGCCGGAGCAGACGGCCTGCACGTCGAAGGCGATGCCCACCGGGCAGCCCAGCTTGCGCTGCACGATGGTCGCGGCGGCGGGGAACGTCAGGTCGGCGGTGGTCGTCGCCACGATGATCAGGTCGACCTCGTCGGGCGTGCGGCCGGCGGCCGCCAGGGCCTTCCGGGCCGCCTCGACCGCCAGGTCGGACACCGGCTGGTCGTCGCGCACCTGGTGGCGCTGGCGGATGCCGGTGCGCTCGACGATCCATTCGTCCGAGGTGTCGACGAACTTGGCCAGGTCGTCGTTGGTCACGATCCGCTCGGGCAGGTAACCGCCGACGCCGGTCACCACGCTACGCACGACGCTCGTCACTCGCTGGCTCCTTGGGCGGCGGCGGCCGCATCAGCGGGCGCCTGCGCGGGCTCGGCCAGCGCATCGGGGAGCCGTCTCATATTCCGTTCGATCTCGGCGGAAAAGTCACTGCGCGCCAGATCGACGGCCAATCTGATGGCCTTGGCGAAATCGCGTTCACTGGCGCCGCCATGCGCCTTCAGGACGATGCCGTTGAGGCCCAGCAGCGGCGCGGCCGGCGTCGGGCTCATCCGCTCGCGGAACCGCAGTAGCGCCGGCCGCGCCAGCACCGCGCCCAGGTTCGCCAGGGGGCCCGACGTCAGAGCGCCCCGCAGCTCGTTCAACATGAAGCGCCCCACGCCCTCCATGGCCTTCAGGGCCACGTTGCCAGTGAATCCGTCGGTAACGACCACATCGACGCCGCCGCGGGTGATGTCGTCGCCCTCGACGAAACCCTTGTAGTCCAGGTCGATCTTGCCCTCGCGCAGGATGCGGTTGGCCTCGCGCACCTCCTCGTGGCCCTTCATCTCCTCGGAGCCGACGTTGAGCAGGCCGACGGTCGGCCTCGCGACCGAATGGGCGGCGCGGTGGAAGGCCTCGCCCATGATGGCGAACTCCACCAGTCGCTCGGCATCGCAGTCGATGTTGGCGCCGACGTCCAGGAAGGTGGTCACGCCCCGTGGCGTCGGGATTGAGGTGACCAGCGCCGGCCGCTCCAGTTCGCCGGTCATGCGCAGGATCAGCCTGGCGATCGCCATCAGGGCGCCGGTGTTGCCGGCCGAAACGGCCGCCACGGCCTGGCCGTCCCGGATCGCTTCGACGGCATTCCACATGGAGGTGCCCTTGCCGCGGCGAAGCGCCTGCGCCGGCTTCTCGTCCATGGAGATCACCCGCTCGGCGGGGATGATATCGACGCGGCGCGCCTCGTTGGGATGCCGCGCCAGACCCAGGCCAATCGCCGCGGCATCGCCATGCAGGAGGAAGCGGACATCTTGCGGAAGCGATGCGATCGCCCGGATGACGGCCGGCACGACCACGCTCGGGCCGTGGTCTCCGCCCATGGCGTCAATGGAAATCACCAGGGGCTGGGTCAAGACGGCGCTTTGGTCCTTCGACGGGTCCCGCCGGATTCGCCGGCGACGATAGCCTCCAGGCTCGGCAATGCAAACAAGGCCTTAAGTGGCTAGGGCTCGTCGCCCTTCAACTTCCTGAGCACGGCGAAGGGCGATTCCAGCTCCGAAGGCGGCTGGAATTCGAATTCCTCGCCGGGCCTACGGGCGAACGGATCGATCTCCAGCGCCAGATGCTCGATCGCATAGGCCGCCAGGTCGATGGTGTCGCCGTCCAGGATGTCCGGCGGATCCGGGGCCTCCGGATCGTAGTCGATCTCGCCGCCTTCCAGCGCCTGGGCGTGCGGGCTGCCGTCCGGCACGGCCCGGAGCTCGATCTCGCCCGACAGCGGGTGCTGGAAGTTTTCCAGGGACACCGCGCTGGTCTGTTCAACCACGGCGTCGAAGCGGCCCGTGATCTCTACCCCGTCCATCCAGGACTTCAGCGTCAAATGCACCGTAAACGATGGCAGGCTGACCAGGTCCAACGCCCTGGCGATCCGCGCGCGCTGAG
>NZ_SSMZ01000170.1 GCF_004799395.1 Phenylobacterium sp.
CTGATGCAGGCGGCGGTGGGGTATCCGCTGACCGTCCACGGCTCCGGCGGCCAGACGCGCGCCTTCATCAACATCCAGGACACGGTGCGATGCGTGGAACTGGCGCTGGAGCATCCGCCGGCGCGCGGCGAACCGGTCAAGGTGATGAACCAGATGACCGAGTGCTGGCGGGTCCGCGAGCTCGCCCGCATGGTGGCGACGTTGACCGGCGCGGAGATCGCCCACCTGCCCAATCCGCGCCAGGAGGCCGAGGAGAACGACCTGTTGGTCGAGAACGCGCGTTTGCTGGGGCTGGGCCTGGAGCCGATCACCCTGCAGGATGGGTTGATGTTGGACATCGCCGAGACTGCCCGCCGCTACGCCCACCGCGCGGATCTGAGCAAGATCCCGTGCGTCTCCTGCTGGAACGCCGAGCGGGCGCAAGCGGCCGGCCAAGGCGCCACGCCGCAACCGGGCGCCTTGCAGGCGGCGGAGTAGCGGTTGCGGCTGCTCGTCTTCGGCTACGGCTTCTCCGCCCGCGCCCTGGCCCGACGCCTTGTCCCCCTCGGCTGGAAGGTCTCGGCCACCATCCGCCGCCCGGCCGACCGGGCGAGGCTCGACGTCGAAGGGATCAGGCCCGTCGGGGTCGGCAACAGGCGCGAACTGGAGCGCGCGCTTCGCGACGCCCAGGCGGTGCTGGTCACCGCGCCGCCGGATGCGCAGGGCTGCCCGGGTTTGCGGACGTTGGTTCCAGCGCTGGCCACGGCCAAGGCTTTCCCGGACTGGATCGGCTACCTCTCCACGACCGGCGTCTATGGCGACCGGCACGGCGGGTGGGTCACCGAGCGGAGCCGACTGGCCGCCCAATCGCTGGAGGGCGCGCGCCGCGTCGGCGCCGAGCGTGACTGGCTGGAGGTCGGCCGCGGAATGGGACTGACCGTGCAGGTCTTCCGCCTGCCCGGCATCTATGGCCACGGACGCTCAGGCTTCGAGCGGCTGCGCTCGGGCCAGGCCCGACGCATCGTCAGCCCGGGCCAGGTGTTCTCGCGGATCCACGTGGACGACCTGGCCGCCGGCCTTGCGGCCTCGATCGCGCGGCCCCGCGCCGGCGGGATCTACAACCTCTGCGACGACGAGCCCTGCCCAAACAGCGAGGTCATCGCCTACGCGGCGGAGCTGCTGGGCCTTCCGCCGCCGCCGGCGGTCCCGCTCGCCGAAGCCGATCTGTCGCCAGCGGCCCTGCGCTTCTACGCTGAGAACAAACGCGTCTCGAACGCCTTCGCCAAGGCCGAGCTCCGGTGGCGTCCGGCCTATCCGAGCTATCGCGAAGGGCTGGCGGCGATATTGGCGGCCGAGGCGTCGATCTAGTTGCGTCGCCTCCCCGGCGGGAAGGACCTACAGGTCTTCCACCGCCGCGATCAGGCGGGCGATATCCTGCGGTCGCGAGAGGCGGTGGTCGCCGTCCTTGATCAGGGTGAAGGTGATGTCCTGGCCGCTGAGCGCATTGGCCAGCTCCAGCCCGTGGCGCCAGGGGACGTCGGGGTCGACGCCGCCCTGCAGGATGCGCACCGGGACGTCGATCGGCACGGGCTCCGAGCCCAGGATCGACCAGCGCGCGCCGTCCTCCAGCAGCGCCTGCGTGATCGGATAGGGATCGCCATATTCGGATGGCCGCATCCAGACGCCGTCGGCGGCCAGGGCGGCGCGGCCGTCCGGCGGGATCTCCGGCGCCAAAAGCTTTTCGGTGAAGTCGGCCGCCGGGGCGATCAGCGCCATGGCGCTCACCCGCTGCGGGCGCGCCATCGCCGCCAGGCAAGCAATCCAGCCTCCCATCGAAGAACCCACCAGGATCGCCGGTCCCTCGACCAGCTCGTCCAGCACCGCCAACGCATCCTCGCGCCACCGGGTGATGGTCCCCTTGGCCTGGAAGTCGCCGCTGGATTCGCCATGGCCGAGGTAGTCGAAGCGCAGAAAAGCGCGGCCCTTGGCCTGCGCCCAACCGGCCAGAGCCTCGGCCTTGGTTCCCGTCATGTCGGAGCGGAAGCCGCCCAGCCAGACCACCGCCGGGCCTTGTCCATCCACCGCCCGCCAGGCAACGGTTTCGCCATCGGGCCGGGCGAGGAATCCGACGTGCTCTGTCATGAGCCGACAGATAGCGCGCGACGGCCTTTACGCCACCTCGTTTCGGGGTATGGGAAGGTGTGGCGCTTCCCCCTGACTTCACCCTTCTGCAGGTCGTCCCGGAGCTGGAAACCGGCGGCGCCGAACAGACCACCCTCGATGTGGCCCGCGCGGTGATCGCCGCCGGCGGGCGGGCCTTTGTGGCGACACGTGGCGGGCGGATGACCGCGCGGCTCGAAGCCGACGGCGCGCGCCTGGCCCAGATGCCGGTACAGTCGAAGAACCCGCTGGTCATGCTGGGCAACGCCGCGCGGCTGGTGGACCTCATACGTACGGAGAACGTGAGCCTGGTCCACGCCCGCTCCCGCGCCCCGGCTTTCGCCGCCCTGTGGGCCGCGCGGACCACCCGCACGCCGTTCGTGACGACCTATCACGGGGTCTACAAGGCTCAGAGCAGCCTGAAGCGCTGGTACAACGCCGTGATGACCCGCGGCGATCTGGTGATCGCCAATTCGGAATACACCCGCGCCCATGTGCTGGCTGAGCACGCCGTCGATCCGGACAAGGTGATCGCCATCCCCCGCGGCGTGGACCTGGATCGCTTCAACCCCGCCTGGGTGACGCCCGACCGCGTCGCCGCCCTGCGCGCCGCCTGGGGGATCGACCCGGCCGATCGCCGTACGCGCTTCCTGCTGGCCGGGCGGCTGACCCGCATCAAGGGCCACCTGACGATCGTCGAGGCTGCCGCGCGTCTAGCCGCGCAGGGCCGCGACGATTCCCTGATCCTTTTCGCCGGCGACGACCAGGGACGCACCGAGTACCGCGAGGAGCTGAGCGCCGCGATCATCCAGGCCGGGCTGCAAGACCAGATCCGCCTGGTCGGACACTGTGATGACATGCCGGCGGCGTTCCTCCTGGCCGATGTCGCGCTCCTGCCCACCACCGTCCCCGAAAGTTTTGGTCGAACGGCCGTCGAGCCGCAGGCCATGGGCCGCGTGGTGATCGCCTCCAACCACGGCGGCACGACCGAGACCGTGGTCGACGGAACCACCGGCTGGCTGGTCCCGCCCGAGAACCCCGCGGCCTGGGCCACCGCTATGGCGCGCGCCATCGACCTGGGCCCCGGCAAGCGCGCCGAGATGGGCGCCACCGGCATGAACCGCACCCGTCAGCTCTACCGCGTCGACGCCATGTGCGCCGCCACGCTGGCCGCCTACGAGCGGGTGCTGGACGCGCGCCGCCAAGCCCATGAGGCCGCCTGATGCCGCGGCGCGAGGTGCAGAAGATCCTGGTGATCAAGCTGTCGGCCCTGGGCGATTTCGTCCTGGCGCTGGCGGCGATGAAGAAGATCCGCCAGGCGCACCCGAAGGCGCACATCACACTCCTCACCACGCCGCCGTTCGAGGCCCTTGCCAAGGCCTCGCCCTATTTCAACGCGATCTGGACCGATGGACGGCCGGAGGGCTTCGCCCAGTGGATCGCCCTGCGCAAACGCCTGCGCGCGGCGCACTTCAATCGGGTCTACGATCTGCAGACCTCGGGCCACTCAAATCGCATCTTCCAGGTGATGCGGCCCAATCCGCCGGCCTGGTCGGGGGTCGCCTTCGGCGCCTCGTTGCCGCACAGCAATCCCCTGCGCAATGGCATGCACACCCTGGAGCGCCAGGCCGACCAGTTGATGTACGCCGGCATCTGGCCGGACGCTCCGACCGAGCCCGGGACAGCGCCGCCGCCGGACCTCTCGTGGGTGCTGGCGGGCGCGGCGGGCACGCGGCCGCCGACCGCAGGGGTCAAGCCCAAGCCCTACGCCATGTTCGTCCCCGGCGGCTCGGCCCACCGACCGGAGAAGCGTTGGCCGGTAGAGAAATACGGCGAGCTCGCCCGCATCCTCTACGCTCGCGGCCTCGACGTGGTGGTCATCGGCGGACCGCAGGAGTCGGCGCTCGCCCAGGGCATCCAGCGCCAGGTTCCAGGCGCGCGCGACCTGACTGGCCGCACCGATTTCGCCTCCATCGCCGTCCTGGGCGCCAAGGCCGCGCTTGCGGTGGGCAACGACACCGGACCGCTGCATCTGGCGGCGGCGGCCGGCGCGCCGACGGTCGTGCTGTTCTCCAGCGCCTCGGACCCGACGCTGTCGGCGCCGCGCGGCAAGGTGGCGGTGCTGCAGGCCCCGAAGCTGGCGGAACTGCCTGTGGCGAAAGTGGCGCAGGCGGCGGCCTCTTTGCTGCCGTCCGCCCGAGGCGCGGCTTGATAGCGCCGGGGCGCTAAATCATATAGGTTGTATCGGCCGGAGCCCATTCGTGCGCGCCGGCGTTTGTGTTGAAACAACCCTAGGAGCCTCGCCTATTCGCCGCCCCATGCAGGCGCCCCCCGTCAAGGACGGGCCGCGCATCAATGATGAAATCCGCGTTCCCAAAGTTCTGCTGATCGACCAGCACGGCGAAAAGCAGGGGGTGATGCCCACCTCGTCCGCGCTCGAAGCCGCCGAAGAGGCAGGGCTCGATCTGGTCGAGATCGTTCCCAACGCGGATCCGCCCGTTTGCAAGATCCTGGATTACGGCAAGTTCAAGTTCCAGGAACAGAAGAAGAAGAACGAGGCGCGGAAGCGGCAAAAGGTCCAGGAAATCAAGGAGATCAAACTCCGCCCCAATATCGATATCCATGACTACGAAGTGAAGCAGCGCTCGATGAACCGCTTCTTCGAGGAAGGCGACAAGGTGAAGGTCACCTTGCGCTTCCGCGGTCGTGAACTGGCCCACCCCGAACTCGGCATGAAGCTCCTGCAACGGGTGCGCGCGGATTTCGAACCGATCGCCAAGTGCGAGTACGAACCGCGCATGGAGGGCCGCCAGATGATCATGATCCTGGCCCCTCGGTGAGCCTGACGAACCTGAAAATTCTGGGAGCGGTCGCCGTCACGGCGGCCGCTTTCGCGTTTGCGGCGCACGGCCAGTCGACCGAGTCCGGCCACGAGCCGTATCCGCCGTTCAAGATCGGCGAGGGCCTCTATTACGTGGGCGCCTCGGACTACACCTCCTATCTGATCGTCACCAAGGCGGGCCTGATCGTCATCGACGGCGGCGACGCCCCGGTAGGCCACCAGGTGGTCCAGAACATCCGCGCCCTGGGCTTCGACCCCAAGAACATCAAGATCCTGCTCAACACCCATGAGCACTTCGACCACGCCGCGGGCCTGGCGGAGATCAAGCGCGCCGCCGCGCCCGACGTGAAATTCTACGCCAGCGCCGCCGACGGGGCGATCGTCGCCGCCGGCGGAAAGGGCGACCCGTTCCTGAAGGGCGCGCGCTTCGAATACGACCCGGTGAAGCCCGATGTGACGGTCAAGGACGGCGACAAGGTCAGCCTGGGCGGCTGGACGCTCACCGCCCACATCACTGGCGGTCACACCCCGGGCTGCACCACCTGGACGTTCCCGGTGACCGTGGCCGGCAAGGTGCGCCAGGCGCTGGACCTCTGCTCGGCTTCGGTGCTGGCCGGCTACAAGCTCGGCAGGACCGAAACCTATCCGGGCCAGACCGCTGACTATGAGCACAGCTTCGCCGAGTGGCGGAAGCTGCCCTGCGAGGTGTTCATCGCCAGCCACGGCTCGTTCTATGGGCTGAAGGCCAAGAAGGCGGCGCTGGACGCCGGCAAGGCCGACGCCTTCGTCGATCCCGCCGGCTGCCGCGCCTTTGTGGACAAGGCCGAAGCGCACTTCCGTGACGAGCTGAAGAAGCAGAACCCGTAAGCGCTCGGCACTGTGGCCCCACGCCAACGCCGGGCTGCGAACAGGCGAACTGCGCCGCGCGAACCTTGCCGTCGCGGGACGGCGGGCTTACCAACCCGCCCATGTCCGACACTGCGCCGCGGGAGGCGTCGACGCCGTCCCAGTGGGCTGCGCCGTCGCTGATCGCCGTTATCTTCATCAACATGCTGGGCTTCGGGATCATCGTCCCGTTGCTGCCCTTCTATGCCAAGTCGATGCATGCCCAGCCGTGGCAGATCGCGCTGATCTTCTCGGCCTATGCCATGGGCGGCTTCTTCGGCGAACCGTTCTGGGGCCGGCTGTCGGACCGCTACGGGCGAAAGCCTCTGTTGATCTCGACCATCACCGGCAACTGCCTCTGCTACTTGGCCCTGGCCTTCGCGCCCAATGTGGCCGCAGCCTTTGTGATCCGCTTCCTGGGCGGCCTGATGAGCGGGAACGGGGCGGTGATCCAGGGCTACATCGCCGACGTCACCCCGCCGGAGCGGCGCGCGCGGATGCTCTCACGGCAGGGAGCAGCCTGGAACGTCGGCATGATCGTGGGCCCGGCGGTCGGCGGCGCCTTCGCCCACACCGACATGGGGCCGATCGGCTTCCGCATCCCGCTGTTCATCGCCTCGGCGCTTTCCGCCGTCGCGGTGACCGGCATCATCCTCTTCATTCGCGAGAGCAAGATCCGCGATCAGTCGATCAGCCATCGGCCCAGCCGTTGGGCCGCGATCGGCGAGGCGGTCGGCAATCCGGTGATCGGGCGGCTGATGCTGCTGACCTTCCTGGTCGGCTTTGCTTTCACGGGCATCGAGTCGACCTTCGGCCTGTGGGGCCTGGCGCGGTTCGGCTGGGGGCCGCGGCAGATCAGCGTCTGCTTCGCCGCCGTGGGTCTGGTCGCTGCGCTGACCCAGTTCTTCGTCACCGGCCCGTTGTCGGAGCGGTTCGGCGAGGGCCGCATGCTGGCCATCGGCATGGGGGTCAATGCGCTGGGCTCGGTCCTGCAGCCATTCTCCACGGGTCTGATCATGACGACAGCGCTGATGTGCGTGACCGCCATCGGCCAATCCGTGGCCTGGCCCAACGTCGGCGCGCTGATCTCGCGCACCGCCGACCCGCACCGGCAGGGTCAGATCCTGGGCCTCAACAACGCCGCCGGCGCCTTCGCGCGGTTCGTCGGGCCGCTGTCTGCGGGCCTGACCTTCGCCAACATCAGCATCAACGCGCCCTTCATCCAGGGCGCGTTGATCGTCGCGCCGGCGATCCTGCTGGCGCTCAGCGCCGCACGGCGGGCGCCGCCGCGCACCGTCCAGGGCCATGTGGGCGCGGAGGCCGCCCCGTGAGCGGCGTCAGGCCCGAGGCCGCGGCGGCCGAGCGGCGGGCGCTGATCGTCCTTCTGACGGTTATCTATCTGATGATCGCGGGCTTCGGCCTGGTGATCCCCCTGCTGCCATTCTTCGCCAAGGCCTTCAACGCGCCGGCCTGGCAGGTCACCCTGATGTTCTCGGCCTTCTCGTTCGGCCAGTTCCTGGGCGAGCCGTTCTGGGGCCGGCTTTCGGACCGGATCGGGCGCAAGCCCGTGCTGATCGTCACCATCGCCGCCGTGGCGATGAGCTACGCGGCGCTGGCCTTCGCGCCGAACATCTGGGCGGCCTTCGCCATCCGCTTCATGACCGGGATCTTCGCCGGCAACATCTCCACCCTGCAGGGGGCGATGGCCGACATCACCCCGCCGGAGAAACGCGCTGCGCGAATGGGGATCATGGGCGCGGCCTTCAGCGCCGGCTTCACGACGGGCCCGGCGATCGGCGGCCTGCTGGCCCAGCCCGGGCGCGGGGCGCTCGGGTTCCAGCTTCCGCTGCTGATCGCCGCGGGCTTCGCCGTGGCCTCGGCGCTGGCTGTGGTGGTCTTCGTGCGCGAGAGCCGGCCGGAGCCGTCGTCGTTTCGGCCGCACCGCCCACGCATCGAGGGGCTGAAGGAGGCCTGGGCGCACGCCGTGATCGGCCGCATCCTGCTGATCAGCTTCATCGTCGTGGTGGGCTTCGCCGGCATCGAGGCGACCTATGGCCTCTGGACCCAGGCCCGGTTCGGCTGGGGTCCAAGGCAGATCGGCCTGGCCTTCATGGGCATCGGCCTCCTGGGCGCCGTCTGCCAAGGCTATCTCTCCGGTCGCCTGGTGCGCCGCTATGGCGAGCCGCGGACCCTGACCGGCGGCCTGGTCCTGATGGGCCTGGGGCTCGTCGTGCAGTGGCTGTCGCCCGTCTGGCCGGTCGCCATGGCCGGCTTCGCCTTGGTCTGCATCGGCCAGTCGATCTGCTTCCCGAACCTGACCGCGCTCATCTCCCAGGCCGCGCCGCCCGACCGCCAGGGCGAGATGCTGGGGCTCAACATGAGCGGCATGGCGCTGGCCCGGATCGGCGGGCCGGTGTTCGCCGGCTGGCTGTTCTCCAGCGTCGCGCCAGGTGCGCCCTTCGCATCGGCGGCGCTCTTGATCCTGCCGGGCCTGTGGTTCGCGGGGCAGGTTCGCCAGCGCGTCCGCGCCTTGGCCTAGAGGCCTTCCCGACCTTCGTCACCGTCGAGCACAGCGCCCCGCCCTCTTGCACGGATAGTCACTGTGCGCTACATACTGTGTGTCACACACTGTATGGCGTGGAGGCCAGGTCTTGGGCGCGGACGGCGATCTCTACGAAAGCCTGAGGCTGGAGCTTCGGCGGGGCTCGCTGACCCTGGGCGTGCTCGCCCGGCTGCGCGAGGAACGCTACGGCTACACCCTGCGCCAGGCGCTGGCCGCGGACGGCCTGGAGATGGAGGAAAGCACCCTCTATCCCTTGCTCCGCCGCCTGGAGACCCAAGGCCTGCTGGTCAGCGAATGGCGCGAGGAGGAGAAGCGCAGGAAGCGCTTCTACAAGCTCTCCGCCGATGGCGAGGCGATGCTTCTGCGCCTGCTCGACGAGTGGCGGCGGATCAGCCGCTCCCTCGAAAAGATCATCGAAGATTGAAGGACCCGGAGGGCGTCATGGACCTCGTGAACGAATATCTGCGCACGGTCGCCGCCCTGCTGCCCAAGGCGCAGCGGGAGGACATCATCGCCGAGCTGCGGGACACCATCCTGAGCGGGATCGAGGCGCGCGAAGGCGACCTGGGCCGGCCCCTTACCGACGATGAGGTCGAGGCGGAGTTACGCGAGGTGGGCCACCCGCTGGTCATCGCCGCCCGATACCGCGAGGGGCCGCAGCACGTGGTGGGGCCGACGCTCTACCCCTACTGGCTGTTCGCCGTGAAGGCGTCGATCGCCCTGCAGGTCGCGATCGCCGTGGTCGTGGTCATCGTGCGGACCCTGGCTTTCGGCGACTTCCCCCTGATGCTCGGGCAGGCGATCGGCTCGGGCATCACCGGCGCCCTGGTGTTCGTCGGGGCCGCGACCGCCACGGTCTGGGTCCTGGAGCGCCGCGGCCAGCGCATCGACTACCTGGAAACTTGGCGCGTGCGGGACCTGCGCCTGCTGGAGATCGCGACCTGGGATGTCAGCTCAGTGCGCGAATGGGTGGTCGCGTGGCGGGCGCGGCCCCGGCGCGAACGCGTAAAGTCCCAGGCCTGGCGGCGCGACTCGCCCATCGCCCACGGCCTGGCGCTGATCGTCGTCGGCACGGCCTTGATCCTCTGGTGGACGGGCGTTCTGTCCCCCGGCCTGAGCTTGAGCGCCGACGACCTGCGCCGGCTCGACATCTCTCCGGGGGCGTTGGCGGCGTTCCAGTGGAGCGGGTTCAAGGCCGTCGTCTTCTGGTTCGTCCTTGTCTACATGGCCGCCCTGGTGCTGCAGGGCGCGCTGCTCCTGGCGTGGCCCGGCGTGCAGCGGTTGCAAGGCGCGATCGAGGCGATCAGGGGCGCCATGCTGCTGGCCTTCTGCGTCTGGCTCAACACGGCCTCGCCGCTGGCGCCCTCGCTCAATGTCAGCAGCTTTCCCGACCTCATCCAGCGCATGGCGATGCTGGCCCACAGCCCGCCGGTCCCGCTCGAGCCGATCGTCGTCATCTTCGTGCTGAGCATGGCGTTCAGTGGGCTCGTCCTGTTCTCCCGAGGCCTGTGGACCCTGGCGACCAGCGGGCCTCGCGCGCAGGCCGAGGCGGGGATTTCCAAGTCCGCATGAGATTCATGGCCGCGGCCGTTCGATGGACCATATGATCGGGGGTGGCGGGTCGCCGCTCCGGCTTGCAATCCGGGCCCCTTTCGCGTATCAGCCCCTCCCTTCGGAGCCGCCTGGCCCATGGCATGCCAGGGCGGCTCATCAATACGCCAGAGGACGGGGCTTCATCGCTCCGCAGTGAAATGCCGAAACTGAAGACGAAGTCAGGCGCTAAGAAGCGCTTCAAACTCACTGCGTCCGGGAAGATCAAGGCCGGTGTGGCTGGCAAGCGCCACCGCCTGCTCTCCCACAACGCCAAGTACATCCGTCAGAACCGTGGCACGAAGGTGATGAGCGCTTCCGATGCGAAGACCATCAAGATCTTCCTGCCCTACGGTCTCAGCTAAGGAGCGCTGACAGATGGCACGCGTGAAAAGGGGCGTCACCGCCCACGCCAAGCACAAGAAGGTTCTCGAGCAGGCCAAGGGCTTCTACGGGCGCCGCAAGAACACCATCCGCACCGCCAAGGCGGCCGTGGACAAGGCCGGCCAGTACGCCTACCGCGACCGCAAGGTCCGCAAGCGTCAGTTCCGCTCGCTGTGGATCCAACGGATCAACGCCGCGGCGCGCGAAGAAGGCATGACCTACGCCCGATTTATCCACGGCCTTGATCTGGCCGGGATCGAAATGGACCGCAAGGTCCTCGCGGATATCGCGGGCGCCGACCCAGCCGCTTTCAAGGCCATCGCAGAGAAGGTTCGCGCCGCGCTGGCTTGAGGCTCAAAGGTCGCTTAAGACCTCGAAGCATTCCAAAGCCCTCCGGCCGAACCGCCGGGGGGCTTTTTGCTGTCCCCCTTCACCCCGTGAAGCGTGCAGGCTAGGACACCGCCCACATGACCGATCTGACCAAACTCGAGGCCGAGCTTTCGGCCGCCGTCGCCGCCGCGCCCGATGTGGCCGCGCTGGAAGCCGTGCGCGTGGCCGCGCTCGGCAAGTCCGGCTCCGTCTCGGAACTGCTGAAGACCCTGGGCGCCATGAGCCCGGACGAGCGCCGCGAGCGCGGCCCGCTGATCAACGGCCTGCGCGACCGGATCGCCGGCGCCATCGCCGCTCGCAAGGCGGGGCTGGAAGCCGGCGAGCTGGACGCCAAGCTGGCCGCCGAGCGCGTCGACCTGACCCTGCCGCCGCCGCCCGAGCGCCGCGGGCGGGTGCACCCGACCATGCAGGTGCAGGACGAGATGATCGCCATCTTCGCCGAGATGGGCTTCGGCCTGGCGGAGGGCCCAGACATCGAGGACGACTTCCACAACTTCACGGCGCTGAACTTCCCGCCGAAGCATCCGGCGCGGGAGATGCACGACACCTTCTGGCTGCCGGAGGACGAGAACGGCGAGCGCAAGGTGCTGCGCACCCACACCAGCCCCGTGCAGATCCGCACCATGCTGCAGGGCCAGAACGACAAGCTGCCGTCGTGGATCGCCACCAGCCAGGCGCCGCCGATCCGCATCGTGGCGCCGGGCCGCACCTATCGCTCGGACTCGGACGCCACCCACACGCCGATGTTCCACCAGATGGAGGGCCTGGTGATCGACCGCGCCATCCACATGGGCCACCTTAAGTGGACGCTGGAGACCTTCATCTCCCGGTTCTTCGAGACCCCACTCGTGGAGACCCGCTTCCGGCCGCACCACTTCCCCTTCACCGAGCCGTCGGCGGAGATGGACGTGCGCTGCGACCGCTCCGGCGGCGACGTGAAGATCGGCCAGGGCGATGACTGGATGGAGATCGTCGGCTGCGGGATGGTTCATCCCAACGTGCTGCGCAACTGCGGTCTCGACCCCGACGTCTGGCAGGGCTTTGCCTTCGGCTTCGGCATCGACCGGCTGGGGATGCTGAAGTACGGCATGCCCGATCTGCGCGACATGTTCGCGAGCGATGTGCGCTGGCTGGAGCACTACGGCTTCTCGGCCTTCGCCGCGCCCAATCCCGCCACCGGCCTGAGCTGAGGAGAGCTGAGATGAAGTTCACCCTCTCCTGGCTCAAGGAGCACCTCGACACCGACGCCAGCGTCGATCAGGTCGTGGACGCCATGACCATGGCCGGCCTGGAGGTCGAGCATGTGGAGAACCCGGCGGCCAAGCTGGCGGCGTTCTCGGTGGCCAAGGTGGTCGAAGCGGTGCAGCACCCCAACGCCGACCGCCTGCGCGTCTGCCAGGTGGACACCGTGGATGGCCGCAAGGAGATCGTCTGCGGCGCGCCCAATGCGCGGGCGGGCCTCACGACGATCTACGCGCCGCTCGGAGCCTACGTGCCCGGCAGCGGCGTCACCCTCGAGGCGCGGCCGGTGCGCGGCGTGGTCTCCAACGGCATGCTCTGCTCGGGGCGCGAGCTGGAAGTGGACGCGGAGTCCGATGGCATCGTCGAACTGCCGGACAGGCTGGAGGTGGGCCTGCCCGCCGCCGACGCTTTCGGCCTTGAGGCGGTGATCGACTTCGAGGTGACGCCCAACCGGCCCGACTGGCTGGGCGTGGTGGGCATCGCCCGCGACCTGGCGGCGGCCGGTCTGGGAACGCTGAAGGATCCCTCGGTCGCGCCTGTGCCTGGCAAGGGACCGACGACGATCGAGATCCGCGTCGACGGCGACGCCTGCCCGATTTTCGCCGGGCGGCTGATCAAGGGCGTGAAGAACGGCCCTTCGCCGACCTGGCTGCAGCGCAAGCTGACCGCCGTGGGCCTCAGGCCCATCTCGGCCCTGGTCGATATCACCAACCTGATGTCTTACGACCGCTGCCGGCCGCTGCACGTCTATGACGCGGGCAAGCTGACGGGCGGCTTCATCGAAGCGCGGCTCGGCAAGCCCGGCGAGTTGCTCGAAGCCCTGGACGGCAAGACCTATGAGGCGAGTCCCGAGGTATGCGTCATCGCCGACGGCTCCGGCGCCGTGGGCCTGGGCGGCGTCATGGGCGGCGAGAGCACCAAGGTCGGCGAGACCACCACCGACGTCTTCGTGGAAAGCGCCTACTTCGACCCGATCCGCACGGCGCAGACGGGACGGACGCTCGGCCTCACGTCCGACGCCCAGTACCGCTTCGCCCGCGGCGTCGACACCGGCTTCGTGGTGGACGGGTTGGAGATGGCCACGCGGCTGATCGTCGACCTGTGCGGCGGCGAGCCCTGCGAGGTCCGCGTCGCCGGCCATGCGCCCGCGCCGCCCGCGGCTTTCGAATTCGACCACGCCTATGTGAAGAAGCTCTCCGGCCTCGACGTGCCCGGCGCGCGGATCGACGCCATCCTGACCGCGCTCGGCTTCGAGGTGCGCGGCGAAATGGTGACGCCGCCGACCTGGCGGCGCGACGTGGACGGCAAGGCCGACCTGGTCGAGGAAGTGGCCCGCATCGAGGGCTTCGCGGCGCTCCCCGCCGAGCCCCTTCCCGAGATGCCACACGTCGCCGGCGGCGTGCTGACCGTGCGCCAGACCCGCATCCGCAACGCGCGCCGCGCCATGGCCGCGCGCGGCTACGCCGAGGCGGTTACCTGGAGCTTCATGCGCACCGCCTGGGCGGAGAAGTTCGGCGGCGGCGACGCGAACCTGCAGCTGACCAATCCGATCGCCTCTGACCTCGACTGCATGCGCCCCTCGATCCTGCCGAACCTGATCGAGGCCGCGGCCCGCAACGCCCGCCAGGGCTTCGCCGACGCGGCGCTGTTCGAAGTGGGCCCGACCTTCAAGGGCGACCAGCCGGGCGACCAGCTGACCGTCGTGGCGGCGCTGGTGGCCCCGCACCCGGCGCGCAGCTGGGCCGGCAAGAATGGCGATCCGCTGTTCGCGCTGAAGGCCGACCTGATGGCGCTCCTTGAAGAGATGGGCGCGCCGCCCAACCTGCAGATTGTCCAGGGCCAGGCCTCGCCCTGGTGGCATCCGGGCCGCTCGGCCCGCCTGCAGCTGGGCCCCAGGAACGTGGTCGCCGAGTTCGGAGAGTTGCACCCCCGCGTGCTGAAGGACCTCGACGCCGAGGGGCCCATGCTGGCCTTCGAGCTCGACCTGGGCGCGCTTCCCGAGCCGAAGAAGAAGGCCACCAAGACCAAGCCGGCGCTCACGCTCTCCCCGCTTATGCCACTCGCCCGCGACTTCGCCTTCCTGGTGGACGAGGCGACGCCGGCGGGCGAGCTGGTCCGCCCGATCCTAGGCGCCGATAAATCGCTGATCGCGGCCGTCCGCGTCTTCGACGTCTACCAGGGCAAGGGTGTGCCCGAGGGCAGCAAGTCGGTCGCCGTCGAGGTCACCGTCCAGCCGACGGAAAAGACCCTGACGGACCCGGAAATCGAGGCGCTCTCCGTCCGCATCGTCGCGGCTGCGGAAAAGGCGGTCGGAGCGAAGCTGCGCTCCTAGAACGGCAGGATGTTGCGCTTCCGCGAATAGGCCAGGTATCCGACGTTGGCGCCCAGGCGGAAGCCGACCCCGGCGCGGATCGGCGCCAGGGTGATCTCATCGGCCCGCTGGTAGTTCACCCCCAGGCCGCCAACGAAATAGGCCGAACCCTCGACGCCCGGGAACCGCTGGAAGATGTCGCGCGGGTCGTCGAGCATGTAGCAGAGGGTGAACACGCGGCTGGCGTTGCCGCCGAAGTCCCAGCCCACGGACGGACCCTGCCAGAAGACCTCCAACGGCTGGCGGCCCTTCATGTAGAGCAGGCCGCGGCCATAGCGCAGCCCGACCCCGATGGCGCCCGAGCCCTCTTCGCCGGCGATATAGGCGGTGGGCCGCCCGTTGCTCTTGAACACCCGCTCCACGGCGCCGCCGGCGGATTCCGCCGTCACGCCCATGAAGTCGGAGACCGAATGGACAATCTCGTCCTCGGAATAGGTGGACTGCTGGGCGCTGGGCTTGCCGGAGGTGTCGCTCGGCCCCGCGGTCGGATAGCTGGGCGTGGAATTGGGCGGCGGCGGCGCCTGGGGCGCGGGCTGGGCCTGCGCCACCTTGGTGGCCGGCGGCAGGGGCGCTGCGTCGACGCGCGGCTGGCTCTGGGGCAGCAGGATCGGCTCGGCGCTGGCCATCCGCGCAGCGCCAAGGGTCATCAGCCCCGAAACGATAAGGGTTCGACGGTCCATGGGCGCAAAGTCCTCCTAGGCCAAAGATTTCAGCTCCGCCCAAATGCCTCATGGAATGTGTCGCCTTAACGCCCGATTAACCGTGTTTGGCCAACTCGCCCGGGCGTCTCTCTCGCGGATGCGAAGGAATGTGCTAGACGCGGGCGCAGCATGACGACCCCGCTTTCCCACATCCGCAATTTTTCCATCGTGGCGCACATCGACCACGGCAAGTCGACGCTCTCCGATCGTCTGATCCAGGAGACCGGCGCGCTCACCCAACGCGAGATGACCGAACAGGTGCTCGACAACATGGAGATCGAGCGCGAGCGCGGGATCACCATCAAGGCCCAGACCGTGCGCCTGTCATACAAGGCCGACGACGGCGAGACCTATGTCTTGAACCTGATGGACACGCCCGGCCACGTGGACTTCGCCTATGAGGTGTCCCGCTCCCTCGCCGCCTGCGAAGGCTCGATCCTGGTGGTCGACGCCTCCCAGGGCGTCGAGGCCCAGACGCTGGCCAACGTCTACCAGGCGATCGACAACAATCACGAGATCGTGCCGGTCCTGAACAAGATCGACCTGCCCGCCGCCGAGCCCGAGCGGATCCGCCAGCAGATCGAGGACGTCATCGGCCTGGACGCCTCGGACGCCATCCTGACGTCCGCCAAGACCGGCGCCGGCATCCATGAACTGCTGGAGGCCATCGTCCACCGCCTGCCCGCGCCCAAGGGCGATGCGGCCGCGCCGCTGAAGGCGCTGCTGGTCGATGCCTGGTACGATGCCTACCTGGGCGTGGTGGTGCTGGTCCGCGTCATCGACGGCTCGCTGCGCAAGGGCCAGCGGGTGCAGATGATGCAGCAGGGTTCGACCCACCTGATCGACCGGATCGGGGTCTTCAATCCCAAGCGCACCGAGGTGGACGAACTGGGACCCGGCGAGATCGGCTTCATCACCGCCCAGATCAAGGAAGTGGCCCAGGCCGCGGTCGGCGACACCATCACCGACGAGAAGCGCCCGGCCGCGACCGCCCTACCCGGCTTCCGCGACGTGCAGCCGGTGGTGTTCTGCGGCCTGTTCCCCGTCGACGCCGCCGACTTCGAGGACCTGCGCGCCGCCATCGGGCGCCTGCGCCTCAACGACGCCTCCTTCAGCTATGAGATGGAAACCTCGGCCGCCCTCGGCTTCGGCTTCCGCTGTGGGTTCCTAGGGTTGCTGCACCTGGAGATCATCCAGGAGCGGCTCTCCCGCGAATTCGACCTCGACCTGATCGCGACGGCGCCCAGCGTGATCTACAAGATCGGCCTCACCGACGGCTCGGAGGTGGAGCTGCACAACCCCGCCGACATGCCCGACCCGGTGAAGATCGCTACCATCGCCGAGCCCTGGATCAAGGCCACCATCCTGACGCCTGACGAGTACCTGGGCAGCGTGATCAAGCTCTGCCAAGACCGCCGCGGGTCGCAGCGCGAGCTCTCCTACGTCGGCTCCCGCGCGCTGGTGGTCTACGACCTGCCGCTGAACGAAGTGGTGTTCGACTTCTACGACCGGCTGAAGAGCGTCTCCAAGGGCTACGCCTCCTTTGACTACCAGATGGAGGACTACCGGGTCGGCAATCTGGTCAAGATGTCGATCCTGGTGAATTCCGAGCCGGTGGACGCGCTCTCGATGCTGGTCCACGCCGACCGCGCCGAGGCGCGCGGCCGCGGCATGGTCGAGAAGATGAAGGACCTGATCAGCCCGCACATGTTCCAGATCCCGATCCAGGCGGCGATCGGCGGCCGGATCATCGCGCGCGAAACGGTCCGGGCGCTCCGCAAGGACGTCACCGCCAAGTGCTACGGCGGCGACATGAGCCGCAAGCGCAAGCTCTTGGACAAGCAGAAGGCCGGCAAGAAGCGGATGCGCCAGTTCGGCAAGGTGGAGATCCCGCAGGAGGCGTTCATCGCGGCGCTGAAGATGGACGCGGATTAGGCCTCCACCGCGAAATAGAGATGCCGGTGCTTGTGGCAACCGGGGTTGAAGTACGCGCGGCAGAGGGGACATTGGCTTTCGCAGGCCAGGTATTCCCGCACGCTGAGCTCCTTCCCGCAGACACCGCAGAGGACGGCGGGCTCGTCCCATTCGGCCTCCGGCCAGAGCGCCGCCCGGTGGTCAGCAAGCGCGTCATGGCAGTCGCGGCAGGCGTAATAGGTCCGGCAGCAGCGCATCTTCAGCGCGATGATGTCGAGCGGGCTGCGCCAATGCGCGCAGCGAGTTTCGGCGTCGAGGTCGAGGCCGTGGACAGGGGGACGCAAGGCAGCTCCGCGCGCGATGAGGGCGGTGAAGGGTGACGCAAATTGCAGTACAAGCACGCCATGGGGCGTGGGTGGGGACTTACGGCGGCGGCGATGTGCGCCGCAATGGGCTTGGCGACCGCGGCGGCGGCACAATCCACGCCTGGCGTGGTCCCGACGCCGCTGCCAGTGATCTACGAGATGGAGACCCTGCGCACCGGGCCTCTGCCCCAGGAATTCCTCAAGCAGATCGAGCCGCTACACAGCCTGGCGGCGGTCGAGGACCTCTTGAAGGCCAATCGGATCGCCTTCGCCTGGGGCCACGGCGACGTCAGCTCCGGAACCATGCCGGCGGCGTTCGCCAAGCAGATCGCGGCGCTCCCGCCGCACGAGGTCTTCATCGTCCCACAGTCCAAGGGCTTAGTCATCGGCGTGGTGCTGGCGAAGCATTGAGACGCGGCGGGACGCCGAACCACAGGGCGATCACCGCGGCGAACAACGCTAGGTAGATCGCCGCGAACGCCCAGATGGGCAGCGGCCAGTAGATCACGCTTTCGACCCACCGCGCGATCAGCGGCGCGGCTGGCCCCGCGCCGGTGAGCTGGACCTGCCAGACAGTGAGGAAGCAGGCCCGGCCCAGGGCGGCCTGCAACGCCACCGCCGCCCATGACGCGACGTGCAGCGTCCGCCACCAGCGCACGCGCACCCAGCGCCACTTGAGCGCCGCGCCCAGCGGGATGGCGAGCAGGCCCAGTACGTTGAAGGCGATGACCACCAGGTGGAAGGCGAAGATCGCCTGGCCGAGGGCTCCGGAACTCACGGCGGCGAGTGTGTCCCTTCTCCCGTCGCGGGAGAAGGGACATCTGGCGGCCGGGGCGGGCCCTTTGCGGAAGGGCCCGTCAGTCCGTCAGTGGGCGGCCTGGGAGTGGCGACCGCCGTGCCGGGAGATGTGGCTGAGCGCGTCGGCAGCCCGCGCGGCCTGGCCGTTGGCCGCCAGGTCACCGAGGGAGACGATGCCGACGAGCCGCTTGTCGCGG
>NZ_SSMZ01000171.1 GCF_004799395.1 Phenylobacterium sp.
GGCCGACGACGCGGCTCAAGCCCCTGCCCCAGGTGGTGCGCGGCCTGCTCTCCCGATTTCCCGACATCAAGCTCGAGGCCAACCTGGACAACGGCCTTGCGATCATGCGCGGGGTCGACCAGGGCCGCTACGACGTCGCCTTCGGCTACAGCGAGAACGCCGAGGCCTTCGGCGACCTGATCCGCGTGAAGGTCTTCGACGACCAGCCGATCGTCGTGGTGCGGCCGGGCCATCCGGCGGCCGGGGCCAACCATCCGCTCTCCGCCTCCGAACTGCTGCAGTACCCCATGGCAAGCGTCGGGATCACCACCAACTTCGGCGCCTGGATCGGCGAGCTGTCGGAGCTCGAGGCGCACAATGTCGACGCCTACGTGAGCAACGACGTCGATATGCTGAAGGCCTGTTTCCCGGCCAGCCACACCCTGCGGGGCGCCCGCTTTGTCTTCGCCGAGGAGCTGGCTTCGGGCGCGCTGGTCGAGGTGCCTCTGCAGTGGGAGTCGACCTACCACTGCTGGATGGTGACCACTCCGGAGAACTGGCGTCTGCCGGTGGTCAAGGCTGTGGCCGACATCGCGCGCGAAGCCGCGGGCCTTTCCGCCGGCGGCTGATGGCGCAACAAGATTCCATCCAGCGGAATGGCTCGAATTTTCCGCCCGCCGCCCACGGATCGGCCCGAAGCTTCGCCGGTGTCTTCGGCCGAGCCAACTTGGAGAGGACCACGCCATGATCACGCGACGCGAGGCCGTAGGGTCCATTGCGCTGGGGGCGTCGGCCTATGGCCTTGTGGCCAAGGCCGCGGCGCCGGCGGAATATTGGCCGAGCCTGACCGGCTGGGATGCGATCGAACCGACCGCTGCGGGCTTCGACGCCCAACGGCTGAGCGCCGCCGTGGACGCCGCCATGGCCGACCGCAGCTCAGACGTCGTGGTGCTGCGCGGCGGCAAGATCGTGGCCGAGCGCTATGCGGCGGACAGCAATGTCGACCGCAAGCAGCAGATCGCGTCGGCGGCCAAGAGCATGATCTCGGTGCTGGTGGGCGTTTGCATCGACCAGGACAAGATCAAGTCCATCGACCAAAGCGCCGCCGACTTCATCGTCCCCTGGCGTGGGACGCCGAAGGCGCAGATCACCATCCGCCACCTGCTGACCATGACCAGCGGCCTGGACGACAAGGGCCTGGCGCTACGCGGCATCGCCGGCGACCAATTCGCCATCAATGCCGCGGCCCCGCAGATGGCGCCGCCCGGAACCCGCTGGGCCTATCAGACGGCGATGTTCCACCTGCTCTATCACGTGGTGGCCCATGCGGCCGGCGAGCCCTTCGAAGCCTTCGCCGCCCGCAACCTGACCGGCCCCCTCGGCATGCAGCACACCGACTGGGTGACCAGCCAGGGCCAGGCCGCGAGCGGGCCGGTGACCAACTACTACACCGCCGCCTGTTCGGGCCGCGACCTGGCGCGGTTCGGCCTCATGGCGCTTCGTGGCGGCCGCTGGGCCGGCAAGCGGATCGTCAGCGCCAGCTATCTGAAGCAGGCCACCTCGCCATCACAGGCCCTCAATCCGTCCTACGGCTTCCTCTGGTGGGAGAACGCCAGGCCGGGCTTCGGAGCGGAAGAGGCGGTGCGCGGCTCGGCGGCGTTGCGCTTCGACGGCTCGCCGCCCGACACCTTCGCGGCCCTGGGCGCAGGCGTGCAGGCGGTGCTCGTGGTTCCCTCTCTCGACCTGGTGGTGATCCGCCAGGGCCAGCCGCCCGGGCCGAAAATGCTGCCGGCCCTGCTCGCCGCGACCTGCGCTGCGATCCGCACGTGATCCATCGTCACCGGAGCCTCTCTTGAACCGCATAAGAGCCAGCTGTCTCGCCCCTGGCCTTCTCCTGGCGCTCCTCGCGCTGCCGTCGGCCGCCAGCGCCCATATCGTGCGCGGCGAGGCGGTGGGCTTCATCAGCGGCTTCGAACATCCGATCTCGGGACTCGACCATATCGTCGCTATGGTGGCGGTGGGTCTTTGGGGCGCTCAACTCGGCCGGCCGGCGATCTGGCTCCTGCCGGTGACCTTTCCGCTGGTCATGGCGTTCGGCGGATTCCTCGGCCTGATCGGCGTACACCTGCCGGGCAGCGAGATCGCCATCGCGCTGAGCGGCGTCTGCCTGGGGGCCGCGGTGCTTGCCGAACTGAAGCCGCCACTGTGGGCCGCCGCGGTGCTGGTGGGGATTTTCGGCCTGTTCCACGGCTACGCCCACGGCTCGGAACTGCCGCCTGGAGAGAACGCCCTGCTCTACAGTCTGGGCTTCGTGTTGGCGACCGGCCTGCTGCACGCCACCGGGATCGCGCTGGGCCTCGTCCATCGCTGGCGATGGGGTCGGCTGGCGCTCCGGGGAGCCGGCGCCGCGATCATGTCCTGCGGCGCCTTCTTCCTCTGGACCGCCCTGACCTAGACCATCTGGACGACGGGCCTAGCCCTTGGGCGGCGTGAACCAGATCGGCGAGGTCCAGGCGCGTTCCTGGATGGTCGCCGGCGCCGCCTTGGGGATCGGCAGGTGGCTGGCGATCGCCAGGTGGGTCGTCCACCTTGCGGTCGGGATCTCCAGCACGCGGGCGTAGTAGACCGCCGGAACCTTAGGATCGAAGGTCGGGTCGCGCCACTCGGCGGTCAGCATCGCGGTCCCGATGGTGTTGGCGGTCTTGCCGGTGGTGAGGTCGACGGTGTCGCCCACCGCCGGCGCCTTGCCAGTCTTCGGATCGACCTTGCGGCCGCCCGAGAGCGCCACGTCGAAGACCTTTTCCTTGTAGGCCTTGCCGTCCAGCCACACCTTGATGATCTGGGCGCGGTCCAGGTTGGCGCCGTCCGGGTCCTTCATCGCCTGCAGGATGAAGCGCGGGGCTTTGCCGCCGGCGACGGCCGGGAGGTCTGAGCCCATGGGCACGCCCTTGGCATAGGCCTGGCTCACCCAGTCGGCCTTACCGATCAATGTGGGATCGAGGTCCCAACCGCCGAACATCCGCACGCGGATGCGGGTGCCGGTGGTCGCGAAGGTTTCCTTGCGCTTCAGGGCTGCGAAGATCGAGGCGCGGTTGTTCTCCTCGGCCCAGACGCCGGTGATCGAGGCGCCCGCAAACTGCAGCGGGTCGTTCTCCTTCTGCCCGTTCGGCCGGGTGCCGACCTCGCCTTCCATCCGCGCCATGCCGAGCGCCGCGCGCGCGCCGGGCCCCTTCGGCAGCATGGTCGTCTTGTCGAGCCCGCTGATGCGACCGGCGAAGCTGTCCTCATCGCTGACGCTCAGGCCGTTGTGGATGTCCGAGCCGCCGACCACGCCCATCTTGAATGGATTGGCGCCCACCTGCGACAGGATCACCAGGCCTCGGCCATAGGCCTGTCGGACATAGGAGCCGTCCTGCCTGGGCGAGGTCTCGCCCTTGTAGATCCGGTCCATGATCTCGAAGTTGGCGAACTCGTCGTTGGGCGACAATTCCGGGGTGGTGTCCGACGACCCCTTGGTCTGGGAGATTTCCACCAGCGGCTCGTTCAGAGCGCGCTCCCGCGCGTAGGCCTCGTCGATCGGGCGGCCGTCGGACATGTTCCAGTCGAAGTCGAGCCCATCGCTGAGGTTGCTGTTGTGCGGGATCGCCAGCACCTCGATCCCCTGCTTGCGGACCGAGTCCAGGAAATTCCAGAGGTCCTCAGGCTTGTGCGATTGGGTCGCCGTAAACGGGTTGGGCGCGTGATCACTGTTGAAGATCACGTTGCGGTGCATGTGGATGCCCTGGCCCGGCGAGGCGGTCCACTCGTAGGCCACGAAGGTCGTGAACTTGCCCGGCTGATAGTTGGCGTTGGCCGCCTTCATCTCGACGTTCCAGCCGTCCGCGGTCTGGGCGGCGGCGCGCAGGTCAGGCCCAAGCGCGCTCTGCGGATTGTTCAGCGCCTCGCCGGCCTTGAAGAAGGCCTGCTGGCCGCCGCCGGCGAGCTCCTTGCCGATCGCCGATTTGGAGAAGGCGCTTTCCGGATCGTCCAGTTGGGTCATGGCGCCCAGGTATTCGGAGTGGTCGGTCACCGCGGTGAAGTCGAGCGGCCAGGCTCGGCGGGCCGGCACCAGCGCGGTCACCGCCAGTCCCTGCTCCTTGGCCACTTGCGAGGCCGGCACCATCACGGTCTCGCCGCGGGCGAACTTGTAGGCTTGGTCGGGGGTGACCTTGGTGCCGAAGGTCCAGGCGTCGAAGGACATCACCGTGTGCAGATGTAGCTCGCCGAAGAAGGCGCGGCGGGCGGCGGGATCCATCCTCGCCGGCTCGGCGGCCGCAGCCTTGCGGGCCGGCGCCGGGGTCTGGGTGAAGGCCTGCGTCGCCGCCACGGCGACCAGCGCCGTCATGATCCAAAGTCTGCAGTGCTTCATGCGAGCCTCCCTTGGCAGTGACGTCATGATCCGGTGGCGCGCACGCCGTAGCGCCAAACCCAGCCCGCCAGCAGCAGGCCGGACGCCGCCAGCCAGCTGCCGCTCACGCGGACAGCGATCACCATCCACGCGCGGGTCAGCGGCAGGCTGATCGACGCGGCGATGGCGAAGACCACGAAGACGCTGGCGGCCATGCCGGCCAGGCTCGCGACGTGCGGCAGGCTGGCCGCCACGCCCGACAGGTCGGCGACACCGCGCAGGGCGCCCAGAGCCGCCGCGGCCGCGGCGCTGGCGGCGCGCGGCAGGTCGAGGTTGGCGGCCAGCCCGCCGCCGATCGCCAGGAACATCGCCGCCGTTGCGGCCGACATCGCCGCCGCCGGCGGAGCAAGGCCTGCCATTGCCGCTAGTCCGCCCGCCAGCCAGGCGACGGGCAGGACCGCCAGCAGCAGTCGCACGCTCGGCGGACCGCGCAGGCCCGCGAAGAAGGCCAGCGCCACAGTCGGCAGATAGTCCTCCGGGCTCAGGCCGAAGTGGGTGATCCCATCGTAGATCGGGCCCATGCCGGTGGCGACCAGATGGGCCTGGGCCGCCGTCGGCGCGGCGATAGCCGCCACAAGGGCCGTCAGGATCAGCGGGCGCCGGGCGGGCATCAGGTCGCTCCCAGCAGGATGGCGCTGTACTGGAAGGTCCACATCGCCCCCAGCGCGCCGATGGCGTAGGCCGGGAGCGCCGCCACCGGTCGGGGCCAGGTGAGCTGCATCAGCCGGAAGGCCCGGATCAGCGCCAGGACCACGGCAAGGAACATCAGTTGGCCGATCTCCACGCCTACGTTGAACAGCGCCAGGGCGCCGAGCAAGGCGCCCTTCTCCAGGCCCAGTGTCGAGAGGCCGTTGGCGAAGCCCATGCCGTGCAGCAGGCCAAAGGCGAAGGCCACGATCCAGGGGTAGCGGATGGTCAGGCTGGTCCCGCCTCGCGCGGCCCGCAGCGCCTCGGGCGCCACGAACAGGATGGAGAGCGCGATCAGCGCGTTGAGCAGTGGTGTCGAGAGCTGGATGTGGCCCAGGGTCGCCGCCGCCAGCGTCAGGCTGTGGGCCACGGTGAAGGCGCTGACGGTCTTCAGCAGCATCCAGCGGTCGCGGACGATCAGCAGCAGTCCGAGCACGAACAGCAGGTGGTCCGGCCCGGTCAGGATGTGCTCTACGCCCAGCAACAGGAAGGCTGAGACAGCCGTCGGCGCGCCGGCCTTCAGGTCGATGCGGAACTGCGGGGCCTCGGGCCGCACGATGGTGTCGACGCCCTCGCCGTTCTTCAGCCGGATGCGCACGAAGACGTCGGTGATGGTGTCCTGAAGGCCCTCGATGGAGAGCGTGCGGCCCGCCAGCGGCGACGGCCCCGCGGCGGTCACGGTCCACTGGCGGATCAAGAACCCGCCGGTGGCGTATTGGTCGCCAGGCGGCTGATCCAGCCAGCCGTTGGAGAGGTGCGGGATCAGGTGGATCGCCACATCGCCCATCACCGGCTGCTTCCAGATCGCGGTGTAGGTCGAGGGCCCGGTCTGGTCGATCTCCAGATAGGCCGGCCGGACCTCGTGGGCGAACGCCGCGCGGCCGGCCAACAGCCCGAACAGCAGCGCCAGGGCGGCCAGCAGGCGCCTCACGGCGCGGTCTTCCGGTCGGTCCGCACGACGGTGAACCGCTTGGCCAGCGTGTCGAAGGACGCGGTGTTCGCCCTGTCCTGGGCGTCCTGCAGATAGTCCGACCGCACGCGGTCACGGACATCGGCCAGCGGCGGCCGGGTCGCCGCGGCGCGGTTCGCCAAATAGAGGAGGTGCCAGCCATAGGCCGAGCGGAACGGACCGCTCCAATGCCCGGTCGGCGCGGTGAACACCGCGTTCGCGAACTCGGTGTGGCCGAACAGGCGCTCCACCTGCTCCGGCTCGAAGGCCGAAAAGTCATAGAGATCGGGGAAGGCGTCGCCGCGCTCCGGCGCGCGGGTCACGTCGGCCGCGATCTTCGCCAGAACCGCCTTGGCGCGGGCCTGGGCGGCCGCGTCGCCGTCCGGCCCCACCGCGAAGAAGATGTGGCTGAAGGCCGCGCGGGATGGGGCGGCATACTTGTCGGCGTGGGCGGCGTAATAGGCCGAAAGCTGCGCGTCCGTGGGCTCGGCCGGCGCGTGGAGGTTCTGCATCAGGAACTGCTCCTTCTGCACCACGCGGCGGCGCACGATCTCGTCGTCCTGGTCGAGCTTCAGCGCCCGGCCCTGGCGGAACAGCATCTCGTCGTGCAGGTCGCTCTGGACCAGTTGATCCAGCGTCGCGGCGTCCGGCGGCGTCCCGAACTGCAGGGCGTAGCTGCGCGAGAGCTGCGCCACGTGCGCCGGGGTCACCTCGATCCGGTAGACATCCGTGCGCGTCTGATAGGCGCGGCCCACCAGGAACAGCAGGAATCCCAGCACGGCGAAGTGCAGCAGCGGCTCACGCAGCAGCCGCAGCAGCCCATGGGGGACACCGCCGCCGGGGGCGGCGATCTTGGGCGGCTCGGAAGGCCTGTTGATATCGATCTTGATGGCCCGACCACCTTAAGGGTTCGAATGACCCGCCAGGCCACGACCTGACGCGTCTCGCTGAAAACCGGCCAAGGCTCCCGGCGCCGCTATGGGGCGCATGCGCCCTCGCCTCTGGAAACCTAGAATCTTCTGCGGGCGGAGGACAGGCAGGCGTCTGCGCATTCCGTATCCCGAAACGATGCCGCGCTCAGCGCGCCAGCTCCGATGCCTCCAGGCCCAGGTAGCGGAACAGCATCAGGGCCAGTTCGTCGTGCAGGCGCGGGTCCTCCACGGCGAAGGGTCCCGGCCCGTGCAGCATGGCGCTGATGATCTGGCCATGCAGCATCCGGATCGCCAGGTGGGCGCGGTCGCCGAGCGCCGGATCGGCGGGCGCCGCGCCGCGCTGGCGGAGCAATTCGACGATACGGTGGGCCTCCAGGATCTCGATCCTGCGCATCGGCGGCCAGACATCATGCCCGCGCAGGCTGAGTTCGAAGAGGGCTCGATAGTAACCCTCGATGCCCTTCATGGTCCGCGCCGTGTTGCGCACCAGACGTATGAACACCTGCAGCAGGGGATCGGTCAGGCAGGCCGGATCGTCGAAGAACCGCGCGATATTGACCTCGCCGTGGGCGGCCATATCGGTCTGCAAGGAAAGGAAGAACGCCTCCTTGTCTTGAAAACGCCGATAGAAGCTGCCCACCGAGCAAGCCGCCCGCTTGGCGATGTCGGCCACGTGCGCCTGCCAGAAGCCCTTCTCGGCGAAGACCCGTTCGCCGGCCTTCAGCAGGCGGTCGCGTTGCTGGCGGCTACGCTGCTGATAGGCGGGTTTCGCCCACGCGGGATCGATGGCCTCCGCGCGCGGCTCCCCCAGGTCCATCAGCCGGTCCCCACCTGCCTCAACGTCCGCATGAGAACGCGCGGCTTCGGAATCCGCGTCAAGTCCCGACCCGACCCTGTGTTCTGTAACGGGCGGTTTCGCCATCTTCTTGGTCGGGTCCCGGGTCCTTGCGCTCACGCCCGCCCAGCCGAAGCTCCGGCTGGAGGCGCGGCTAGGGGTTAGTGCTTGACGGTCAGCTCGACGCCGAAGGTGCGCGGCTCTCCATACCAGCCGAAGAAGCCGCCCGCGGCGGCGGAGCCGCCGGCGCTGATCAATCCGCCCAGGGGCTGCGCGGCCTCGGCCACATAGTAGGCCTTGTTCGCCAGGTTCTTGCCGAACAGCGAGACCTTCCAGTTGCCGGATTCCGAGCCGACGCCGACCCGCAAGTTGAGCAGCGAATAGGCTCCCTGCAGCGAGCGCGGGTCCAGCGTGCTGTCTTCGTACTGCTTGGCCTGATAGGTGACGCTGCCGTTGACGAAGCCCTCGAGGCCGGTCGATCCCAGCGGCGCGTCCCAATTGGCCGACAGGCTCCCGGACGAGGCCGGATTAAAGGCCGGACGCAGGCCGGTGTAGTTGCAGGTGCCCGGCGCCACGCCGTTCGGCGTCGCGCCGGCGAAGCACTGCGCCGACGGATAACTGGTGAACTTGGCGTCGTTGATCTGGCCGCTGGCGGCGATCGTAAGGTGCTCGATCGGCGCCCACTGCACGTCGGCCTCAAGCCCGTCGATGCGGCGGTCGCCGGCGTTGCCGACCACGAAGCCAATGCCGGTCAGTGGGTTCAGCGTGGAGTCCTGGAAGTTGTCGAGGTCCATGCGGAACACGTCGGCGTTCAGCAGAACCTTGCGGTCGAAGAAGGTCGACTTCAGGCCCACCTCATAGGTGATCGAGGTCTCCGGATTGAACGCCAGCGGGGTGCCGGCGGCGGTCTGGCGGGCGTTGAAGCCGCCGTCCTTGAAGCCCGTGGAAGCGAGCGCGTAGGCCATCACATGCCTGGTCACGTCGTACTGCGTACCCAGCGTCCAGGTCAGCTTCTGGTCGTTGCGGCTGAGCTTCTGCACCGGGTTAATCGGGAAGGCCGCCTTGAAGGCCGCGGACACGCCGGCGTTGTCGTTGCTGGCCGTCACGGCGTCCTTGTCGTCACTGCTGTAGCGCAGCCCGCCGGTGAAGCGCCAATCATCGGTGACGTGGAACGTCGCCTGGCCGAAGGCCGCCGCGCTCTTGGTCGTCTGGTCGAAGAAGAAGAAGGTGCTGTCCCCGGGCGTGATCTTGCCCGCCGCGCCGAACACGCGGTTGGCCCCGACGTGGGCGGTCAGCTCGTTCTGATAGTTGACGGTCTCCCGGAACAGATAGATGCCGCCGAGGTATTCAAGCCGTTGGCCGGTGGGCGAAGCGATGCGCAACTCCTCGCTGTAGCTCAACGTCTTCAACGGCTGCGGGCCGGTGCCGACGTCGATCGGCAGGCCGTCGGCCGAGAGCACTTTGATGTCGTCGTAGAACTCATTGAACGCGGTGATCGAGGTGAGGGTGTGGCCGCCCAAGGTCTTGACGTCGAACTGCGCGGACGTGCCGTAGATCTGGGTCACGTCGTTGCCGACGGTCTCGTCATCCACCGTGAAGTCCAGGCTGGTCAGCTTGGTGAAGGGATGGCCGGCGGCGATCATCGCGGCCAGGAAACCGGGCGTGGCGATGCCGCCGGGGCCCGTCGGATTGACCGGCTCGCCGGTGCAGCAATGGGCGTCGAGGCGCGTGTAATAGGCGATGAAGTTGCCGGTGATGTCGTCGGTGGGCGCCCACTTGATGCGGGCGCGAACGCCTTCCTGCTCGCCGTCGTTGGTGCGCGAGCCATCGTACAGGTTCTTCTCGTAGCCATCGTGCGAGTTCACCCAGGCGGTCAGCCGCCCGTTCAGGTTGTCGGCGATCGCGCCGCCGACGTAGCCCTGCAGGTGGTATTCTTCGAAGTTGCCGACCCCGGCGGTGAAGCCAGCTTCGGGCGTCGCGGTCGGGTCACGGGTGACGATGTTGATCGCGCCCACGGGGGTGTTGCGGCCATAGAGCGTGCCCTGGGGCCCGCGGAGGACTTCGACCGAGGCGATGTCCTGGATGTTCGATTGGATGGGCCCCGCGGCCGGCATGAAGACGCCGTCCAGGAAGATGCCGACGCTGGGCTCGATGCCCGGGTTCGTGCCTGACGAGCCGATGCCGCGGACCAGGACGGTGGTGTTGCGGTTGTTGTTGGCCGAGGACAGCTGCACGCTCGGCATCTGCCGCGCGATGCTGTCGAAATCCACGATGCCCTGGCGCTCAAGGCTCGCGCCGCTGAATGCCGAGACCGACATCGGGACGTCCTGCAGATCCTGTGAGCGCTTGGCGGCGGTGACCACCAGGGTCTCGACCTCGGCCGTGCTGGACGCGGCGGGACTGGCGGGAGGATTGGCGGCGGCCTGGGCATGTGCGAGCCCCGGCGCAGCCAGAGCCACGAGCGAAGCGCCAAGCAGCAGGCTGCGGGTGAGCGCGGAAGCAGTCATTAAATCCCCCTATGGGCAATCCGCTCGTCTAGACGCGAACGTGAATTCCGCTTCAGCATCTCCCCGGTCGCCGGGCCTGTCAACCGGAACCGGAACTCATGTTTTGGACTGTGGCGCAAACGCCTCGGCCAGGCCCTGGCCCTGCAGCCAGTGGTCGACCTCCAGCCGTTCGCGCCCGAGCAGCCGCCGGCTAATGCGTTCCCTGATGAAGCCCCGCGACCGCTCCGGATAGTCGCGGGTCAGATAGCTTGCGGGCTCGCCGTGGGTCTCCACTGTGAAGGCCTTCGCCCCGGCCTCCAGAGCGCGGGCGTTGGCGGCCAGGAAAGGCGCATAGTGCGCCGCCGCCTCGGCCAGGACGTTGCGGGCGAAGGCGGTGGACTGAGGAAAGGTCTCCCAGGACCCGGTCCCGTCCCAGGCGTCGGCCTCGCGCTCGGCCCAGGCCACCAGGCGGGGGAACCGCTCGACCACCTTGCGCGGATCGGGATCGTGCAAGGTGTGCGCGCGAAAGCCGCCCAGCATCATGCAGTCGACGACCGACGGCCGATCGCCCAGCAGGTAGCGGGTCTGCGCCAGCTGGGCGTTGGCGGCGGCCAGCAGTCGATCGTACTCGGCCTCGGCCGCGGCCTGGTGGAAAGGCGTCTCGGTGCCGGTGGCGCGGCAGGCGCGCGGCCCCCAGCCGCGGATGAACTCGGCGGCGGCCTCGTCGCCGCCGGCGATGGCGCGGGAGGCGAACTCGGCGCTCGCCGGATAGTGCCAGCGGTAGTGGACCATGGTCCGCGCCACCCACTCGTCCAGATACTCCTCGACGATCTGCGCGAGCACGCCCAGCGGGCCCTCCGGGAACAGCCGCCGGTCGGGGAACCGCTGATCGAGCAGATCGATGATCGGCGTGGTGTCGGCCAGCATCCAACCTTCCGGCGTCAGCAGGACCGGGACCTGATGGGTGCCCGCGCGCCGCTCGATCTCCTGGACGTCGGGCCGTCCGCGCTTGAGGCGGAACTCGAAGGGCGCGCCATGGAAGATCAGCGCCGCTTCGAGTTTGCGCGTGAACAGGCTCTGGTTCGAGCCATAGAGCACGTACACGGCGGGACCT
The DNA here is from genome assembly GCF_004799395.1 of Phenylobacterium sp. Classification (GTDB taxonomy): domain Bacteria; phylum Pseudomonadota; class Alphaproteobacteria; order Caulobacterales; family Caulobacteraceae; genus Phenylobacterium. The sequence continues at coordinate 11,430 of NZ_SSMZ01000171.1, forward strand.
CTGGCGCGGCGCCGTCAGCGCCGGTCCGGACCCGCGATCTGCGCGACCTTGGTTCCGGCCGGCGTGTACCAGATGGGGGAGCCGTAGGCCCGTTCCTGGATGGTCTTCGCCCGGCCCGGCGCGAACGGCAGATGCCGCTTGATCGCCAGCAGCGTCGTCCAGCGCGGCGTCGGGATCTCGAGCACGCGCACGTAGTAGACGGCCGCGCGGCCCGCATCGAACTGCGGGTCGCGCCAGACGGTCTGCAGCACCGGCGCGCCGATGGTGTTCGCGTACTTGCCGGTCTTCAGGTCGACGGTGTCGCCCACCTTCGGCGCCTTGCCGGTCTTCGGATCGACCTTGCGGCCTCCGGAGAGCGCCACGTCGAAGACCTTCTCCTTGTAGTCGGCGCCGTCGAGCCAGACCTTGACGATCTGGATACGGTCGAGATTGCCGCTATCGGGCGCCTTCATCGCCTGGACGATGAAGCTGGGGGCCTTGGCGCCGCCGGGCTTGGCGGGCAGGTCGCCGCCCATCGGCGCGCCGGTGGCGTAGGCCTGAGCCACCCAGCCGGGTTTGGCGAGCGCATCGGACGCGAACGACCAGCCGCCGAAGGCGCGCACCCGCATCCGGGGGCCTGAGGTCGCAAAGGTCTCCTTACGCTTCAAGGCCGCGAAGATGGAGTCGCGGTCGTTGCGCTCGGCCCAAACACCGGTGAGGCCGGCCGAGGAGAAGATGGTGTTGTCCTCGTTCATGTGCGCGGAGCCCGTGGCTTCCGCCGCCTCGTCGATCAGGGCGGGCGTCGGCACGAGGTTCAACCGGTGCTTGGCCTCCTCGCGGGTCGGAAGCGCGGTCTTCGGATCGATACCGAAGGGACCGCCAGCGAAGGCGTTCTCGTCGGTGGTCTCCAGGCCGTTGTGGAAGTCGGCGCCGCCGACCACGCCATATTTGAAGGGGTTCACCCCCACCTTGGACAGCAGCACCAGGCCGCGGCCGTAGGCCTCGCGGATGTAGCTGCCGTGCGGCTTGCTCTTCTCTTCCGGGTGGGTGAGCAGGTGATCGAAGATCTCGAAGTTGGCGAACTCGTCGGAGGATGACAGCTCCGGCAGCGTTTCCGACTGGCCCTTGTTCTGGACGATCTCCGTCAGCGGCTCGTTGAGCGCCCGGCGCTGGGCGTAGGCCTCGCTGATGGGCCGGCCGTCGCTGTCGTTCCAGTCGTACATCAGCCCGCCGGAGACGTTGCCGTTGTGCGGGATGGCGATGGCTTCGACGCCCGCGGCGCGGTTCTTCTCCAAATAGGTCCAGAGGTCTTCGGGCTTGGGCGAGTCACCGGAAGTGAAGGGCAGCGGCGCGTCGTCGCCCTTGAAGATCACGTTGCGGTGCAGGTTGTACTTTCCCTGGTTCATCGACGACCATTCGTAGGCGATGAACGTCGTGAATTTGCCGGGCTTGTAGGCGCCGTTGGCGGCGGCCTTCTCCCGTTCCCACGCGCTGGCCATGGCAGGCTTGGCGTTCATGCCTGGGATCGGTGTGCGCCTATCGACGGCGTTCTTCAGGATGTAGAAGGCCGAGGGCGGGTCCTTGGCGATCTTCTTGCCGATCTCGGTCAGGGAGAACGCGCTCTTCGGATCGTCGAGCTGGTTCATCACCCCCATGTTCTCCGCGTGGTCGGTGACCGCCGCGAAATCCAGCGGCCAGGCGCGGCGCTGTTCGACACCGCCGACATGAACCGGCTGCCCTTGCATGAATTCGTAGGCCTGCTCGGGCGTCGTCTTGGTGCCCATCAGGCTCCAGGCGTCGAAGGAGTAGGCGGTGTGCAGGTGCAGTTCGCCGAAGTAGACATGCCGGTCGTCCGACGCCCCGGCCGCCTGCGCCGCGGCCTTGTGAGCCTTCGGCTTGACCACAGGATCGGCCTGCGCCGAACAGCCGGCGATGAACAGCGTCGTGGCCATGAGCGCCCAGCGGCCCCCGCGTTCGCCCATCCGCGCACCCATGATCGTTCCTCCCGAATTGACCCGCGGCTCTGACGGCCGCCGAGGTTCCGCTTGAACGGAACCGGAATTTCAGTTCACTTAATGCCGAAGCGGCCCCGCCTGTCAACGCGGCGGCGGCCCAGATTTTCCGAGGAAGCGACAGCCGATGACCGAACCGTCCCCGATCACCCTGAAAGGTGTGCCCGGCTCGCCCTACACTCGCAAGATGCTGGCGCTGCTGCGCTATCGCCGGCTGCCCTATCGGCTGATCCTCGCCTCGCATGACACGCCCGGCCTGCCGGCCGCGAAAGTGAACCTCCTGCCGACCTTTTACTTTCCCGGCCCGGACGGGGAGTTGCAGGCGGTGACCGATTCGTCGCCGATCCTGCGCCGGCTGGACGCCGAGCATGCCGCGCGGCGGGTGCGCCCGGCCGACCCGGCGGTGGCGTTCCTGGATTCGCTGCTCGAGGACTATGCCGACGAGTGGCTGACCAAGGCCATGTTCCACTATCGCTGGGCCTATGAGGCCGACATCAAGCGCGCCTCGGACGTCCTGCCCGCCTGGACCCGCGGGCGCACGTCGGATGCGCTGCTGGCCGAGGCCGGCAAGACCATCGCCGGGCGCCAGATTCCCCGCCTGCGCTACGTCGGCTCCAACGAAGTGACCGGGCCGGTGATCGAGGCCAGCTACGCGCGCTTCCTCGACGCCTTTGAGGCCCACCTGCGCGACCACCCGTTCCTGCTGGGCGCGCGGCCTGGCGGCGGCGACTTCGGCGTCTTCGGCCAGCTGACCCAGCTGGCGATGTTCGACCCGACGCCCATGGCCATCACCGCCCAGCGCGCGCCGCGGGTCTTCGCATGGGTCGGCGCGGTCGAGGACCTTTCGGGTCTGGAGCCCAGCGACGCCGACTGGTTCGCAATGGACGCCCTTCCCGCCACTCTGACCGCCATCCTGAAGGAGGTGGGTCGCGTCTACGCCCCGCTGCTGCTCGCCAACGCTAGGGCCGTCAAGGCCGGCGCCACGCAGGTGGAGACCGAGATCGACGGACAGCCCTGGGTCCAGCAGCCATTCCCCTATCAGGCCAAGTGCCTGGCCTGGCTGCGCGAGGAGTATTCGGCCCTGAACCCCGGCCAACGGGCAGGCATCAGCGAGGTGCTGACTGACGCCGGATGCGAGGCCCTGATCGCGGCCTAGCGAGATTTGGGGGCTTCGGGGACGAAGCGACGGAACCTATTCCGCAACGGGGGATTGGGTCTTCGGCGCGGAAATCCAGGGGTGTGCGCCAGGGAGGTTATTGCCATCTTGCCGCGCGCGGGCCCAAGGGCGTCCTGATGGCCGTCATCCTGGTCGTCGAGGACGAAATCTTCATTCGCCAAAGCGCCGAATGGGCGATCGAGGATTTGGGCCACAAGCCCCTGCTGGCGGGCGATCTCGCCGATGCGCTGGTCCACCTTTCAGCCGCCGGACCAATCGACGCGCTCTTCGTCGATATCCGCCTGAACAGGCTCGCCTACGGCGGCTGTGAGGTCGCCGACGAAGCGATCCGCCTCCGCCCGGGCCTGCGCGTCCTCTACACCTCCGGCACGCCCCTCTCCGACGAGGTGAGCGGACGTTTCGTCTGCGGCGGGCGGTTCATTCAGAAGCCCTATTCGCCAGCGCAACTCGAATTTTCCGTCGGCGAGCTGCTACACTCGAGTTAGGAAACGCCATCGGGATCTCGAAGACGAAGCCGGTCGCAACCACGCGGCCCGACCAGATTTTCGGCCACTCGGCTCATCGCCAGACCGAAGAGTCGATCGTCAAGGCCAGCGCCCTGCAGAGCGCGATCTTCAACAGCGCCAATTTCTCCAGTATCGCCACCGACGCCAAGGGGGTCATCCAGATCTTCAACGTCGGCGCCGAGCGGATGCTGGGCTATACAGCCGCCGAGGTGATGAACACGATCACCCCCGCTGACATTTCCGATCCGCAGGAGCTCATCGCGCGGGCTCAGGCCCTGAGCGCCGAACTGGCGACTCCGATCACCCCTGGGTTCGAGGCTTTGGTGTTCAAGGCCTCGCGCGGCATCGAGGACATCTACGAGCTCACCTACATCCGCAAGGACGGCGGCCGGCTTCCCGCGGTAGTCTCCGTCACGGCGCTCCGCGACGCGCAGGACAGCATCATCGGCTATTTGCTGATCGGCACCGACAACACGGCGCGCAAGCAGGCCGAGGAAGCCTTGCTCCAGGCCGGAGCCCTGCAGAGCGCGATCTTCAACAGCGCCAATTTCTCCAGCATCGCCACCGATGCCAAGGGCGTCATCCAGATCTTCAACGTGGGCGCCGAGCGGATGCTGGGCTTCGCCGCCGCCGAGGTGATGAACACCGTCACCCCAGCCGACATTTCCGATCCGCAGGAACTGATCGCGCGGGCCCGGGCGCTCAGCGCCGAACTTTCCACCCCGATCGAGCCTGGGTTCGAGGCCTTGGTGTTCAAGGCCTCGCGCGGCATCGAGGACATCTACGAATTGACCTATATCCGCAAGGACGGGACCCGGCTGCCCGCGGTGGTGTCTGTCACCGCGCTCCGCGACGCCGACGACACGATTATCGGCTACCTCCTGATCGGCACCGACAACACCGCCCGCAAGCTGGTCGAGGAGGAGCAGAAGAAGTCCGACCAGCGCCTGCGCGACCAGCAGTTCTACACTCGCTCGCTGATCGAATCGAACATCGACGCCCTGATGACCACCGATCCGGCCGGCATCATCACCGACGTCAACAAGCAGATGGAGGCGCTCACCGGCTCCACGCGCGACGAGCTGATCGGGGCGCCCTTCAAGGACTGCTTCACCGATCCGGAACGCGCCGAGGCCGGCATCAAGCGCGTGCTGAGCGAGAAGTCGGTGACCGACTATGAGCTCACCGCCCGCGCCCGGAACGGCAAGACCACGGTGGTCTCCTACAACGCCACGACCTTCTATGACCGCAGCCGCACCCTCCAGGGCGTCTTCGCCGCAGCCCGCGACGTCACCGAGCGCAAGCGCGTGGAGGTCGAGTTGCAGCAGGCAAAAGCGGTGGCGGAAAGCGCCAGCCGCACCAAGTCCGACTTCCTGGCCAGCATGAGCCACGAGATCCGAACCCCGATGAATGCGGTGATGGGCATCGCCGACCTTTTGGCCAAGACCGAGCTCACGCCAGAGCAGGACAACTATGTTCAGATCTTCCGCCGCTCGGGCGACAACCTCCTGAACCTGATCAACGACATCCTCGACCTCTCCAAGGTGGAGGCTTCCCAGCTCGACCTGGAACGCACGGGCTTCTCGCTGTGCGATCACCTGGAGAAGGTGATCGAGATGGTCGCGCCCAAGGCTCGAGAGAGGGACCTGACGTTGGTCTGCGAGATCGCGCCTGGGGTCAGCAACGACCTGGTCGGCGATCCGACCCGCCTGCGCCAGGTGCTGCTCAACCTCCTGGGCAACGCGATCAAGTTCACCCCATCGGGGCGGGTCGCCCTGCGCGTGGAATCCGACCGCGACAGCGCCGTGCCCACCGCGCTCCGCTTCACCGTTTCCGACACCGGCATCGGCATTGCGGGCGACAAGCTGGCCCGGGTGTTCGAGCGCTTCACCCAGGCGGACTCCTCCACCACCCGCCGGTTCGGTGGATCAGGCCTGGGCCTGACGATTTCCAAGCGCCTGGTCGAACTTATGGGCGGGCGCATCTGGGTCGAGAGCGTTCCGGACGAAGGCAGCGTGTTCGCCTTCGCAGTCCCGTTCGAAGTGTGGGCGGAGGCCAACCGGCCCTTGATCGCTCCGACGGGTGTGGGGCCCAAGGCGCCGCTTCCGCCACTGCGGATTCTTCTGGCCGAGGACTCCCCCGACAACTGCACCATCGCGCTCGCCTACCTCGAGGACACGCCCTACCGGATCGATGTGGCCGAGACCGGCGCTATCGCCTGCCAGATGTTCACTGCAGGCCACTACGACCTGGTGCTGATGGATCGGCAGATGCCGGTGATGGACGGCCTGACCGCCACGCGGACCTTAAGGGCCTGGGAGAAGGCTAATGCTCGGCAGCCCACGCCGATCATCGCGCTCACGGCCTCGGCCCTGAAGGGCGACCGGGAAACCTGCCTCGCGGCTGGCTGCACGGCCTATCTGAGCAAGCCCATCAAGCAGGAAGTCCTGTTGCAGGCGATCGCCGATTTCGCCGCGCTCGCGGCGGCCACGGTCCCGATGTCCCGGGCGAGCCGGAAACTGGCGGAACGGACCCCGGCCTATCTCCTGAACTGCCGGCAGAACGTGATCGACATGGACAACGCCCTCAATCGGGCCGACTTCGAGGCGGTGACCATCGTCGGTCACAATCTGCGCGGGTCCGGCGGGGGCTTCGGCTTTCCGGTGATCACCGACATCGGCGCCGGTCTGGAAAGCGCCGCCGAAGAGGCCGACGCCCAGGCGTCGCGCAAATGGCTCGCTAAGCTCTCCAGCTATCTCAACGAACTGGAAGGCGCCGCCTAGCGCGCGCCAGCAGATTTCAGGGCGTCGATGACGATGTCGGCGATCAGCTTCGGCTGTTCAGGCAGCATGGCGTGGCCAGCGTTGGGGATGGTGACCACCGTCACCCGATCGGGGTGCGCCGACTTCAGCGCCTCGGCGTTGGCTGGCGGGGCCACCCGGTCGTTCGCCCCTTGAACGATCAGGATCGGCGCTTGGCCGCCGTCCAGCCAAGCCCCGTTGGGCGTCGCCGCGCCGGCCGCCGTCTGTTCGGCCGCCACGTCCGGATACCAGCCGCCACGCCAGACCGAGGGGTCGTTGCCGGGCGCGAAGAAGGCCATCTTCACAGCTGCAAGGTGCTGCTCCGGCGATAGCGTCTGGACGAAGACGTTCTGCAGCGCGACCTGCACTTCGGGCTCGGGCTTCACCTGCCCGCCGGCCGCCAGCAGGATCAGGCGCGACACCTGCTCGGGATGCTTCGAGGCGAGGGCGCGGACGATGCGATTCCCGTGGGCATGGCCGATGAACACGGCCGGCTTGTCGGAGAGGCCCTTGGCGACCATGCCGAAGTCGTCCGCCAGATCGAACATGGTGACGCCATCGCTCGGCCCCCGGCTCAGGCCCGCGCCGCGCGGGTCCACGGCGGCGGTCTGGAAGCCGGCGGCGGAAATGCGCGTGGCCAAATCGTCGAAGTCCGAGGCGCCGCGACCGAGCGACGGGACCAGCACCACCAGCGGACCCTTGCCGCGCACGATGGCCGCGATCGTCACGGCCCTGCCCTTGGCGTCGGTGCGGGAAAAGCTGCGCACCGCCTGGGCGCGAGCGGCCGCAGGAGCCATCGCAAGCGCGCCCATCAGGAGCAGGACCGATCTTCGCGACAGCCGGGTCATCGACGTGGCTCCATCATAGGGCTCAGGCCCGCACAAGACTGGCTAGCGGCCACCTGCCTAGGGCCCGCCCGCGGCCGCGGCAATCACCGCCGGCGTCCCAACCGCGACGCCAGCCCGATGGCCGCGCCAGGCATAGAAGAAGATGTAGAGGTAACAGGGCGCCATCAGGCCCAGGAACACCGCCTGGAAATCATAGTGCTGCTTCAGGACGGCGAAGGCCTGCGGGATGATCGCTCCACCGGCGATACCCATCACCAGCAGCGCCGAGCCGGTCTCGGTGGCGCGGCCCAAACCCTTGATCGCCAGCGGGAAGATCGCCGGCCACATCATGGCGTTGGCGAAGCCCAGCGCCGCGACGCAGGCCACCGAGGCGTAGCCATGGGTCAGGAAGGCGCCCGCCGCGAGCGCCACGCCCAGCAGCGCCGAGGCCCGCAGATAGGTCTGCTGAGAGACGAAATTCGGCGTCAAAAGCAGGCCCGAGACATAGCCCACCAGCATGGCCGCCAGGGTAAAGGCCGTGAAGAACTTGGTCTGGTCGAGCGGCAGGCCGAAGCCGCGCCCGTAGGCGCCGATCGCGTCGCCGGCCATCACCTCGACGCCCACATAGACGAAGAGGCACAGCACCCCCAGCCACAGGTGCGGATAGTGGAAGACGCTGCGGCCGGCGGCGGTGGCTTCATCGTGCGCCGAGGCGTTGACCTCGGAAGGCTTCAACTCCGGAAGCGGCGACTTCAGCACCCCATAGGCCGCCGCCAGCAGGATCGCGGCCATGACCAGATAGGGCAGATGGATCTTGGCCGCGAAGCTGTCGAGCAGCGCCTCGCGCGGCGCGCCGGCGACGCCCTGCAGCGCGGTCGAAAGATCACCGACGCCGCGCAGCACCAGGGCCCCGATGACCAACGGCGCGGCGATGCCCGCGGCCTTGTTGCAGATCCCCATGAGCGCGATGCGCCGCGCCGCGCCTTCGATGGGTCCGAGTATGCTGACGTAGGGGTTGATCGCGGTCTGCAGGAGCGCCAGGCCCCCGCCGATCGTGAAAAGGCCGGTGAGCGCGCCGGGATACCAGCGCCTGGTGGCGAACTCCCCGAACGCCCCCGCGCCCACCGCCATCACGGTCAGCGCCAGCGCCAGGCCCTTCTTCAGCCCCGTGCCCCGCAGGATCCACGACGCCGGCAGGGCCAGGACGAAATAGGACAGGTAGAAGACCATCAGCACCAGGAACGAGTTCACCTCGTTCAGGTCGAAGGCCAGGCGCACGAAGGTGATCAGCGGCCCATTGAGCCAGGTGAAGAAGCCGATCACGAAGAACAGCGCGCCCGCGATGGCGATCGAACGACCCAGGTGTGGGTCGGCCCCGTCAGCCGCAGGCGCGCCTGGATCCGTCATCACTTGCCGCCGACGGCGGGACCATACTCGAGCGCATTGAAGACGAACTTGAAGGTTCCGTAGGACTGGCCGCGCATGGCGACCTCCGGGCCCAGCAGGAAGACCTTGCCCTTGCCGTAGCTGGCGTCGACCACGCCCGCCGTCCCGTCCAGGGCCTTCTGGCCCCAGGCCCAACCGCTGAGCAGCGGGTCGGCGCCCTCGAACCAGGAGACCGGCTTGGCCTTTTCGGGCGCGGCGATCTTGAAGACCGGGCTTGAATCGAAGAACACGTCGACCTTGTCGGCGAAGCCGAAGCCCAGCGGGTCCTTGTTGTCCACCTTGGCCGAAAGGATCGAGCCGGGGATGTAGAATTTGGTCGAGGGCAGCGGCGTGGGCTTGCCGTCCTTGCCCGGCCCGACGAGGCCGTTCTCGGTCAGTTTCAGATATTCGCCCAGGCGGGTCGAGCCGCCGATGGCCACCGCCGTGCCGCCCTTGTCGATGAAGGCCTGGACCTGCGGCAGGGTCTTTTCCTCGGTCACGTTGCCCAGCATCTTGCGGTACTTTTCAGGCACTTCTTCCGGCTTCGGCAGGCCGCGGCCACCGCCGCCTCCGCCATAGCGGCCCGTTCCGCCGGGAATGGCGCCGTCGACGAACAGCAGCACGTCGTACTTGGCGTTGAGGTTGCCGGCGTCGAGCTCCGGTCCGTAGACCAGGGTGTAGGGGAACTCGAACTGCTCCACGACCCACTGCATCCAGCCCGAAGTGATCAGGCCGCCGTAGGTGTCGACGATGCCGATCCGCGGGGTCTTCAGCGCGATCTTCTCGCCCTTTGGCGCCGAGCCTATGGCGTAGGCGTTGATGCCCAGGTCGGTGACGCTCTTGCCAACGATGGCCTTGGCCGCGCCCGTGGCAGGCACCCAGACGGAACCGGGGCCAAACGACTGGCCGTCCGCGGTCACCGGGTCCTTCATCCAGAAGACCGGGACCTTGGCCTTCTGCAGCCGGTTCGTCAGCGTGAAGCTGTTGTTGGTCGCGTGATCCAGGATCCAGCCCGCGCCGCCTGAGCCCACCACCTTGCCGGGCGGCGGGGCCATCACTTCGCTGATCGGCTGGAACGGCCCTGAGAAGCCGTCGAGGATGCGGTCGTACTTCACCCCCATCTGGTAGGAGAGATTATAGCCGGTGATGTCATAGGGCTTGATCGGCGGGCCGCCCGGGAACTCGAAGTCCTGCGGGTGGTCCTGCGGCTCGAACATGTCGAGGATATGCGGCCGGTAGGCCTGGTCGCAGAGCACCACATAGCTGCCGGCCGGATAGGTCTTGCCCTTCACCGTGAAGGGCGCGGTCGCCTTGTCGACGACGATGCCCGACTTGATCAGCGCGTCCAGGAACTTGATCGTCGTCGGCATGTCCGGCTGGTCCGGCGGCAGGATGTAGCCGCGCGGATCGCGCTCGGCCGGGTCGTGCAGCACGGTGTCGTAGAGCTTGGGATCGACCACCGAACTCTGGTCGCCGTTGCCGGCCAGGCCGTCGCCGCCGCGGGTGCGCGGCGGGGGCCCAGCGGCCTTGGAGGCCTCGACCACCGCGGCCACCCGCTTGGGCGTCACCGTCCAGTTGTCCCGCGTGCCGCGGGTGATGGAGTTCTTGCCCATCAGGTAGCGGTTGTAGAGCAGGTCTTCGCGGTTCTTCGACGCGTAGTCCATGACCGCGCGGTTCAGGCTCTTCACGTACTCGACCGTCTGGCTGAAGTGCCAGATCTGCGGCGCGACGGGATAGAGTTCATCCTGGTTGGAGAGCTGCTTCGACGGCACGAAGGGCAGTTGCATTGGCGTCGGGCTGCCGATGATCTCGGTCAGGATGCCGACCACGTTGTGGAAGTAGCCGGTGGTCCGAAGGCCACCGTTGAACCAGGTCGAATAGGGCGCTGCGGAGCGCTCGCCCGAGCCCGGCTTGTCCTCCTGGATCAGGCGGCTGTGCATCGCCGCCGAGACCCCATCAAGTTCAGAAAGCACCAGCGGGTCGAAGTGGTAGTTCGACGGATTGCGGAACGGCGGCACGAAGACCACCTCGCCCAGCGGGCCGGTCTGGTGCTCGTTGTAGACGATCTGCGGGAACCAGTCCTTGAACATGGCCTTGTTGATGGCCGTCGTCTCGGGCTGGTTGGACATGTAGTATTCGCGGTTGTTGTCGTGCCCGACGTAGCGCTGGTAGATCACCGGCAGGTCGGCGAGGCTGCGCGCCTTCGGGTCGGCCTTGCGCATGTACCAGTCGGCGACCAGCTGCTGGCCGTCCGGGTTGGGCAGGATGAACAGCGTGATGTCGTCGTTCAGGAAGCGCAGCGTCTCCGGGTCGTTCTTCGACAGCATCTCGTAGACGATCTGGATCTGCGACTGGGCTGACGAGACCTCGCTGGCGTGCAGGCCACCGTCGATCCAGACCATCGCCTTGCCTTCCTTGGCGAGCGCATGCGCTTCAGCGTCGGTGAGGCCCTTGGCCAGCGCAAGCTTCTGGGAAATCTCCCGCTGGCGATCGAGGTTCTTGAGGTTTTCCGGCGAGGAGACGACCGCCATCCAGATGTCGCGGCCCTCGACGGACTTGCCCAGGCTGACCAGCTTCATGCGGTCGCTCTCTTGGGCCAGCTTCTTCCAGTACGCCGTCGTCTGATCGTAGTTGGCGAGGAAATAGTCGTCGCCCGGCTGGGAGCCATTGAAGGCCTCCTTGGGCGTGGTGATGTGGGCTGTCGTGGCCTGGGCGAGCGCGGCGCCTTGCCAGACCAGGGCCAGCGCGACGCCGGCCAGCAGAGCAGATTTCATCCGAGGTTCCCTATCACTCGGGCGGCGCTCAAAAGCCGACCCCGACTACGCCATGGCTGACACTAGCGCCGAGCCATCGAAGGTCGAGGCTTAGCAGAGTCAATGATGTCCGGATGTTTCAGGGCCGAAGCATCCGCAGGCGCGGACTCCTGTCGGTCGAACCGGCATGCCCTGCGCCCACATCTTGGGCGTTGGCGCCCGCTGGGCAGGGGTCCGCTCGCGCGCGTCATCCAGATGAATGAGGTCGCACAAACCCTCTTCCGGTTGCTCACGTTGTTACGTAACGTATCAAGCTCTGACATCTCTGGACCGCATCATGCAGACGACACTTCAGACGCCCGCCCGCGCCGCGCGGATGGCTCACCCGGCGCGGGCCGCGCAGCTGTTGGACGTGGTCGAGACGCTGGCGCTGAAGGAAGGCCTGGCCTCAGTGACCATGCAGCGGATCGCAGACCTGGCTGGCGTCGCCAAGCCCGTGGTCTATCGCCATTTCGCCAACGCCAGCGAAGCCCTGCTGGCGGTGCTGGAGCGCCGCTGGGCGGAGATCGACGCCGACCTCGACGCCATCTTCCGCGGCGGGCCGGACTTCGAGGCCGAAGTCGCCCAACGGGTCGAGCACTACCTGATCGCCATGGCCTCCGACCGCTATCGGATCCGCAAGCTGCTGGCGGTGGCCGACGGAGACCCGGTCGTGTTCCAGGCCTGGCGGCGGCGGCTGGACCGGCGGACCCGCGACCTGGCCGCCATCCTCGCCGAGACGCATGGCGTTGCGCCGGGCGCGGCCCAGACGCTGGCCACCCTCTGCATCGGCGCCCTGTCGCGGCTGGGCGACAAGATCGCTGACGCGCCGGAGCCGGCCGCGGCCCAGGCTCGCCGCTTCGCCCAATTCATCGCCGGCGGCCTCGCCAACGCCAAGCAGGACCCGGCGTGACCCAGGATCGGAGGAAAAGATGATCGACAGACGGATCGTGACGGCGGGCCTGATCGGGCTCGGCGCTGCGCCAGCCTTCGCGGCCGGCAAGCGTGGAGTGATCGAAGGCGCCCCGACCTGGAGCGAGTCGGCGATGGTGCTCTACTTCGATCCGGAGCTGAAGAACGGCCTGTCCTTACGCATCTCGCGCTATCCGGACGCCGACGCGACGTGGGTCTGGCTGCATCTCCTGGTCGACGGCGAACTCTACGCGTTCACCGACAGCCGAGCGCCCTGCTCAGCCCAGCACATCACCGCCGAACAGCCAGACGTCACCTATCCGAGCCCCGGCCTGAAGATCAGCATCTCGCGCCTGGGGATCTCCCAAGAGATGAAGGCCATGTCGTTCAGCGCCCAGGTCAAGGCGCATCGCGGGACCAGCGGGACAGACGGCCCGGGTGACAGCCCTGTCACCGTGGAGGGTGTCTTCCATCCTGGCCCCTTGCGCGCCGGCTCGCCCAATGGCCGCTTCGAGCGCACCGGGCGGGTCGAGGCCACGGTCACCGCCGGCGGCAAGACCGTGCGGCTCTCCGGCGTCGGCAAGGCTCATGAGCAGACCCAGACCGCGCCCCGCTTCACCGCGCCCTTCACCTACGCGATGCTGTGGAGCGCCAACGCCGGCCTCATCGGCCTCCTGAGCCCTGCGCGCGGCTATGGCGACCTGGACGCGGACGGCCAGGATACGCCCATCGAGACCTTCAAGATCGAGACGTGGGCGCCCACGCGGCGCTTCGTGGCGATCCTCAAGGATGGGCGGCGCATCGAAGGCTCGGCCGAGACCCTGCAGCGCTATGAAGTGCCGATTTACGGACGAAAATGGTACGGCCGCGTGGTCCGCGCCGACGTCGGCGGCCACCCGATGGTCGGCATGATCAACGACTGGAAGCCCGAACAGCAGCCCTACGGCCTGGCCTAGGAGGGACCCATATGGACCACCGAGAACTCGCCCGCCGCGACCTGCTGGCCCCGGGCCTCGCCCTACCGCTGGCCGCCGCGGCGTCCCGCGCCATCGCGGACGCGCCCGGCCCCGAAGCCGGACCCTTCGAGGTGGCCACCGTCGAGCGCATGGACCTGGTCGATCCGGACCAGGGCCGCACCATCGCCACCCGCGCCTATTACCCAGCCAAGCCCGGCCGCTATCCGGTGATCATCTTCAGCCACGGCTTCGGCGGCTCGCTGGTGATCTTCGGCAATACGGGGAAGGTGTGGGCGAGCCATGGCTACGTGGTTCTGCACCCTACCCATGCCGACTCTCTGGCGATGATGGACCCGACGGTCCCGGCCACTGACGCCGACGTCATGCGCCGCTTTCGCGCTGCGCGCGGCGGCGAGGGCGGCGCCGATCCGGCGCTGGCGCGAGCCTTCGTGAAGGTGCTGGATGACCCCTTCTTCATCAACAACCGCCTGCGCGACGTGAGCTATCTGATGCACGCGCTGAAGACACCCAAAGCGGGCCTCGCCCCGGCCGTTCTGGAGCGGGCGGACACCTCGCGGATCGGGATGAGCGGCCATTCGTTCGGCGCCTATACGACCCTGGTGATCGCGGGCTCGGCGCTAATGCCGCCAGCCGCAGCGGCCGTGCCCACAGGCTTCGCCGGCTTCCTGTCAATGAGCGGTCAGGGACCCGGCCGGATGTGGCTGACCGACGACAGCTTCAAGACCATCGCGAAGCCCTTCATGGCCACCACCGGCACCCGGGATTTCGGCGCCGCCGGCGAGACTCCGCCCTGGCGGCTGAAGCCCTATGACCTGAGCCCGCCAGGCCGGAAATACGCCATTGTCGTCGACGGCTTCCGCCACACCGACTTCGACCCCGCGCCGGGCGATCCGGAGATGGGCGCGCGTGGGGCGCAACTGCGCAAGTACCAGCTGGAATTCTGGGACAGCGTGCTGAAGTCCGACCGCGCCGCTCAGGCCTCGCTGGCCAGTCAGGCCGAGGGCTCGAAGCAGACCGATCCCGTCTGGCTGCGCGCGCGCCTGGCCTAAGACGCCGCGGGCTCGACACGCGCGCGGGCCTGTTCGAGGCCGGCGGAAATGTCTGCGGCCAGCGTCGTGACAAGCGCCAGGTACCGGCGCGTGGCTTGCGGCTCGGTCATGGTCGAGCGGTAATAGAAGAAGGCCAGCGCGCCCAGCGGCTCGCCCTCGCCCGGCTCCATCACTGGCACCGCGAAGCTGCGCGTCGCGTCGGTCCGGGGACGCTCGATGGTGGCGTAGCCGTCGCTGCGCACCTGGGCCAACAGCGCCGCAAGTTCCTCGGCCCGGTCGGGCTGAGCCAAGGCGTCGCCGGCGGCCATCAGGACATTCAGCACAAACTCCCGCTCCTCCTGCGAGCACCAGGCGAAATAGGCGCGCCCCACTGCGCTGCGCAGCATGCCGACCCGGCGATTGAGGAAGTTCTCATCCCGTGAAAAGGGACTGATGTGCCGCGTCGTGAAGCGGACCAGCATGCTGTCGGTCTCGCTGGTGGCCAATGACACCTGCCATTTGTGGCGGCGCGTGAAGGCCTCCATCAGCGGCCGTGCGACGTCGACCACCAGGTCGCGGTGGCGCACGCCCGACGACAAGCGCAGCACCGCGTCGGTCAGGGCATAGCCTTCGCGCCGCGAAATGCGCACGACGTAGCCGCCCTCGATCAGCGTCTCCAGCAGCCGCACCAGCGAGGACTTCGGCAGGCCCGTGAGCGTGTGCAGCGCCGACAAGGAGCTCACCCGGCTGCGGTTCATCGCCTCGAGGACCGCCAGGCCCCGGGTCAGCGACTGGACGTGGTCGTTCTCCATGGACGCCTCATGCCGCGGCGCTGCGGTGGCCTCGCCGCAGGAGGAAGTAGGCCACCGAGAGCAGGATCAGCCAGGGCACGCCGACGATCCACGAAATGTTCCAGAACTCGGTGTCGAGTCCCATGGTGACCAGGATGCCCGCCAGCAGGATCAGGCCCGCGATCTGCATCACCGGGAAGAACGGCATGCGCACCGGCAGCTCCTCCGGCTTGTGACGGCGGCGGAACGCCAGGTGGCTCACCAGGATCGTCATCCAGGTGAAGATCGCCCCGAAGGTCGCGACGCCAAAGAGATCATTATAGGCCAGAGGCGTGAACTTGGAGAGCGCGGCGGCCGCCAGGATCGCCACGCCAGAGACCGCGATCGCCGCGGTCGGCGCGCCGGCCGTGCTGAGGACTCCCAGGCGCCTCGGCGCATAGTCGCCGCGCGACAGCGAGAACAGCATCCGGCCCGCCAGATAGGTGTTGGCGTTCATGCTGGAGAGCGCCGCGGTCAGCACCACGAAGTTCATCACCGCCGCGGCGTAGGGCACGCCGGTGTGGGCGAAGACCTTCACGAAGGGGCTCTGCCCGACGATCTTCGCGCCGGTCTCGGTCCAGGGGATGAAGCTGACCACGATGGTGAGCGCCAGCAGGTAGAAGAGGCCGAGCCTCAGCGCCATGGAGCGCAGCGCCGCCGGAATCGCCGCCTTCGGGTCCGGCGTCTCGGCGGACGTCACCGCGATCAGCTCGATGCCGGTGAAGGAGAAGATCCCCATGATCACCCCCATCCAGATCCCCCTCAGCCCGTGCGGCGCGAAGCCGCCCGGCAGGCCGGTCAGGTTGTGGAAACCCACCGCCGGTTGGCCGGCGCCCAGGATCGCTGCGCCGCCCATGACGATGAACAGCAGGATGGCGGTGACCTTGATGGTCGCGAACCAGTACTCGAAGGTCCCGAAATTCTTCACCGAGCGGGAATTGATGAAGACGATGCCGATGGCGAATGCGATCGCCCAGACCCAGACCGGAATCCCAGGAAGCCAGAAGGCCATGTAGGTTCCGGCCGCTACGGCCTCGCCGCCGATGGCGATCACCTGGGCGAACCAGTAGGTGTAGCGGACCAGGAAGCCGATCCAGGGACTGAGATAGGTCTCGGCATAGACCCCGAAAGAGCCGGCCGCCGGATGCATCACCGCCATCTCCGAGAGGCTGAGCACGATGACCACGGCGATGAAGGCGGCGATGGCGTAGCTGACGATCACCGCCGGTCCGGCGTAGCCGATGGCGATGCCGGAGCCCATGAAGAGGCCCGTACCGATCGCGCCGCCCAGTCCGATCATGGTGATCTGGGCGCGAGTCAGGCCCTTGCTCAGCCCGGCCTCGCGCTCGATGATCGCGTCTTCGTCGTCCAACGCCTAAGCCCCCGGAAACACCCCACCTCATGAACGCAGGATTCCACACGCGCACAAGAGCGGGCGCCGGGGCGTGAGCGCCGACTGGACGGCCTTCCGCGCGCTCTTCCCGACCCTCGGGACGAAGGCCTATCTGGCCAGCGGCTCCTACGGCCTGTTGGGCGCGCCGGTCGAGGCGGCGATCCGGCAATATATGGACGACCGGCTGGAGAAGGGCGCCGACTGGGGTGGCTGGACAGCCAAGGCCGACGCCGTGCGCGACGGCATGGCGGCCCTGCTGAACGCCGGCTCCGACGAGATCGCCGTGACCGCCTCTGCGTCCGCCGGGATCAACGCGCTCGCCAGCGCGGTGGATTTCTCAGGGCCTCGCAACAAGGTGGTGGTGTCCAACTTCGAGTTCCCCACTGGCGCCCAGATCTGGCACGCCCAGGAACGCCGCGGCGCCGTCGTCGAGCATGTGCCCGAAGGCCCCGATGGCGGCGTTCCGCTCGAGCATTTCGAACGCGCCATCGATGAGCGCACGAGGCTCGTCCAGGTCACCCACGTCTGCTACCGCAATGGCCAGCGGCTGGACGTGGCCGGCGTGGTCGAGATCGCCCGCCGGCATGGCGCGCTTGTGCTGCTGGACTGCTTCCAGTCGGTGGGCGCGGTCGACATCGACGTGAAGGCGCTGGGCGTTGATTTCGCGGTCGGCGGGATGCTCAAGTACCTGCTGGGGGCTGCGGGGATCGGCTTCCTCTATGTGGATCGCGCGCGCATCGCCGAGTTAGTCCCAACCGTCGGCGGCTGGTTCGCCCAGGCCGACACCAACGCCATGGACATCTTCGCCAACGATCCGGCGCCGAGCGCCGCGCGCTTCCAGGCGGGCACGCCGCCGGTGATGAACGCCTACGCCGCCGAGGCCGGCATAGGCTTGATCCGCGAACGCGGCGTTGCGGCCATCGAAGCCCGCATCCGCGAGATCACCGGCGAGGCGATGGACCGGCTGGCCGAGGCCGGCTGCAGGCTCGCCACGCCGCGCGACGACGCCCGGCGCGGGCCGCAGGTGGCGATCCGCGCCACCGACGCCGCGGCGCTCACCGACCGTCTGGCCGAGCGAGGCGTCATCGCCTCCTGGCGCGACGGCAACGTGCGCACGATGTTCCACGCCTACAACGACGCCTCCGATGTGGGCGCCCTGATCGAAGCCCTGGCGGCCAACCGGGAACTGCTGGCCTGACGTCCGCAGACGGATAAGGTGCCACCCGGGGATGGCCGCAGATCGCGGTCTTTGGTTTCGGGGATTTACACATGAGACGAGCAGCGCTTCTGGCGGCCTGCGCTTTCGGCCTGACGATCGCGCCGTTGAGCGCGCGGGCCGAGGCCTGGGCCATCGAGCATGTCACCCTGATCGACGGGACCGGCCACGCGCCGCAGCCAGACATGACGGTGACCGTCGACGGCGACAAGATCACCGCCGTCACCCCCAGCGCCCTCGCCAAGGCGCCCAAGGGCAAGGTCGTCGACGGCCGCGGCAAATTTCTGATGCCGGGCCTGATGGACGTCCACATCCACCTGCATGGCGGCGTCGACCAGAAGACCGACACCGTGGAAAGCCGCACCCAGACGCTCGCGGGATTCCTCTATTCCGGCGTCACCACCGTCTATGACGCCGGCAACCAGACCGACATCATCCTGCCGCTGCGCGCCGCCGAGCGGGCCGGCAAGATCGCTTCGCCGCGCATCTTCGCCACCGGCAACCTGATCACCTATCCGGGCAGCCACGGCACGGGCATGGCCGTGAACATCCAGGATTTCGAGAAGGACAAGGACAAGCTCGACAAGCACATCGCCGAGCAACAGCCGGACGTCGTGAAACTGACCCTCGAGGAAGAGGGCTGGGGCGCGCGGCCGATGATCACCCTGATGCCCGAGCCGCTGCTCCGGGACATCATCCGCTACTACAACCTCCATGGCATCCGCACGACGATCCACGTGTCGTCGGAACTGCGCGCCGAAGAGGCGATCTTCGCCGGGACCGACAGCCTGGCCCACCCGGTGATCCAGGGCCCGGTCAGCGACAGCTTCGTCAAGCTGATGGGCGCCAAGAAAATCCCCTTCGCATCGACGCTGACCATCGGCGAGAACTACAGCCGCCTGGCCGAGCACCCCGAATACCTCGACCAGCCGCTCTATGCGGCGACCTTCAGCCCGGCCGACCGCCAGACCCTGAAGACCAAGACCCGCGCCGAATATCAGGCCCGCATGTGGACCGCCTGGATGAAGCTGATGACCCCGGTGGCCGAGGAGAACATCCGCAAGGTCTGGGCGGCCGGCGGCGTCGTGGCCCTGGGCACCGACCAGTCGAGCGGTCCGGCCTCGCAGCGCGAGCTGGAGCTGCTGGTCCAGGCCGGCCTCAAGCCCTTCGACGTGCTCACCATCGCCACCCACAACGGCGCGGTGTTGCTGGGCAAGGCCGATCAGCTAGGCTCCGTCGAGCCCGGCAAGCTCGCCGACCTGCTCCTGCTCAACGCTGACCCGAGCGCCGATATCGAGAACGTCAAGAAGATCGCCTTCGTCATGAAGGGCGGGCAGATCATCGACGAGAGCAAGCTGCCCCTCGCCGGCGGCCCGCAGAAGCGGCGGTTCACACCCTAGTTGGCGGAGACGCCCGCCGGCAGCATCACTTCCAAGAGCTGGAGATCATCCGACGCCTCGCTGAGCCCCCACGCCTCACCAGCTGGAATGATGAAGGCGTCGGCGGGGCCGAGCGCGTGCACGCCGCCGTGCTCGAGCGTCGCTGCGCCCTCCAGGACGAAGCCGAAGAGGAACTCCGCATCGTGCGGCGGAGCGGTGAAGCCGCGCGCCGACGCCGGGCGGATCACGCGGACGTCCGCCAGGCCCCGCGTGGCGTCAGCCATGCCGCTTTCGCGGGCCTCGAAGCCGGTCGCGCCGAGCGGCGTCCAGGGGGTATCCGACGCGACGCTGTGCAGAAACCGCTGGCCGCCGAAGTCCCGGTCGGGCCGTAGCGCCGCCGTCGGCAGGTCCATGCCGTGGTCGGCCAGCGTCTCATGCAGGGCCGGACAGCCGATCTCCACCACCTCGAAGCCCGGCGAACTTTCCAGCACCCGGTGGCGGATGCACGGCGGCTGCAGCACACAGTCGCCGGCCTGCATCAGGAACGGCGGGCCCTGGTCCTCGTAGACCAGCCTGGCCCAGCCGCGCCGGCAAAAGATCATCTGGAAGCGGACCTTGTGGAAATGCACCCAGTCGGCCACCGGCCCACCGTCGGGGATGGCGATGTGCGAGGCGATGAACCGTCCGCCCAGGCGACCGGGGATCAGGTCGCGGTAGAGCATGCCGGCGCGTCCCGCGCCCGCCTCCGGGCTGTCGGCCTGACGGGTCAGCACGAACTCGGTCTTGAGCGGCGGGATCTCCACCGGAGGGTCCGCATCCACGAACTCGATCCGGGTGCCGTTGGGCGCGGTCAGGACGGACGGATCGGGCCGCGGCTGCGCCGCCAGCCGGATCGCGCCGGGATCGCCATTGCCCGGCGCCAGCCGCAACCTCAGGCCATGGCCGGAGATCACGGCCACCTTCGGATCGTCGGCCGGGAAGATAGTCTCCACCCGAAAGCCCAACTCGTCGGTGAAGAAGGCCAGGGTGGGGCTAAGGTCCGCGCAGGGTAGCTGAACCTCGGCGGGTCCCCACTTCATTCGACGCTCTCCTCTAAGTCCGCGGCCTAGCCGCCCGCCGTCGTAGGCCCGCTCGAACAATCAAGCGGCCGACGCTGGCGAATCTGGCGTGCGGTGTCTTCGTCCGCGGCCATCGCTTCACAGACAGAGGTAATCGCCGGGCCGGTTGAGGTCGAGAAGTTCAGCCGATAGGCCTCTGAAGGCAGACCGGCCAGGCTCACGAAGCTCTTCTGGGTCGGATCCTGACTGAACCACACGCCGTATTCGACGCCGGGCGAGACGAGGCAGACCGTCCTGACGGTCTTGCGATCGTAGCTCAGCAGCATCTCCTGCACAGCGCCAGGACAGGGATTTTCAAGCGGTGGCGCCGCGGTCAGCAATCCGTCGCAGGCCATTGCCTGGTTGAAGGTCACGCGGATGACGAGCAACCCTGGCCGGACGACCGAGCCCTTGGCGGGGAAGGTGCTGACGATCCTCGGGCGCTCCAAGTGTCCGCCCATTCGGTCAGGCTCCAGGCATTTCATCTTCGCCGAGACGGTGAGTTCCGAGACCGTCCTCGACGCGGTCACGATGAGCTCCGAAACCGATGGAGCGTCGCCTGCGCCGGGCTTTGTCGGAGCCGCTGCGATGGCGCGCTGCCCCCACGTCAGACAGAGCGCCGCCGCCAACAGCCAGGACCGGGCGGCGTCCCATGTCCCCTGCGATCGGTCTGTCGGCATTCTAGTTGCGCCTCCCGTTCGAACCGTATCGCCGGCCCACCCGCCTGCGCAATGGGACACGCAGGCGCCGACGAGGCATCTATCGACATTATGAGTGCCACTATATAACATCGCTATCAGAGAGCGCCCGGCGAGGCGCATGCGGGGAGACGACCATGAAGCTGTGGACCTGGGTCGTGGCCTTTCTGCTGGCCGTGGTGGCCGCACTCGGGCTCGCCTATGTGAACCGCACCACCATCCTCGCCGTCGTCGCCCACGCGCGCCTGCCGCATGTCGAGCCCAACCATGCTGTGACCTGGAACGAGGGGCCGCCAAACGCGCCGCCGGGCAGGCGGCCGCCGAACGTGCTGTTCATCCTGGCTGACGACATGGGCTTCAACGACATCACCTTCAATGGCGGCGGCGTGGCCCGCGGCGCTGTGCCGACGCCCAACATCGATTCCATTGGCCACGACGGCGTCGACTTCCTGAACGGCTATTGCGGCAACGCCACCTGCGCGCCTTCGCGCGCCGCGATCATGACCGGCCGCTATCCGACCCGCTTCGGCTTCGAGTTCACGCCCGCGCCGGTCGCTTTCGAGAAGATGGTCGGCACCGAGCATGAGGACGAGGATTTCGTGCTGCCGAAATTCTACAAGGACCGCCTGGCCCAGATGCCGCGCGGATCGACCAGCGCCTCGCCCTCTGCGGTGAACATGCTGGCGGTGCCTGGCAGCGAGATCACCATCGCCGAGATGATGAAGACCCAGGGCTACCACACCCTGCATTTCGGCAAGTGGCATCTGGGCGGCGTCAAGGGTTCGCGGCCCGAGGACCAGGGCTTCGACGAGAGCCTGGGCTTCATCCCCGGCGCGTCGATGTACCTGCCCGAGCACGATCCGGGCGTGGTCAACTCCAAGCAGCCCTGGGACCCGATCGACAAATTCCTGTGGCCGAACCTGCCCTACGCCGTGCAGTTCAACGGTTCGCCGATGTTCCAGCCCAAGGGCTACATGACCGACTACCTCACCGACGAGGCGGTGAAGGCGATCCGGGCCAATCGCAACCGTCCCTTCTTCATGTACTTCGCGCCGAACGCGATCCATACGCCGCTGCAGGCGACCAAGGCCGACTACGACGCCCTGCCGCAGATCAAGGATCACCGCCTCAGGGTCTATGGCGCCATGGTGCGCAGCCTCGACCGCAACGTCGGCAGGATCCTGGCGGAGTTGAAGGCCGACGGCCTCGACCAGAACACCCTCGTGATTTTCACCAGCGACAACGGCGGCGCCGGCTACATCGGCCTGCCGGAGATCAACAAGCCTTATCGCGGCTGGAAGTCGACCTTCTTCGAGGGCGGCATCCACGCGCCCTTCTTCATGCGTTGGCCGGGCGTGATCGCCGCCAATTCCCGCTACAGCTATCCCGTCGGCCACATCGACATATTCTCGACCGCGGCGGCGGCGGCCGGCGCGCAGATCCCGAAGGACCGGGTCATCGACGGCGTCGACCTGATGCCCTTCATCCAGGGCAAGGCGAAGGGGCGGCCGCACCAGACCCTGTTCTGGCGTTCAGGCCAGTACAAGGTTGTGCTGGACGGCGACTGGAAGCTCCAGTCCAGCGAGGCCCAGCACAAGGTGTGGCTCTACGACATGGCCAACGACCCGACCGAGCAGCACGAGCTGTCGCAGGCCCAGCCGGCGCGGACCAAGACCATGCTGGCCCTCATCGCCGCCCAGGACGCCCAGAGCGTCAGGCCCATATGGCCGTCCCTGCTGCAAGGCCCGGTGTTCATCGACCATCCCAGCGGCCAGCCGCAGCGCAAGGGCGACGAATATATCCTGTGGGACAACTGACCGAAGGGACGCCGCGATGAGCTTCCTCCCGCCCTCGACCAACGCCCTCTACACAGGCGCTCGGTCGTCGGTCTGGTTCCTGGGCCTGGCGACCCTGCTGACCCTGGGTCCGGCGCTGATCCACAGCTTCGCGCCGAGCGGCGGCGCGGAGGGTATCGCTGGCCTCGACCTCGGCGCGCAGCGAAGCCTTGTGATCGGCGTCTTCGCCTGGGAGGGCGCGACCCAGCTGGCGCTGGGGCTGGCCATGGCCGCGGCGGTCTGGCGCTACCAGCCGCTTACGCCGCTGTTCCTGGCCCTGGTGATCGTCGAGCGCGGCCTGATGAGCCTGCAGGGCTGGATCCTCAAAGCCCCGGCCAATGGCCACCATCCGCCGGAGCACTATGCAAGCCCTGTCACCGTCGTGCTGGCCGCGATCTTCCTGGCGCTGTCGCTCAAGCCCCGGAAGCCCCGGAAGCCCCGGAAGCCCCTCTAGCCCTCGTCGCGCGGCTTTGTGCGGATGTTGAGCTGACCGGCCAGACCGGCCTTTCGGTGATGCTCGATCGCATGCATCGCCGGCGACATGGCCATGGTCCGGAAAGCCTCCAGGGAAGGATATTCCGCGAGGGCCACCATGTCCCAGAGCTCCTCGACTTCGCCGATCATCAGGCCGGTGACGGCGCCGGTATAGCGGACCATGCCGCCCAGGCCTTCGACCAGCTTGCGCACCTCCTCGCCGTATCGGGCATAGACCTCGGCGCCGGTGAGGTGACTGTCCGAGCCGTCTTCGTATTCTGCCCACGGCTTGAACTTGAGCAGGTTGACCATCACGAAGCGCCCGTCCTCGGCGCCGCCGAAGAATTCCATGGCCCGTTCCAGCGTCGGCAGGACCTGGTTGACCACCTCCATCAGGCCGTCTCCCTCATGCGGCCGGCGATCATCCCGTCGATCAGGACGGCGATCTCGGCGGGGCTGTCCTCCTGCAGGAAGTGGCCGCCGTTCAGGATCACGTGCGGCTGGCCCCTGGCGCCAGGCACCCGGGCCTGGAACGCCGCCTCGCCGCCGCGGGTCACCGCATCGCCATCGCTGAAGGCGGTGAGAAACGGCTTGTCGAACCGCTCCAGCACCTTCCAGGCGGCCTGGTTCTCGGCGACCGACTCGTGCTCGGGCGTGACCGGCACCAGCAACGGAAACTGGCGCGCGCCTTCCTTGTAGCTCTCGTCGGGGAACGGGGCGTCGTAGGCGGCGACCTCGGTCGGCGACAGGTCGCGCGTCACACCGCCATTGACGATGAAGCCCACGGGGAACTGCGGCACCGATTGGCTGAAATCGCGCCAGGCCTTGAAGCCCTCGGTCATGCCCGAGCCGGTCGGCAGGCCGGTGTTGCCGACGATCACGCCGGCGAACATCTCCGGAAACGCCGCCACCAGGCGAAGGCCGATCAGTCCGCCCCAGTCCTGGCAGAAGAGGGTGATGTCGCTGAGCTCCAGCTGCTGCAGCCACTGGCTCATCCATACGACGTGGCGCTCATAGGTGTAGTCGCTGCGCGCAGCCGGCTTGTCGGAGCGGCCAAAGCCGATCAGGTCCGGGGCGATGGCGCGATACCCTTTCGCCACCAGGTCCGCGATGATCTTCCGGTACAGGTAGGCCCAGGACGGCTCGCCGTGCATCAGCAGCGCCACCGGCCCGTCACGCGGCCCCTCGTCCACATAGTGCAGGCGAAGCGGCGTCCCGTCGGCGTCGGCCACCGTTGCGTAGTGCGGCGCATGGGGCCAGTCCTCCAGCCCCTCGAAGCGCGCGTCCGGCGTCCTCAGGATTTCCAACGGTCGTCCCCCCGATTGACTTCCGGGTTCGCACCTCGGAATATAGTGGCAATTTGAGTGTCACTATATAACTGCGACGTCAAGCCGACGGGGGCCTCCGATGAAGCGATGGCAGGCCGTTGGCCTCTCGGGGCTGGCCGTGTTCCTGATCGTCGGCGCCGCGGCTATTTCGCTGCGCGGTCAGATCGCCGTGGCGCTGATGAGCCGGCTCTACGCCCACGCGATGGGCGACGATCCCTACGCGGGTCTCGGTGACAGCCTGAACGTCGGCCTCTGCGGTTCCGGCTCGCCGATGCCCGATCCCACCCGAGCGGGCCCATGCACGGCGGTGCTGGCCGGACACCGGCTGTTCGTGGTCGATGTCGGGGCCGGGGCGCAGAAGAACCTGGCGTTGATGAACCTGCCGCCAGCCAAGGTGGAAGCGGTGTTCCTGACCCACTTCCACTCCGACCACATCGATGGCCTGGGCGAGCTGATGCTGCAGCGTTGGGCGGGCGGCGCCAATTCAGCGCCCCTGCCCGTCTTCGGTCCCACAGGCGTCGACCAGGTGGTGGTGGGCTTCGAAGCCGCCTACAGCCTCGACCGCGGCTACCGCATCGCTCATCACGGCCCCGCCGTCGCCCCTCCTTCCGGCTTCGGCGGGACGCCGCATCCCTTCGCTGTGGACCGCAATGGCCCCGATCTGGTGCTGATCGACAATGGCGGCCTGAGGGTCACCGCATTCCCTGTGGACCACCGCCCGGTCGAACCCGCCGTCGGCTACCGCTTCGACTATCGCGGCCGTTCGGTGGTGGTCAGCGGCGACACCGCCCCCTCTCCTCGGCTGGAGGCGACCTCGAAGGGCGCCGACGTCCTGGTCCACGAGGGCCTGGCGCCCAATCTGGTGGCCATCCAGCACCAAGCCGCGATCGCCGGCGGCAAGGACAACCTGGCCCATATCACCCGTGACATCCTGAGCTACCACACCACACCGGAAGCCGCGGCGGGCATCGCCCAGCGCGCCGGAGTGCGCTACCTGCTGTTCACCCACATCATCCCGCCGCTGCCGATCCGGGCGCTGGAAGGCCCCTGGCTCGGCAAGAGCCGAGACATCTTCCACGGGACCGTGCGCGTGGGCCATGATGGCGACTTCCTGAGCCTGCCGGCCGGATCGGCGGAGATCCGCCGCACCGACCGCCTGAACCAGTTCCGTTAGCCTGAGGCGCGCTTCGCATGACCGATCCCATCGCCCTCTCGGGAGCTCCCGGTTCGCCCTACACCCGCAAGATGCTGGCGGTGCTTCGCTTCCGCCGGATCACCTATCGCTTCATCCTGCCCAACAGTCCGCTGATGAAGGACCTGCCGCGGCCGAAGGTGCAGCTGTTGCCCACCTTCTATCTGCCGGATGCGGCGGGCGAGGTGCAGGCGGTCACCGACTCCACGCCGCTGATCCGCCGCTTCGAGGCCGAGTACGAGGGCCGCAGCCTGATCCCTGCCGATCCGGCGCTGGCGTTCCTGAACGAGCTGATCGAGGACTACGCCGACGAATGGCTGACCAAGGCCATGTTCCACTATCGCTGGGCCTATGCCGCAGACACCGCCAAGGCGGCGAAGATCCTACCCTGCTGGCGCGGCTTCACCATTCCGGACGAGGCCCTGGCCCAGGCCGGCGCGGCCTTCGCCGAGCGTCAGATCGGGCGGCTGCGCTATGTCGGGTCCAACGAGACCACCGGCCCGGTGATCGAGGCGAGCTACCGCCGCTTCCTCCTCGCCTTCGAAGACCACCTGCGGGCCTATCCCTACCTGATGGGCCAGCGCCCTGGCTCCTGCGACTTCGCGGTCTTCGGCCAGCTGACCCAGCTCACCGAGTTCGACCCGACGCCGGCTGCGCTGGCGCTTGAGATCGCGCCCCGGGTGACGGCCTGGACCGGCATGATGGAGGACCTGTCCGGCCTCGAACCTGCCGACGCCGACTGGCTGCCGACGGACGCCCTGCCCCCGACCTTCGCCGCCATCCTGGCCGAGATCGGCCAGGTCTATCCGCCGGTCATGCTGGCCAATGCGCGCGCCGTGGCGGCCAGCGCCAATGAGGTGAGCGCCGAGGTGGACGGCAAGGCCTGGACCCAGCAGCCGTTCCCCTATCAGGCCAAGTGCCTAGGCTGGCTTCGCGAGGCGCACGGACGACTTCCTCCCGCCGCACGCGCCAAGGCCGACGCCGCCCTGGCGCCGGCCGGCCTGTCCGGACTGTTCGCTTGAGCCGCATGCCCGCGCCCGTCACCCCCTCAAGCGACGGCCGCCGTCGGCGCGGGCAGGACAACCGCGCCAAGATCGTGGCCGCGATGCTGGAGATCATCCACGCCGGCGACCTCGCGCCCAGCGCAGAACAGGTCGCCCAGCGGGCCGACGTCGGCCTGCGGACGGTGTTCCGCCACTTCCAGGACATGGACAGCCTGTTCCGCGAGATGTCGGTGGTGATCATGGGCGAACTGCACGCCGCCGCCGAGGCGCCGTTCCGCTGCGAGGCCTGGCGCGAACGGGTGGTGGAACTGGTGGAACGCCGCGCCTGGGCGTTCGAGAAAGTCGGACCGTTCCTGCGCGCCAGCAGCCTGTTGCAGCGCCGATCGCGGTATATGGACGTCGATCATGCCCGCCTGGTGAAGGCATTGCGCGAGATCCTCAGGCAGCAGGTTCCTGCCGCCGTGGCCCGGGATCAGCTGAAGCTGGAGGCCCTCGACCTGCTGCTCAGCTTCGAAGCCTGGTCCCGCCTTCGCCGCGAACAGGGCCTCTCGCCCAAGCGTGCGCAGGAGACTCTCGCCGCCGCCGTACGGCGGCTGATCGAGTAGCCGGAGCCGTTTCCAGGTTCCGCGAGCATAGGTTTACACAGTAAGGCGTCGATATCCGTGCAAATGCACATATCTGTCCCCAATAAACAAATTTCTGTCCCCGAAGAACAACCTACGCCGCCGTTAACCATGTAGGGGAACCGCCGCGAATCACCCTCACGGGAGCGAACCAGCGGCTCTCGAGCCAAGGTCCTTTCACTGGGTGGCTCGTCCTCGGAAACCCTAGTTGAAATCGACGCCCGCAATGCGCCCAGAATTTCTCCGCGACCAAATTTCCGGCCCCTTTTCAACAGCTTCCGTGGCTCTGAAGAGCCCGAAGGCGCCGCTGCCGGCGGTCGCCCCCCAGGCTGCCGGCGGCGCGCGCGACCTCTATGACCTGTTGGCCGTGATCATCGGGGTCTGCGAGTCCCTGGCGGAAAACCTCAAAGGCGCGCCGCAGCACGCCGAGCTGGCCCGGGTGGGCATGCTGGCAGCCGATCGTGCGGCGGGACTGCTGGCCGGCCTGGCCCTCCAAGACGCCTCAATCGACAGCGGTCGCGAGCCGGCGCTGACCTCGCCCGGCGAGGACGCGCCGCCGCGCGACCAGGAGCGGGCGCGCAAGGTGCTGCTCGTCGAGGACGATCCCGACCTGCTGATGCTGCTCACCGCGGCCTTCGTCCGCGAGGGCTTCCAGACCTACTGCGCCCGGAACGGGCGCGTCGGCGTCGAGATGCTGCAGACCCTGAAGCCCGACCTGATGGTCACCGACATCGTCATGCCGGAAATGGAGGGGATCGGCACGATCATGGAGGCGCGCCGCGTGGCGCCCGACACCCGGGTCATCGCCATCTCGGGCGGCGGCCACTACGGGCGCAGCCAGAACTTCCTGGTCTGGGCCCACGAGCTGGGCGCCGACGAGGTGCTGGCCAAGCCCTTCCGCATGTCCTCGCTGATCACCGCCGCCCGGGTGGTGCTCGACCGCACGCCGGCCGGGCCGCCTGGCGAGGAGATCGACCTTTCCGCCAACCCGAGGATCGCCCTCGACCGATAGACGATCCGCTTCAACCGAACTCCCGGCGGTCGCAACCCGCGGCGCCGGACCCCTCCGCCTGCCCAACCCCAGAAGAAATCAAGGAGACCAGGATGCGCGTACTGCTGATTGAAGACGACCGGAACGCGGCGCGAAGCGTCGAGCTGATGCTCACGTCCGTGAAGTTCAATGTGGAAATCGCCGGCTCCGGGGAGGACGGCCTCGACCTGGCGCAAGCCTATGCCTACGACCTGATCCTGCTCGACCTGAATCTGCAGGACCTGAGCGGCATGGAGGTGTTGCGCACCCTGCGCAGGGCCAAGGTCCAGACGCCGGTGATCATCCTGACCGGGTCGGGCGACGTGGCGGTCAAGGTCAGCGCCTTCGCCGGCGGGGCGGACGACTACCTGGTGAAACCGTTCCACAAGGACGAGCTCACCGCCCGGGCCCGCGCCGTCATCCGCCGGTCCAGCGGCCATGCGGACTCCACCATCACCGTCGGCGACGTCAGCCTGAACCTGGACGCGCGGGTCGTGCATGTGAACGGGGTTCGGGTGCACCTGACCGGCAAGGAATATCAAACCCTGGAACTGCTGGCCCTTCGCCGCGGCAAGACGCTGCACAAGGATGTCTTCCTCACCAGCCTCTACGGCGGCATGGACGAGCCCGGCGGCAAGATCATTGACGTCTTCATCTGCAAGCTGCGCCAGAAGCTGGCGACCGCGTCCGACCGCCAGCACATCGAGACGGTCTGGGGCGGCGGCTACGTGATGCGCGATCCGGACGACGTCCTTTCCTCGCGCGCGGCATGAACCCCGCCGGCGGCCCGGCCCGGAGCCTACCCGACCGGCAAGGGCGTGTGGCCGGCCGCCGTGGCGAGGCCGCCGGCGCCCCGGGCGCGGTAGTCGCTCGCCGTGCAGCCGAACTGGCGGCGGAACCAATGGGCGAAAGCGCTGAGGCTGGAGAAGCCCGCCAGCTCAGCGACGTTCCGGAACGACCGGCCGCTACGGGTCAGCAGCGCCTCGGCGGTCTCCCGTCGCGCCGCGTTGAGCAGGCCCGAGAAAGTCTCTCCCTCGGCGGCGAGGCGGCGGTGCAGGGTGCGGCGGTCCATGGCCAGCCGCTGAGCCACGCGGTCGACCGTGCAATCGCCGTTGGGCAGGAGCATGAGGATGATCTCGCGCACCTTGTCGCCGAAGCTCGAGCTGCGGCTGGCGGCCATTTCCTCGATATAGCGGACCATCTGCCGGGCCAGGGCCGGATCGGCATTGGTGATCGGCCGGTCGAGATCGGCGCGCGCGATGACCAAGCCATTGAAATCCTGATTGAAACGCGGCGCCATGCCGTAGACGCGGCGATAGGCGCTGAGATAGGGCGGCGCGGCGTGCGCCAGGCAGATCTCCTGCGGCCGCCAGGCCTCGCCGAGCAGTTCGCGCAGGAGCCGCAACCCCACGCCGACGCTGATCTCCACACTCTGCCGGCTGACCCAGGCCGGCGCATTCATCCGCAGCACGGCAATGTCGCCGGTCTCCTCCACCTCGACGGAATAGGCGTCGTTCTGCAGCCAGATGTAGCGGGCCAGCTGCGCCAGCGCCTTGCGCACCGTCGGCTGCTCACGGATCACCAGGGCGATCGGCCCAAGATTGGAGAGCTTGCGCGTCTCGACGACCCGCAGGCCGAAGTCGCTGGCGCCGGAGCGTTCGGCGGCGAGGTCGTACATCTGGCTGATGGCGCGCGAGGCCACCTTCATGTCGGGATCGCTGAATGCGGCGGCCGGCACGCCCGCATCGGCCGCAATCCGATAGGGGTCGACCCCGACCGAAAGGGCGACTTCCACAAAGCCGGTCAACCCGGCGGCGCGGGCAAGATGCGACATGGCCCCCCCTTGGGCGACGCTTCTCCCGAAATGAGCCGCCCAATGTCCCCGAAAATCAAGCCCAACCTAGAGTCCTTTCCGACATGATCCCGCCGCTTCCCCCAGAGATCGACGCCCCTGCGCCCTCGGGTCGCACCCGCGCGCCCGGACATCCCGACGCCGAGGTGCAGCGTATCCGCGAGCTGTTCGACCAGGCGCCCGGCTGCATGATTGTCTTCACCGGACCCGAGCACGTGGTGCAGATGGCCAATCCGGCGCACCTGGCGTTCACCGGCCTGAAGGCCTCGATCATCGGCCAGCCGGCGCGCCTCGGAATGCCCCGCGGCTATTCCCGCGGCTTCGGGCGGATGCTCGACGAGGTCTATGCGACCGGGAAGCCGCACATCCAGCGGGCCACCAAACTGCTGGTCACCCGCTATCCTGGCGGTCCCGACGAAGAGGCTTACGGCGACTTCGTGCTGCAGCCGCTGCGCGACGCCGACGGCGTCATCTATGGCGTCTTCTGCCAGGGCCATGAGGTGACCGTCGAGAAGCTTGCCGCCGACGAACTGCGCGCCAGCCGCGAGCAGCTGAAGACCGCGCTGGAGGCCGCCCAGGCGATTTTCGACAACTCCCACGACATCATCTGCGTCGTCGGCATGGACGGGCGTTTCCAGCAGGTGAACCAGCACGCCGAACGGCTTTGGGGCTATCGGCCCGAGGAGATGATCGGGCGCTGCTACCAGGACTTCTTGCATCCGGAGGATCAGGAGAGAGGCGGCGACCTGGCTCGCCAGATCGGCCGCGGCGTCACGCTCCCGCCCTTCGTCAATCGCCACCTGCACAAGGACGGCACGGTGATCCCGGTGATGTGGTCGGCGGTGCGCTCGGAGTCCAAGGACACCGTGATCAGCATCGGCCGCGACATGCGCGAGCACATGGCCGCCGAGGAGAAGCTGCGCCAGGCCCAGAAGATGGAAGCCATCGGGCGGCTGACCGGCGGCATCGCCCACGACTTCAACAACCTGCTGACCGTAGTCATCGGCTCGACCGAGAGCCTGGCCGACGGACTGGACCAGGCGCCGGAACTTCGGGCGCTCGCGCGGCTGGCGCTGGACGCGGCCGAGCGCGGAGCGGAGCTGGTGAGCCGACTGCTGGCCTTCGCGCGCACCCAGCCGCTTGCCCCGCGCGCCATCGACTGTACGAGCTTCCTGCACGACCTGCTGCCGATCCTGCAGCGCACCATCGACAGCCAGGTGAAGATCGACCTCAAGACCGGCGATGCCCCGCTGTTCTGCCTGGCCGACCGCACCCAGCTGACCTCGGCGATGCTCAATCTGGCGATCAACGCGCGCGACGCCATGCCGCTGGGCGGGCGCCTCACCCTCGGCGCGGCTCGCGAGGCGGCCGCCGACGGCGACGGGCGGAGCCACATTTTGCTGTCGGTGGAGGACACCGGCGAGGGCATGTCGGCCCAGACCCGCTGCCGCGCGCTCGAGCCCTTCTTCACCACCAAGCCCGAGGGCGAGGGCTCGGGCCTGGGACTAAGCATGGTGCATGGCTTCGCCAGCCAGTCGGGCGGGCGGCTGGAGATCGACTCCGAGCCCGGCCGAGGTGCGCGGGTGCGCATCTATCTGCCCGAGACCGCCGCCCCGGACCCGCAGGCTCCTGCCGAGGCGGAGGCGGCCGCAGCGACGGCCGCGCCGCGCCACGTCCTGCTGGTCGAGGACGACGACCTGCTCCGCGATCAGGTGCAGCGCCAACTGACCTCGCTGGGATGTCGGGTCACCGCCCAGCGCAACGGCCACGACGCGTTGCGCCGGCTGGACGCCAGCTCGGACATCGACCTCTTGATGACCGACATCGTCATGCCCGGCGGCATGAACGGCCGCCAGCTGGCCGACCGGGTGCGAGGGCTGAACCCGGATCTGCGTGTGCTGTTCACCTCCGGCCACACCGACGAGCCGTCGATCCGCGCCCTGCGCATGGACGGTCGGTCCGGGTTCCTGGGCAAGCCCTATCGGCGCGCCGACCTGGCCCGCGAGTTGGCGGCGGCGTTCGGCGATCAGCCGGCGGCGGCGATCGGCGGCTGAGCCTGCTGCGCGGCGACGGCGCTCAGTAGCGCCGCGAACAGCGCCTCCACATTGATCGGCTTGGAGACCACCTCGGTCATGCCGGCGGCGCGGTAGCTGGCCACCTGGTGGATCATGGCGTTGGCGGTGACGGCAATGATCGGCGTCGGGGCCCGGCCGAGCTCCGCCTCGCGGGTGCGGATGCGGCGCGTGGCGGTCGGGCCGTCCATCTGCGGCATCTGGACGTCCATCAGGATCACATCCCAGTCGGCCGTCTCCCAGGCCTCCACCGCCTCGAGGCCGTTCTCGACGAAGGCCGGCTCGATATCGATCTGCGCCAGCAGCGCCTTCAGCACCATGCGGTTCACCGGATTGTCCTCCGCCGCCAGGACCCGCAACGGCCCGCCGGCGATCGCGGGCGCGCCGAACCGCGCGGCCGGCGCGTGGCTGCGGGTCATGGGCAGGTCCACGATGAAGACGCTGCCGCGGCCGGGCATGCTGCAGGCGCTGATGTCGCCGCCCATGGCCTGGGCAAGCTGGCGGCAGATAGCCAGGCCCAGGCCCGCGCCGCCGTAGCGCCGGGTCGGCGAGGAGTCGGCGAGCGCGAAGGTCTCGAACAGCGCCGCGATCCGGTCCGGAGCAATCCCGATGCCGGTGTCGCTGACCTCGAGGCGCACGCCGCGCTCGGTGCGTCCCAGGCGCACCGCCACCTCGCCCTGATGGGTGAACTTGATGGCGTTGGAGATCAGGTTGCCGAGGATCTGTCGCAGCCGCCCGGCGTCGGCCTCGTAGCCTCCAGAAGCCCCTGGATCGAGGTCGAGCACGAAGGCCAGTCCGCGCGAAGCGGCTTCCGCCGAATAGGCCGCGTGAACACTCTCCACCAGGGCCGACACATCGCAGTCGGCGCGGATGATTTCGAGGCCGCCCGCTTCGATCTTCGACAGGTCCAGCAGATCGTCGACGATCGCCAGCAAGGCCGAGCCGCTGTCGCTGATCACCCGCAAGCGCTGGCGCTGCAGCCTCGACAGCGGATTGAGCGCCATGGCCTGGGCCATGCCGAGGACGCCGTTCAAGGGCGTGCGGATCTCGTGGCTGATCAGCGTCAGGAAATCGCTCTTGGCGCGGTTGGCCACCTCCGCCGCCTGCAGCGCCTCGCGCTGTTCGCGCGCCGCGCGCCGCGCCTCGGTGACGTCGACGTAGGTGGCCAAGCACAGGCTCCAGGGCGCGCCCGGATCGGGGGCCACGCGGTAGTGGACCTCGACCTCCAGCGTCCCGCCGCCGGCGCAGATCATCTCCGCCGTGAAAATCGGAATGACGCCGTCCTCGTCGATCTCGTTCAGCGCCGCGCAGAAGGCGTCGAGCGAGCTCTCAGTGAAGTGCGACCCCGCGAGCTGGTCGCCGCACAGCTCCGTGGCGACCTCATTGGCTTCCAGCATGCGGATATGGGCGAAGACCTCGGCCACCGACGAAACCCTGGCCTTCAACCGGTCGCCCAGGCGTGCGCCCGCGAGCTTGCCCTTGGCGTCCAGGAGCCGGTACAGGGCCGAGGCGTCGAAGCACAGCCGCGCCATCGGGCTGTGGTGGAAGATCATCCGCCAGCGCTGACGGCCCTCCATGGCCGTCTGGCCGGCATGTGACAGGCCCTCAAGCGCCGCCTTCAGCGTCTGGCCTCGCGCATAGAAGGCGCTGGCCATGCGCAGGATGAAGACGGTGAACACCACGGCGGCGGTCGCCATCAAGAGGATGTCGGGGGTGGTCACCTGATAGCCGGCCTGTCGCGCCAGGATCGGGCCGGCCATCAGCATGATCGACGCCGGCGCCACCAGGACGATGGTAGCCAGGCGCGAGCCGCAGCACATCATCGCGTTGTTCAGGCTGGTTGCGCACAACACCAGCACGGCCTCGGCGAGGTGCATCGGGGTCGGCGGCTGCGACAGGATCAGCGCCGATGCGGCGAAGCTGGCGCCTGAGAGAACATAGCTCGCAGCCACCAGGACGACGCCCGCGCGGGTGCGGGGCCGATGCAGCAGCCATTGGCTGAGACGGCTGTCGATCAGGCCGCACACCAGCGTCGTGGCGGCCCAGATCGCGACGAACTCGCGCTCGCCGCCGAGCCAGGACAGACCGGCCACGAGCGTGACCTGGAATGTGCGCGTCCACATGTTGCAGGCGCGCCAGGCCATGGCGCGCTCGAACGGGTCGCTGGGCGCCACAGGCACGGCCGGAAACAGGCCTGCGGTCATTTGACGGATTCCCCCAGGAGCGCGATGCGCATCCGCAAAGGCGTGACCCAACAGCCCGGCGCGGACTGCGCCGCCGGCTTGCCGGCGGCATCAGGGGCGACTGCGGCGAGGGCCAGGACGACGTTCGGCGAGGGGCGGCAACCAGGGCTGTTGAGCACGGCGGATATCCAGGTGGGTTCGCAGGGAAGCTGCGCCCTTCCAGATAATTCATCGTTAAAAGTGGGAATTTCCGGGAATTCCCGGTCGGAAGACGGCCGCCAGCGGCGCGGACTACGCCTCCTCGGGCGGCGCAGTGGCGCCGAAGTTGAGCAGGTCGATGGCGAGCTCGCCCTCGCCGGCCAGCTTCAGGAGCGCCTCCTGCAGGACGCGGGTCGCTTCGCGCAGGCGCTTGGGATCGACCTCCGACAGCACGCGACGATTGCGGTCCTTAAGGATCTCGACAGCCTGGCTGTAGACCGTCTTGCCATGCGTCGTGAGCTGCAGATTGATCTGGCGCCGATCGCGGTCGGGAACGATGCGCTCGACGACCCCGCGTGTGACCAGCTGGTCGACCGCGCGGGTGAGCGTCGTCCTATCGATCGTGCTGAACCGAGCGAGCGCGGTCATGGTGCAGGACTCCAGGCGCCGGATGATCGCCAACGAGCGCCATTGCGCCAGATTGAGGCCCACCGGCGCCAGCTCGCGGTCGAAGAAGAGGTCCCGCTGCCGCGCCGCCTGGAACAGCAGGTAGAAGAAGTATTCCGGCGGCCCCAACGGGAACTCGCCATCGGGGTCTACGGAGTTTGCGGGGGGACGAAGCGTGCGCGCGGCTGTCATGGGCCGGGCACTCAAGGCCAATTCGAGCGGCGCCACAATGAGCAGCTGAGAAATTTCGTTATGCAATATGTGCAAATGCACATTTTTAGCTTCGATTAACCTGCCACGGCTAAGCCTGAGGCCAGATCATCCCCCAGAGAGACGACCGTCGTGCGTGAGATTCCGGCCCTGGCCGAACCCGATCGTGATGTCCTGCGTGCGCTGGACGCCGATCTTCAGGCCTCGCTGGCGTTGAGCCGCGCGACGCTCCGGGCGCTCTCCGCGCTCTCGCCGATGCTCAACACCGCCGCCGACGCCGCCCTCGAGGAGGAGGCCGCCCGCGCCGTCGAGCGCGCCGCGCCACAACGGACGCTCGATATCGTCGAGGATATCCGCCGGCGCCTGCAGCACGCTCCGGTCGAGGCGAGGATCGCGCGAGCCCTGGAGCGCGCCCTGGTCGACGCCGCCGAGGCCCTGCCGGTCCGCGCCGCCCGCGTCGCCTGAGCAGCTACGACTGCGCGGACACGAACCGCGCGCGCACCTTGCGCAGTCCCGCCAGCACCGACAGCGCGCCTTCCGACCGCCCGGTTGCGAGCAGGCGGATGCCATCCACATGCACGTCGACGGCCGACCAGTTGATCGTCTCGCCATTGCGGAAGCCGTGCAGCAGATCGCACAGGCTGCAGGCCGCCTCCGCCAGCGCATCCAGCTCATAGACACACGCCACGCCGAAGATGGCGTTGCTGATGTTGTAGAGGCCCTTCATCGTGTCCTGTGCGCCCGCGCCGCGGTCGCCCGCCGAAAGCACGGCGAGCTGGTCGGCCTTGGTGGCCAGGGCCGCGATGCACTGCTCACGCACCGACTCAATCCGCTGCTCAGCGCCGCGCACCGCCTCTTCGACGGTCTTGCCGCCCGGCGAACGGGCGACCTTCGCCAGGCGGTTCTCCACCTTGAAAATGCGAGCAACGCTCATCGCGAAATGGCTTTCGGTTGGAACAGGGCGTCGATTTCGTCCTGTTCGAGGTTGGGGGTCTTGGCCTCACCGACTTCCACGGAGAGGTCGTCGTGGCGGCGGCCTTTCATGCCCACCGGCGGGCCGATCGAACGGACCCGGCGGTCGGGGCCGCAGTAGCCGGGCGAGGTCACGAACGCGCGGGGATCGCTGAGCAGCCAGATGATGCGCTGCATCATGACCAGGGGCAGCACGGGCTTGCGCACCACAAAGCTCGCCCCGGCGTCGCGGCCCCGGAAGATCTGCGACGATGTCGTATGGCCCGTCACCAGGATCGCCGGCGCCCAGGCGTTGGGTGAACCGCAACGGCGCAACCAGCTGATGAAGTCGTAGCCGTCGGTGTCGGCCAACTGGCTGTCGACCACCACGAGGTTCAGGTCCCGCTCGCCGACGACGGTCATGGCCTCGGCCCCCGCGGCGCAACGCCGTGGGGTGTGCACGCCGAAGCCGGCGAACATCTGGGCCAGGATTTCCAGGCCATCAGCGTCGCCGCCGACGATCAGCACCTCGGCGGTCGACAGGTTGACGCGTTCCTGGCGCCGGAACGGGACGGTCGACATGGCCTAGTCGAGGTCCGCGAACAGCTGCAGCTCGCCATCGTCGACGAGCGCCGCCGGCGCGGGCTGCGCTCCGGAGAGCCGCCGCGCCTGCTCGGCGAGCGTCAGCCCCATGACCGCGGCGTGGACGTCGGTGGTCACATTGGTCGGCGCCGACGCGGCCAGCACGCGCAGGAAGGCGGCCATTCCCTCCAGGCGCTGGCTCAACAGATCGACGGCCTGAACCTCGGTGAGGAAACCGGAGTCGGGCGTTCCGCGGTCGGCGGTCAGCCGGGCGATCGACGTCTGCAGACGGTCGCTGAGCCGCGCCAGGTCGGCCAGTTCGATCGCCGCCAGGTTCAACGGCTCGGCCAGGGGGCGCAGGGTTGGTCCGCTGTACATCAGAAGAGCTCCAGGGCGCCGGATTGTTCGGGCGGAGGCGGGGCCGCCGCGCGGGGGCGCTCGGCGGCGAACACGCGGGAATTGGCGGCTTCCAGCAGCACCTGCCGGGCGCGGCCGCTCACCGGCCAATACTGGATGCGCCGCGCACGCCGGCCGCGCAGCGACCCACCGGCCGCCTGAAGTCCCTCGTCGCGCACGAAGCGCTCGGCGAACTCGGCGTTCTGGGAGCCGACATCGGTGAGCCCGTCGATCAGCCGCGCGCCGCCGAACAGCTTGACCTCCAGCCGGTCGCGGCGCGCGCCACGGCGCAGGAGCGCGTTGACCAGCAGTTCCATCGACTGGACGCCGTAGCGCAGGCCCTCGCCGCCGCTCTCGCCCGGCAAGAGGAAGTGGTTCATGCCGCCGACGCCGGCCACCGGATCTCGCACGCACGCGGCCACGCACGATCCCAGGATCGTGGTCAGCACCACGTCGGCGTCGTCGCAGACGTGGAACTCGCCCTGGATCACGTGGATCTTGCGAGGCTCGGCCCCCGCAGCCGCGTCCCTGCGGTC
Organism: Phenylobacterium sp.; assembly: GCF_004799395.1. Lineage (GTDB taxonomy): Bacteria > Pseudomonadota > Alphaproteobacteria > Caulobacterales > Caulobacteraceae > Phenylobacterium. The sequence goes on from NZ_SSMZ01000171.1 coordinate 49,392, forward strand.
GGCCTGCCAATCGGCGGCGGTCAGGTTCATTGCAGCGCGCCGAAGACCGCTTCGATCTTTTCGCGCAGGACCGCCACCGTGAACGGCTTCACGAGGTAGTTGTTGACCCCGAACTGCACGGCCCGCTGGACCAGGTCCTTGTCGGCCCGGCCGGTCAGCATGATGAAGGCGGTCTTCTGGATCGGCGGGTGAGCCCGCACCGCGCGCAGCAGGCCCAGACCGTCCAGCTTCGGCATGTTGAAATCGGAGATCACCAGGCCGACCTGGCGGGTCAGCATCTGACGCAGGCCTTCCTCGCCGTCCGGAGCTTCATGGATGTTCTTGAAGCCGAGCTCCTGCAGGCCGCTGCGCACGAGCGAGCGGATGGTCTGCTGATCGTCGACGATGAGGCAGTTGATAGTCGCAGCGGCAGGCATCAGCGGGGCCCTTCCCGGTTGGTGAGTTGACGGATTGCGGGGCCGATCTTTTCCAGCGGCAGCTGGCGTTCGACGGCGCCGATTTCAAAGGCGGCCTTGGGCATGCCGTAGACCACTGACGTGGCCTCGTTCTGGCCCAGGGTGCGGCCGCCGGCCTCGCGGATGGAGAGCAGCCCGCGGGCCCCATCGCGGCCCATCCCAGTCAGGATCACCCCGACGGCGCGGGCCTTGGCGGTGCGCGCCACGGACTCGAAGAGGCGGTCCACCGACGGGCAGTGGCCGCTCATCGGCGGGCCGGGCGTGACCCGGCAGCGCAGGTGGTTGACCCCGTCGATCTCCAGATGGCTGTCGCCGCCCGGGGCCAGGAACACCTTGCCCGCCGCCAGGGGGTCGCCGTCGCGGGCTTCCCGCACCTCGGCCGCGCAGGTCCTGTTCAGGCGCTCGGCGAAGCTCTTGGTGAAGGTCGCTGGCATGTGCTGGGTGATCACCGTCGGCGCGCAGTTGGCCGGCAGGCGCTCGACCAGCGCCAGCAGGGCCTCGACCCCGCCCGTGGAGGATCCGATGGCCACCACCCGGTCGCCCGGCGCGAAGTGGCCGTCCGGCTCGCAGGCAGCCGGGGCGACCCGCTGCGGGCGCACACGGGCCGACGCGGCGGCGCGGACCTTGTCGGGCAGGGCGTCGAAGGCGCGCGGCGTGCCGGATGTGGGCTTGGCCACGCAGTCGACCGCGCCCAGCTCCAGCGCCGCGAGCGTGATCTCCGCGCCGCGGGTGGTCAGAGTCGACACCATGACCACGGGCATGGGCCGCAGCCGCATCAGCCGCTCGAGGAAGTCGAGTCCGTTCATGTTCGGCATCTCGACGTCCAGGGTGATGACGTCGGGGTTCAGCGCCTTGATCGCCTCGCGGGCCTGCAACGGGTCGGCGGCTTCGCCGACCACTTCGAACTCGGGATCCGCCGAAAGGGACGCAGCGATCAACTTGCGCATGGTGGCGCTGTCGTCGACGATCAGGACACGGATCATCGTCCGCTCTCCCGCGTCAGACGGTAGGTGGTGATTCCGTCCGGTTCGAAGGCCGCCGCGGCGGGACCCGCCACCCGTTCCGAGTGGCCGATATAGAGCCGCCCGCCGAGCGGCAGCAGCGGCGCGAACCGGCTCCACAGGCGCGCCTGGGTTTCGTCGTCGAAATAGATCGCCACGTTGCGGCAGAAGATGGCGTCGAACTTGCCCTTCATCGGCCACTCGCCGATCAGGTTTAGCTCGTTGAATGTGATCAGCGCGCGGGCCTCACCAGCCATTTGCACCGCGCCGGGTCTTCCGGCCGCAGGCGAGGTCCAGCGGCGCAGATATTCCGCCGGAATGCCCGTGAGCAGCCCTTCAGCATAGACCCCGGTGCGCGCGTCAGCGACCATGTTGGGGTCGATGTCGGTGGCCAGGATCTTGATGTCGAGGTTGGCGGCGTCGGGGGCCAGCGACAGGATCGTCATGGCCGCCGAATAGGGCTCCTGGCCGCTGGAACAAGCGGCCGACCAGATGCGAATCTTGCCGCCGGCCTTGGCCGCGGCCAGCAGTGGAGGCAGCACCTTGTCGCGCAGGTGGTCGAAGTGGTGCGGCTCGCGGAAGAAGCGCGTGACGTTGGTGGTCAAGGCCGCCAGCATCTTCTGCCGTTCGTCCACGCCGTCCTGACCCGCGACCAGGGCGCAATAGTCCTGGAAGCTCGCCAGGCCCAGCGCACGAAGGCGCTTGGCCAGGCGCGAGTAGACCAGGGTCGCCTTGGTTTCATGAAGCGAGATGCCCGCGTCGCCATGCACCATGGCGGCGATCTTGCGGAAGTCGCCTTCGGTGAAGAGGAATTCCCCTTCGACCATGGCGGCGGGCGCGCGGGACTTCAGGGCGGCGGTGGCGGTCATGCGGCTTCCAGCTCGAAGTCGGGGAGAACGCGCTCCAGACCGATCAGGCTGATCATGCGGCCGTCGATGGCCAGCAGTCCGCGCACGAACAACTTGGCCGTGTCGGAAGCGACATCCGGGGTCGGCTGAATCACGTCGTCGGTGACGGTGAGGATGTCGGACACCGCGTCGACCAGCAGGCCCACGACCTGCTCGCCGATCTGGGCGACGATGATCACGTGGCGATCGGAGGTCTCGGAGCTTTCGAAGCCCAGGCGCGCGGCCAGGTCGACGATCGGCAGCACCGCGCCGCGCAGATTGATCACGCCACGGACGAATGGCGGCGACTGCGGCAGCGCGGTGGCCGCGGTCCAGCCGCGGATCTCCCGCACGGCCATGATGTCGACGCAGAACTCCTGGGCGCCGATCCGGAAGGAGATCAGCTCACGCAGGCCGCCGGCGGCGTTGAGGTTGGCGTTGGTCTGGGTCATGAGGTTCAACCTGTCGCCGCAAGGCGCTTTTCTGCGCGAAGGGAGTCGGCGCCGCGGGACACCGCGACGATGGTGTCGATGTCGAGGATCAGCGCCACGCGGCCATCGCCGAGGATCGTCGCCGCCGCCACGCCCGGCACCTGGCGGTAGTTGGCTTCCAGCGACTTGATGACCACCTGGCGCTGGCCCTGGATGGCGTCGACCAGCAGGGCCGCGCGCGCGCCGCCCTCCCCTTCGATCAGCAGGGCCACGCCCTGGGTCGCGTCAAGCGGGCCGGCGCGGTACCCCAGGGCCATGCCCACGTCGATCAGCGGCACATAGGTGTCACGGATGGCGATCACCCTCGCCGAACCGCCCAGGCTGTGCACGTCGCCGGCCTTGGGAAGCAGGGTCTCGACGATGGCGGTGATCGGCGCGACCAGGGTCTGGCCCTGGACGGAGACCACCATGCCGTCGAGCACCGCCAGGGTCAGCGGCAGGCTCATGGTGAAGGTCGAGCCCTTGCCGGGGCGGGACGAGATGGTGATCCGCCCGCCCAGCGCCTGGATGGAGCGGCGCACCACGTCCATGCCGACGCCGCGGCCGGAAATGTCCGAGACCTCGCTCGCGGTGGAAAAGCCCGGCATGAAGATCAGGTTGTCGATCTCCTCGTCGCTCAGCGCGGCGTCAGGCGCGACCAGGCCCTTCTCGATGGCGATCGACTTGACCCGCTCGCGGTTGATTCCGCCGCCGTCGTCGGCGACCTCGATCACGATGCGGCCCGAACGGTGGGCCGCGGTCAGGCGCACGACGCCTTCCGCCGGCTTGCCCGCCGCGGCGCGCTTTTCCGGGCTCTCGAGGCCATGGTCGATGGCGTTGCGGATCATGTGCGTCAGCGGATCGGCGAGGCGCTCGATGACGGTCTTGTCGACCTCGGTGCCCTCGCCTTCGGTGACCAGACGGACAGGCTTGCCGGTCATGGCCGCGACCTCGCGGACCAGACGCGGCATCCGCTGAAATACGGACTTCACCGGCTGGGCGCGGATGGCCATGACGCTGTCCTGGATCTCGCGGGTGAGCTGCTCCAGCTCATCGAGGCCCATGGCGACGCCGGAGGCACGGGCGAAGCCGGCCTCCATGACCCGCTGGGACAGCATGGCCTGGTTGATCACAAGCTCGCCGACCAGGTCGATGAGCCGGTCGACGCGCTCCAGGTCGACGCGAATGGTGGCGCCGGCCTCCGGCTTGCGGGGCTGACCCTGGCCGTCGGGGGGGGATGACGGATCTGCCGGGGTCGCCACGGCGGCCGGGGCCGGCGCGGCCGGGGGGACCTGTTGCGGCGACGGAGGTTCCGCCACAGCTTGCACACGCGCCAGCAGGGCGCCGATGTCCAGGGTCTCGCCGGGATCTTCAACAGGGGTCGCGGACGCTTCGCCTTCCGCCGCGACGGCGGCCAACGGGCTCACCTCCAGCTCGCAGTCGCCGTCCACGAATTCGAACACCTCGCGGATCGACGTCTCGTCGGCGTCGCCGGTGACGGTGACGGTCCAGGCCAGGTAGGCGGCCTCAGGATCGAGCTCTGTGAGCGCCGGGAGACCGGAGGCGTCCAACTCCACAGTCGTCTGGCCAAGGCGGCCGAGTTCGCGCAGCAGCAGGGCAGCCTCATTGGCCTTGGCGTAGAGGTCGGCGCGCGGTTTGAAGCTCACACGCCAGCCGCTCGGACCGGCCGGCGCGGCGGGAACATCGACGGACATCGGCTTGAACTCGAAGTCGCCCCAGTCCTCTTCGCCTTCGGACTCCTCGCCGGCGGTCGCGCCGTTGGGGTCAAGCGCCTTCAGCTCTTCGGCGAGTTCGGCGGTGTGCGCCTCATCAACGGCCGAGCCGTCGTGCGCGGCGCGCACATGGTCGGCCAGCACGTCGGCGGCGCGCAGCAGGGTCTTCAGCACCTCGTTGGTGGGTGCGAGCCGGCCCGAGCGCATCTCGTCCAGCGCCGTTTCGAAGACGTGCGCGAAGCGGACCAGCGCCTCGAGGCTGAAGGCTCCGGCGCCGCCCTTGATCGAGTGCACCGCGCGGAAGACGGCGTTGATCGTCTCCGGATCGGTGTCGCCGGCCTCCATGGCCAGCAGGCCGTTTTCCAGCTCGGCGAGCTGTTCCTCGCACTCCTGGAAAAAGGTCTCGCGAATTGCCGCTAGGGGATCCATGACGGTCTGGTCCAGGTTCAGGCGGCGACGCGGCGGATCGCGTCCACCAGCTTCACAGGGTTGAAGGGCTTGACGATCCAGCCGGTGGCGCCGGCCATCCGTGCACGGTTCTTCTTCTCGGCGTCGCTCTCGGTGGTCAGCACCAGGATCGGCACGCCGCGGTATTGCGGATCCGAGCGGACCTCCTCGATGAAGCCGAAGCCGTCCATGCGCGGCATGTTGATGTCGGTGACGATGACCGTCGGGGCCTCGGCCGCCAGGACCTCCAGTCCATGCAGGCCGTCCTCGGCCTGGACCACGCGGTAGCCGGCCTCGGTCAGCGCCAGGCGCAGCATCTCGCGCATGGTCCGGGAGTCGTCGACAGTGAGAACGGTCATGCTCATGGGATCAGTCCTGAACGGCGGTGGCGAGGGCGAGGTCGGGGCAGCCCATAAGGGCGGCGGCGTCGGCGAACTCCGGCGAGGGATCGACCACCCGCCAGGGCAGGCCATCGCTCGACCAGAGGGCGCGGGCGGCGAGCAGCACCTGCAGGCACTGAGCTCCCATCCGCTGCACGCCAGAGGCGTCGAGAGTGGCGGGCTTGCCGCGGGCGGCGAGAAGTTCGGCCGCCAGAGGCGCCGCCGCCGTCAGGTCGAGGCTGTCAGCCAGGACCAGCGGGGCCGCCGTGGTGTCGTCTGTGATCGTGGTCATGGCGGTTCCTAGAACTCGTCCCAGCTGTCTTCATGGGTGGCGAGGGCCGCGCCGCCGGAGCGGTGGGCGACGGTCTTCATGGCGGTGACCGTGCGCGGCTGCGGCTGGGGGGTATGCGCCGCATGGCCGTGCGCCTTCACCTCGCCCACGTCGAAGCGTGAGATCAGCCGGGCGAGGGTGTCGGCCTCGCTGGTCAGCGCGTGGGATGCGGCGGTGGCTTCCTCGACCATGGCGGCGTTCTGCTGGGTCACCTGGTCCATCTGGTTGACGGCGGTGTTGACCTGCTGAAGCCCGGTGGACTGCTCCTCGGCAGAGGCCGCGATCTCGGTGACCACCCCGTTGATCTGGGCGACCTGGGTGACGATCCGCTCCAGCACCTTGCCGGTCTCGCCGACCAGGTTGACGCCTCGATCCACCTGTTGCGATGAGGCCGAGATCAACGCCTTGATCTCCTTGGCCGCGTCAGCGGAACGCTGGGCGAGCGCCCGCACTTCGGAAGCCACGACCGCGAAGCCCCGACCCGCATCGCCGGCTCGGGCCGCTTCGACCCCGGCGTTCAGCGCCAGCAGGTTGGTCTGGAAGGCGATCTCGTCGATCACCCCGATGATCTGGCTGATCTGCTGGGCGGAGTTCTCGATCTCGCTCATGGCGGCGACCGCGTCGCGGACGACGACGCCGGAGCGTTCCGCATCGGCCCGGGCCAAGCCCACGGCGTCACGCGCCTGGCCCGCGCCCTCGGCGGTCTTGCGGACTGTGGCGGTGATTTCGTCGAGAGCCGCGGCGGTCTCTTCCAGGCTGGCGGCCTGCTGCTCGGTGCGGCGCGACAGGTTGTCGGAGGCCTGGCTGATCTCGGTGGAGGCGGTGCGCACGCCGGCCGAGTTGGTGGCCACCTCGGAGATGGTGCGCTGCATCTGCTCCATGGCCGCGTTGAAGTCGGCGCGCAGCTTCTCGTAGCTCGGCGCAAACGCCTGGCTCAGGCGGAATGTGAGCACGCCCGCGGCCAGTCGCTCCAGGCCCTGGGCCAGGCCGTCGACCACCTGGCTCTGCTGCTGGGCCGTCGCCGCGCGCTCGACTTCAGCGGCCTTGCGGGCGTCCTCGGTGGCCCGGCGCTGCTCAGCGGATTCAGCCTCCAGGCGCACCTTTTCGATGGCCGCGTCCTTGAAGTGCTGCACCGCATCGGCCATCCGGCCGACCTCGTCCTTGCGGCCCACCGCCGGGATCTCCACCGCGTGGTCGCCCGAGGCCAGCTTGCCCATGGCGTCGGTCATCCTGGAGATCGGACCCGCGATCGCACGGCTCAGCAGCCAGCCCATCAGGATCGAAAGAACGATCGAAAGCGCC
>NZ_SSMZ01000172.1 GCF_004799395.1 Phenylobacterium sp.
ACCGATGAGAGACTCTCAAGCCGCTGAGGCAAGGCCATATCACCACGGCGATCTGCGCCGGGCGCTGATCGACGCCGCCAGCCGGCTGCTGGAGGCCGAGGGGCCGAGCGCGCTGTCGCTGCGCGCCGTGGCCCGCGAAGCCGGCGTCAGCCCCGCCGCGCCCTATCACCACTTCAAGGACAAGGGCGAGCTGCTGGAGGCGGTGGCCCATGAGGGCTGGGAGTTGCTGGACGCCGCGCTGGCCAAGGCCAAGGCCGACGCCCCCTCGCCGCAGGAAGCGATCAACGGCCTGGGCGTGGCCTACGTCTGCTTCGCCCGCGAGAACCCGGCGCTCTACCGCGTCATGTACGACCGCGCCCGCGACCGCGAAGACCTGCCGGACCAGATGCAGGACGACAAGGACAGCGCCTATTGCAAGGTGCGCGACACCCTGGTCGACGCGGGCGCCGATCCGAACGACACCCTGGACATCGAGCTGGCCACCACCGCGGCCTGGTGCTCAGCCCACGGCCTGGCCGAGATGGCCGGCTTCAAGCAGTTCGACCACCTGAAGGAAGCCTGCGGCGGCGAGGTGCCGTTCCTGCGGGCGATCTTCCAGCACATGGGTCTGGCTCCCCGCCACGAGGCGGACTAGACCGCAGCGGACGCCATGTCCGCCTTCGTCACCCGTTTCGCCCCATCGCCCACCGGATACCTGCACCGGGGCCATGCCTTTTCCGCGCTGACAGCTTTCGAGGCCGCGCAGGTCGCTGGGGGGCGCTTCCTGCTGCGCGTCGAGGATATCGACCGCACCCGCTGCCGGCCGGAATATGAGGCGGCGATCCATGAGGATCTGGCCTGGCTGGGACTGGACTGGGAGACCCCGGTGCGTCGCCAGTCCGACCACATGAGCGACTATGGCGCGGCGCTGCGCGAACTTTCCGAGCGCGGCCTGACCTACCGCTGCTTCCGCACCCGCCGCGAGGTGGCCGAGGCCATCGAAAGCGCCCCGCACGGCGCCATGGAGGCCTTCCGTGGCGCGGCCCTGCCGCCGGAGGAGGAGGCCCGCCGCGTCGAAGCCGGCGAACCCTACGCCTGGCGCCTGTCGCTGGACGCCGCTGAGCGCGCCCTGGGCGGCATCGGCGGCTTGAGCTTCCTGGAGGAGGGCGAAGGTCCGAATGGCGAGCGCGGGGCGATCCTGGCCCGCCCACGGCTCGGCGGCGACGTGGTCCTGGCGCGCAAGGACGTCGGAGTCGCCTACCACCTCGCGGTCGTGACCGACGACGCCTCGCAAGGCGTCAGCCACGTGATCCGCGGCAACGACCTCTTCGAGGCGGCCCACGTGCAGCGCCTGTTGCAGGCCCTGCTGGGGCTGCCCGCGCCGACCTACTGCCATCACCGCCTGCTCACCAGTCCGGACGGCCGGCGCTTCGCAAAGCGCGACGGCGCCCAGACGCTCCGCGAGCTGCGCGCTTCGGGTATGACGCCGGACTCATTGCGCGAGGAGTTGGGGTTTTGAGCGAGGCGGTCATCCAGCCCACCGAGGCGCCGCGCTGGCAGGCCGTGGCCATGCTGGTGTTCGGAGCCTGCGTGATCGGCTTCTCCGGCATCCTGGTGCGCCTGACCGGCACCGGCCCGGCGGCGGCCGGCTTCTGGCGGCTGACCTTCGCGCTTCCCCTGCTGGCGATCATGACCCGGCGAATGTCGGGCCCGCTCGGCAAGCCCTCGCCCATCGCCCTCCTCTGCGGCGTCTTCTTCGCCCTCGACCTGGGCTTCTGGCACTACGGGCTGAAGTACACCTCGGTCGGGGCCTCGACGGTGCTGTCGAACCTTGCGCCTGTGGTGGTCACGGCGTTTGCCTGGATATTCCTGAAGCAGCGGCCCCGCGCGCTCTTCCTCCTGGCCATGACGGTGGCTGTGGCCGGCGCCTGGATGATGGGGGTCGGCCGTGGCGCCGGGGCGCCTGTGGTGAACGCGCCGCTGGGCAACCTGCTCTCGCTGGCGACGGCCTTCTGGTACGCCCTCTACTTCCTGGCCATCGCCCAGGGCCGCAAGACGGAGGCCGCTAGCCGGCTGATGTTCTGGTCGGGCGTGGTGGGCGCCCCGCTGCTGCTGGGCTCGGCGCTGCTGCTGGGCGAGCAGGTCCTGCCATCGACCCTGGCCGGTCTCGCCGCCTGCGCAGGGCTGGGCTTGGTTCATGTCACCGGCCAGGGCTCCATCGCCTGGGCGATGGGACGGCTGCCGACCTCGCTGGCCTCCGTGGTGGTGTTGGTGCAGCCGGTGGTGGCGTCCTACGCCGGCTTCGCGCTGTTCGGCGAAGCGCTGGGGCCCCTGCAGACGGCGGGCGCGGCCGTGGCGCTGGGCGGCGTCGTCCTGGCCCAGTGGGCCGCGCGGCCGAGGCCCCAGGGCGCCCTCAGCCCCGCGGCGCCTTGAACGTTCCGACCACCTCGCCCTTGGCGATCACGTGACCCTTGGCCGCCGCCAGCAGGGCGTCGCGTTCAGCGCCGGCCGGGAGATTCAGCATCCGGTCTAGGGCGAGGACCTGGAAGTGATAGTGGTGCGGCGGGTCGGCGGCCGGCGGATGCGGCCCGGAATAGCCCAGCGACCTGTGGCTGTTGATCCCCTGGACGCCGAGCTGCGCGCCCTCGGTGGCGACCGTCACGCCCGCCGGAATGTTCCAGGCGGCCCAGTGCGAGACCGGCTGCGGGTCCGGTCCATCCGGGTCGTCGACCAGGATCGCGTAGGATTTCGCCGCGCCCACCGTTGTCCATTTCAGAGGCGGCGAGATGTTCTGGCCCCAGGTGGAATACTTCAGGGGTATCGCCGCGCCGGGGGCGAAGGCCGAGGAGCCGACGCCGATGACGCCGGTCGTCTGGGTTTCCGGCCGCTGGGTCGATACCAGGCCGCCGGCGACGGCCGGAAGGGCCGCCATCAGGGCCGCGGCGGCGATCAAGGCGGATTTCATGGCGGCGTCTCGCGGGTTGTTCCAGGCGGTGACGCCTTCAACCGCCAGCGCGCGGCTAAGGTTGCCGCCAGGTCAGCTCATCAGGCCGAGAATGCAGGCCGCGAAGACGACGGACGAAGCTCCGGCGATCCACCACATGACGTCTTTCATCGCGCCACATCCTTCGAGCCCCATAGTGGCCGGAACGGCGCACACGCGGGTCAGGTTCCCTGGGCTGGCAAGCCCCATGCCAGGCGGGCGGATTCGATCCCTGACAGCTTGGCGTGGAAGGCCGTCCAGTCGTCGATTTCGGCGATCGGCGCCCACAGCGCCTCGATCTGGTCGTAGAGCAGCTCCTCCGGCTCTGGCCGGCTGAAATAGGGGTCGGCCAGCCGCTCCGGGCGGTCGGCCGTGAAGTCCGCCAGCAGGCCGCGGAAGGTCATGAATCCATCGCGTCCATAGAGCTCGGCGCGGAGGCCAGAGAGCGCACGGGTCTCCTCACCGCAGAACCAGTCGAAGAAGAACGGCTCCCAGCGCAGCGCCTCGCCGCCTTCGGCGAAGGCCTGGAAGGCGGCCTGTACGAGCGCCGCGTCCTCTTCGGCGCCGCGCCGCCGGACGCCCAGCCGCGCCAGCATCGCCGCGGTCAGCTCCTCGCGGTAGGCGAAGCCGAAACCGTTCAGGCCGGCGACCAGCCCATCGGCGTCGCTCACCAGGCTGAGCGCGCCCGCCAGTTGTTGCAGGCTCCAGAACACCGCCTCCGGCTGGCGTCCGAACGCATAGAGCCCGTGCTGGTCGAAATAGGCGGCGGTGAAATTCGGGTCGTTGTGCGGCAGGAACCGGTAGGGCCCGTAGTCGAAGCTCTCGCCGGTGATGTTCATGTTGTCGGTGTTGAGCACGCCGTGGACGAACCCGGCGGCCATCCAGCGCGCCGTCAGCCGCGCGGCCTGGGACACAACCACCTGCAACAGGGCCGCCGCCCGGTCGGTCGCGCCCTCGAGCTCCGGGTAATAGTTGGCGATCACGTGGTCCACGAGGGCGCCGATCCGGTCGCCGCGCTCGAAGAAGGCGTGGCGCTGGAACGTGCCGAAGCGGATGTGGCTGTGGCTGAGACGCACCAGCACCGCCGAGCGCGTCGGGCTGGGCTCGTCGCCCCGCTCCAGGTCCTCGCCGGTCTCGATCAGCGAGAACGAGCGCGATGTGGGAACCCCTAGCGCCTCCAGCATGGCGGTCGCCAGCACCTCGCGCACCCCGCCCTTCAGGGTCAGCCGCCCGTCGCCCGACCGCGACCAGGGCGTGCGGCCCGAACCCTTGGTCCCGAGGTCCAGTAGCCGGTCCGTTCCGGCCTCGCGTATCTGGGCGAAGGTGAAGCCACGCCCGTCGCCGAGCTCGGGGTTGTAAACTCGGAACTGGTGGCCGTGATACCGCTGCGCCAGCGGCGGATCGATATTCCCGGGCAGGGGATCGAAGCGCCCGAAATGGGCGACCCACTCGTCGTCGGTGAGCGTATCGAGGCCCACTGTCGCGGCGGCCCGGTCGTTGCGGAACCGCAGGGTGGTCTTCGGGAACGCCTCCGCCCGCACGGGGTCAGCGAACTCCGGGCCCAGTTCGGGATAGTGCGGATCGGGTCGGTAGGTGGGCGAGACCGGCACGGTCAGCCGATCCGGACGCCCATGCCGCCGTCGACCGGCAGGATGGCGCCGGAGATGAATTTGGCCTCGTCGGACGCCAGGAACAGGGCCGCGTAGGCGGTGTCCCAGCCATCGCCCATCTTGCCGCCCAGGGGCACGCGGGCGTCGCGCTCGGCGCGGACCTCGGAGGTCGGACGGCCGGTGGCGCTGGCGATGCCGCTGACCGCCATGGGCGTGTCCATGTAGCCCATCATGATGGCGTTGCAGCGCACGCCGTAGCGGGCGTTCGACTGCGCCACGCTGGTGGTCAGCCGGTTCACCCCGGCCTTCGAGACCTCGTAGGCGAACTGGATGCCGCCGGCCCGCGCCGCCAGCGACGAGATGTTGACGATCGCGCCGCCGCCCTGCTCCCGCATGGCCGGCAGGGCCGCCTTGATGGTCAGCCACATGCCCTTGAGATTGACCGTCATGATGCGGTCGAATGCGGTCTCCTCCAACCGATGCGCCGGAGCGTCCCCGCCGCCGATGCCGACATTGTTGATCAGGATATCGAGCCGGCCGTAGCGGTCCC
>NZ_SSMZ01000173.1 GCF_004799395.1 Phenylobacterium sp.
CCTTCAGGCGTCGGAACACCAGCGGGCTCTGGCCAAACAGCTCGGACACCCGTTGCAGGTAGGCGAGCTCGTCGGAGGTCACCACACCGTCGGAGGCGGCGATGAAGAACAGGCCGTCCACCACGTCCTCCAAGAGCTGCGGACAGGCGTGGTAGCGCTTTTGCAGCCGGCGCGCGTAGCCCTCGAACCCGCGCGTGGTCTGCCGCGCCAGCTGATAGAGCCTGCGGACATTGCCCTCGCTGCCGGCGTCGGGATGGAACACTTCCGAAAAGGCTGCATATTCCGACGCCTGAGCGTCGCCGTCAGCCTTGGCCAGCTTGGCGCCCAGCGCGGTCACCGCCGTCGAGAACGCGGGGTCCTCGCCGGGAAGCCCCGGAGGGCAGACGTCGCACTCGGCCTCGTCGAGGTTGCGAGCGGCCAGGCCAGCTATCTTGCGCCAGAAGCTCATTGGGATAAGCAGCCATACGAGTGTGGCGAGCTGAAAACAATCACAGGGCGGGTTAAGTTTTGGACACGTCCTGGCGCTTCTGGATCGATCGAGGCGGCACCTTCACCGACGTGATCGGCCGCGCGGCGAGCGGACCCGACGCCGGCGCCGAGATTTCGCTCAAGCTCCTGAGCGCCTCGCCGGCCTATCCCGACGCCGCCGTGGAAGCCATGCGCCGCATATTGGGCGCCGCGCCCGGCGCGCCCTTCCCTGCGGCGCGCGTGGAATCCATCAAGATGGGCACCACCGTCGCCACCAACGCGCTCTTGGAACGCGCCGGCGCCAAGACGCTGTTCGTCACCACGCAGGGCTTCGCCGACAGCGTGTTGATCGGCGACCAGGCGCGCCCCGACCTCTTCGCGCTCACGATCCAGCGCCCGCCGCCGCTCTATTCCGGCGTCATCGAGGCCGACGAGCGGCTGGACGCCCACGGCGGCGTGGTTCGGGCCCTCGACGCCGCTTCGCTCACCAAGAAGCTTAGATCCGCGCTCGTCCAAGGCTACGCCTCCGTCGCCATCGCCTTCCTGCACGCCGACCTGAACCCCACCCACGAGCGGGCGGCCGGCGAGATTGCGAAAGCTCTCGGCTTCCCATTCGTTGCGATGAGCCATGAGGTTTCGCCCCTGCCGCGGTTTATTCCGCGCGCCGAGACCACCATCGCCGACGCCTACCTGACGCCCATCCTGCAGGACTATGTCCGCCGCGTGGCCGATGCGGTCGCGGGCGCGCCCCTCTACTTCATGACCTCGGCCGGCGGCCTGGTCCGCGCCGAAGCCTTCCGCGGCAAGGACGCGGTGGTGTCCGGTCCGGCCGGCGGCGTGGTTGGGGTCGCCCGCACAGCGGCCCAGGCGCAGGCGCGCGCCGTGCTCGGCTTCGACATGGGCGGCACCTCCACAGACGTCTGCCGCTACGCCGGCCACCTCGAACGCCGTGACACCGCCCAGGTGGCCGGCGCCAAGATCCGCTCCCCCATGCTCGACGTGGAGACCGTGGCCGCCGGCGGCGGCTCGATCCTGACCTTCGACGGCATGCGCGCCCGCGCAGGTCCAGCCAGCGCCGGCGCCGATCCCGGCCCGGCGGCCTACGGACGCGGCGGCCCGGCCACGGTCACTGACGCCAACCTGGTTCTGGGCCGCCTCGACCCGCGCTTCTTCCCCTCGGTGTTCGGGCCGAAGGGCGACGCCCCGCTCGACCCTGACGCCGCCCGCGCCCGCCTGGCCAAGCTTGCGGACGCCATGGGCGCCGAGAGCGTCGAGGCCGCCGCCGAGGGCTTTGTGGCCGTGGCCGTCGAGCAGATGGCCCAGGCTGTGCGCCGCATCTCCACCGAGCGGGGCTTCGACCCGCGCGACCACGCGCTCACCGCCTTCGGCGGCGCCGCCGGCCAGGTCGCCTGCCAGACCGCCGAGGCCCTTGGCGTCGAAGAGATCCTCTGCCCGAAATACGGCAGCGTGCTCTCCGCCTGGGGGATCGGCCAAGCCCAGGTCACGGCGCTGCGCCAGTCCGGGCTCGAGGTCCCGCTGAACGCCCACGGCCTGTTCGCCGCCGACCTCGTCCTCACCAAGGTTGAGGCCCAGGCCCGCGAGGCCATGGCCGACCAGGGCGCGGAAACCGGCGAGGTCCGCCGCACGATGCGCCTGCGCTACGATGGCGCCGACGCCCAGCTGCCGGTCCCCTACTGCGAGCTCCCCGAAGCCAAGGCCGCCTTCGAAGCCGCCCACCATCGCCTGTTCGGCTTCATCGAGCCCGGGCGGACGATCCTGATCGCCGCGGTGGAGGCGGAGGCTCAAACCCCTTCTCCCTCGGGAGAAGGTGTCGGCCGACGGCTGACGGATGAGGGCGCACCCTCCGCCCTCGGCGAAACCCCTCATCCGACCCGCCCTGCGGGCCACCTTCTCCCGAAGGAGAAGGGCGCGGTGAAGATGTTCGCCCACGGCGCCTGGCACGACGCGCCGGTGATCGCCGCCGACGCCTTCACCACCCTTGACGGCCCCGCCCTCATCGTCCGCGCCGACACCCAGATCGCCGTCACCCCCGGCTGGCGCGCCACCGCCCACGCCGGCGGCTTGATCACCCTCGCCCGCACCGGCGTCGCGCGCAGCCACGCCATCGCCCTCGACAAGCCCGATCCGGTGACCCTGGAGCTGTTCAACCGCCGATTCATGGGCGTGGCCGAGGCCATGGGCGCGGCGCTGGAGCGCACGGCCCACTCGGTGAACATCAAGGAGCGGCTCGACTTCTCCTGCGCCCTGTTCGACGCCGACGGCGGTCTGGTGGCCAACGCGCCCCACATGCCGGTGCACCTGGGGAGCATGGGCGCCAGCGTGCGCGCCGTGCGCGACCGCCACCCGACCTTGCATCCCGGCGAGGCCTTCGCGCTGAACAACCCCTACGCCGGCGGCACCCACCTGCCGGACATCACCGTGGTGATGCCGGTGTTCATGGACGGCGGCGAGCAGCCGTCGTTCTACGTCGCCGCCCGTGGCCACCACGCCGACATCGGCGGCGTGCAACCGGGCTCCATGCCGCCGTTCTCGAAGACCATCGACGAGGAGGGCGTCATGCTGGACGCCGTGCCGATCATGGTCGAGGGCCGTTTCCTGGACGCGGAGACCCGCGCGGTTCTGCTCTCGGGCCGCTGGCCCGCCCGCAATCCCGACACCAACCTGGCCGACCTCAAGGCCCAGATCGCCGCCTGCCAGGCCGGCGCCGGCGCCGTCTCGGAGATGATCCGCACCTATGGCGCCCAGGCCGTCGCCCGCTACATGACCTTCGTGCAGCGCAACGCCGCCGCCGCGGTGCGACGCGCGGTCGGAAAGCTTTCGGACGGCTTCGCGCGCGTGCCCGTGGACGGGGGGGGCGAGATCGTGGTCACGACCACCGTCAACGCGGCGGCCGGCGAGGCGACCCTCGACTTCAGCGCCTCCGCCGACCAGGTCCCCACCAACTTCAACGGCCCCTCGGCCATCGTCGACGCCGCGGCGCTCTACGTCTTCCGCACCCTGGTGGACGACGACATCCCGCTGAATTCCGGCTGCCTGGAGCCGCTGAACATCCTGACCCGGCCGGGCTCGATGCTCGACCCGCGTCCGCCCGCCGCCGTGGTGGCCGGCAATGTCGAGACCAGCCAGCACGTCGTCGACGCCCTCTATGCGGCGCTGGGCGTCATGGCCAATTCGCTGGGCACCATGAGCAACTTCACCTTCGGCGACGACACCCGCCAGTATTACGAGACCATCTGCGGCGGCTCCGGCGCGACCGCGCATGCCCCCGGGGCCAGCGCCGTCCACACCCACATGACCAATTCGCGGCTCACGGACCCCGAGATCCTGGAGCGTCGCTTCCCGGTGCGGGTCGAGAGCTTCGGCGTGCGCCACGGCTCCGGCGGCGCAGGCGCGCAGCGTGGCGGCGACGGCTCGGTGCGGCGCATCCGCTTCCTGGCGGCCATGGAGGCGGCCCTGCTCTCGTCCCGCCGCGAGCATGCGCCGCAGGGGCTGAAGGGCGGCGGCCCCGCCTTGCCGGGCGCTCAGCGTTTGATCGCCGCCTCTGGGACCGTTACAGACCTACCCGGCTGTTTCGCCATCGAGGTCGCTGTCGGCGACATCATCGAGATCGAGACCCCCGGCGGCGGCGGCTTCGGTCCCCCTGGCGCCGACACGGCCCGAAAATAGTTGGAATCAACAGGGTATCCCCGCGTCCATGCCTGCTCCCATCGCCCTCGCCCTCGTCCTCTTCCTGCAGGGCCAGCCTGCCGCCGAGGCCGCAGCGCCCCCGCCGGCCGAGGCCGCCGCACCGCCCGCTGACGCAGCAACGCCGCCAGAGGATCGCCTCCCGGCCGGGGCGCCCCGCGACGACTATCAGTTCGTGGGCTGGTGCTATGGCCTGTTGCGCGGCTACCTCGACCTGCACGACCGGGTCATGCCCGAGGTCACCCGCATCGAGAGCACCTACCGTCCGCCGGACCGCAAGCTCTCCGACGATCTCAAGGTCTACGCCGATATGCAGAAGGAGGGGCAGGCGCAGCTGAAGCTCTTCCGCGCCGCCCTGACCGCCGCCGAAAAGGCCAGCCTCAAGCCGATCAACACCGTCGGCGCCGCCGCCGTCAGCAAGGGCGCCGACGTCTGGAACGTGACCCCCGACGTCACCCCCGCGCGCCTGGCCCAGGAGTGGATGAGCTGGGCCCTGCCAGCCCGCTGCGAGACCGTCGCCAAGTCGCTGAAGGCCAACGCCACCCTGATGGGCGGCGCCTTCAAGGTGAACGACGAGCCCGCCGCCCCGCCGCCCGCCGCCGAAGCCGCGCCCGCGCCCGACGCGCCGGCGGCGGATACCCCGAAGGACCCGGTCAGCGTGCTGCTCGCTCCGCCCGCCGCCCCGGCGCCGCCCTCGCCGAACTAACACCTCGTCCACAGATCCCGGCGAGCGCGGTGCCCAGGGCCATCGCGCTCAGGTCCCGAGACGGATGAGGCGCGGGGTGGACTTCGCGGCCTCACGGGACATTGGAACGGGGGCTGGCGGCCGCGGCCGCCTCGAAGTCGACGATCGCGGTGGAAAACCGCCGGAGAAGGTCGAGCAGCGTGGCCCTCTCCTCCGGCGTCCAATCGCCAAGGCGCTTGTCCGTGAACCTGCGCCGCGCGTCGGCGAATCGACCCAGCATCGCCCAGCCGTTCGGCGAGGGTTCAAGCAGCCTGACGCGCTGGTCGCCCTTCGCGGTCTGCCTCTGCACCAGACCCAATGCCTCGAGCTTGGCCGACTGGCGACTGACCGTGGAGTGATTGCGGCCAACAAGGCTCGCCAGCTCGACCACGCTGATCGGATGAAGAAGTCCGATCCTGGTCAGCAATGGGAACAGCGCCCGGTCCAGTTTCACGCCGGCGCGCGCCAGGAAGGCCTGGTCGAGATCGGGACGGTTCATGTAGCCGTTGATCTGCAGCAGAACGGCGTGGATATCGTCTGACCAATCACCCATCCGTGCATTATGCACAAATATTATTGCCAGGCGCAATCTGTCCGGGCTATGGATCTCCCGTGCATTACGCACGGAGATAGGTGATGAAGCCTTCGCGTTGGATTCAGCTCGTGGGCGGTGCGGCGGGGGCGATGGCGGTGGGCTCAGCCGCCTACGCCCAGCCGGCGACGTCGGACGATCAGAAGCTCCATCTGGCCACCTCTCCCGCCGACTTCGCAGCCCTGGGCCTCGGCCAAACGGTCGCCGTGCGGGAAGACGGCCGGCGCACCCGGAGTTCCGCCGACACCTTCGAGTGGTGGTATTTCGACGGCCTGCTGGACGATGGGAGCGTCGTGGTGGTCTGGTTCGGCGACAACTGGATGTACGGATCGCACAAGCGGGCCGTGGACATCGAGCTGACCCCGCCAGGCAAGCCGACCCGCCGCGTGATGCGGACCTTCGCCGCGCCGGGGTCTTTCGCGACCGACCATGCGGACATCCAGATCGGGCCCCACAGCTTCAAGGGCGATCTCGAGACCTATTCCATCCATGTGGATCCGTCCGAGACCGGCGGCGTGGGGTGCGATCTGACGCTACGCCGGCGCGTCGCCTCCTACCGGCCCGCGACCGGCTATATCGAAGCCGGGACGCGGTACTTCGCCTGGCTCGTCGCCGTGCCGGAGGGGGCGATCACCGGAACGCTGACCGCCGACGGCGCGACCCGGCAGGTCACCGGCAGCGGCTACCACGACCACAACTGGGGCAACGTCTCGCCCGCCAAGTTGTTCGACGACTGGTGGTGGGGACGCGGCCGCAGCGGCGGACACACGATCATCGCCTCGGAAATCCACGGCAAGGCCGCGGTTGGCGGCGCGAGCATCCCGCTCTTCTTCGTCGGCGACGACACCCAGGTCGAGGTCGACGCCTTCGGATCCGACGTGACGGTGACCGAAGGCGGTCCGGTGCGCCACCCGGACGCTCGCCATCAGCGCCCGATCGGGTCGGGCGTCTCGTTCGCGACGGCAAACGGGAGCCAGGCCGAATTCAAGATCTCCGACCACCTTCTGACCTCCGCCAACCTGCTCGCCGACGAGCCCTTCGCCGTTCGAATCGCGGCGTCGGCGATGTCGATGAAGCCTTGGTACACCCGCTTCGAAAGCCCCATCACCTTGAGCCTGCCGGGTACGTCGGCATCGGCAGGACAGGGCACGCTCGAATACTTCGAACTCAAATAGGCCGCGTGAAATGACAACCTCTTCCCCCGACAAGACGTCCGTCGCCTTTCTCGGGCTGGGCAAGATGGGCCTCGCCATGGCCACGAACCTGCAGCGCGCGGGCTATCCGCTGGTGGTCTGGAACCGATCGCCCGAAAAGGCTGGGCGGTTGCTTGCGGGCGGCGCCGCATTCGCAGAATCGCCTGCCGCCGCCGCGCAGTCCGCCGACATCTTGATCTCAAGCCTGGCCGACGACGGCTCGTTGCGGGCTGTCGTGGCCGGGCCGGACGGCATCCTCGCGGGATTGCGGCCCGGCGCCACCCACATCGGCACAAGCACCGTCTCACCCAGCCTCTCGGACGAGCTCGCCGACCTGCACACCGCGGCGGGCGGCCGCTACGTCGCCGGACCCGTCGTGGGCCGCGTGCCGGCCGCCGAAGCGGCCCAGCTCGTCACCTTCGTCGCCGGCGACGCCGGGGCGATCGAGGCCGTGAGGCCTGTGATCACCACCTATGCGCCGATGATGCTGGTCGTCGGCGAACAGCAGAGCCAGGCCGCCATCGCCAAGCTGATCGCCAACTTCCTCGGCGCTTCGGGAATGGACCTGATCGGCCAGGCTCTGGCCTGGGGGGAGAAGTCCGGCCTGCCGCCGGGCCTGGTCCCGCAGATGCTGAGCGGATTCTTCGGCAACCCGGGGACCCGCGAGTATATCGACAAGATCCGCGAGCGGGATTTCGACAACGTCGGCTTCACCGCCGCCGGGGGACGCAAGGACGTCCAGCTGATGATCGACGCAGCCCGGGCGGTGCGCTTGCGGCTGTCGAGCGCCGAGGCGCTGCGCGCCAAGCTGGACGTTGTGATCGCGCGCGGCGCACAGGACCAGGACTGGAGCTGCTTCACCGAAGTGGATCGCGGTCCGACGCAAACCTAGAGCCCCCAAGGGAGTCCAGCCATGTCGCTCGTCCCATTCGTCCCGACACCGAAATTCGAGGACTACCGGGAGCAGTTCAAGGATCACTTCCGGCTGGAGCGGCGCGCCGACGGCGTCCTGCTGGCCCAGGCCCACACCCTGGGCGGCTCCGTCCAGCTCAGCGTCGAGAACCACCGCGCGCTTGGACAGCTCTTCAAGACGATTGGCGCCGATCCGCAGAACGAACTGCTGATCCTCACCGGCTCGGGCGAGCACTTCTTGGCCGCCCTCGACCCGGAAGGGTTCGCCCTCGAGCGCGAGGACCTGCAGAACTGGGCCTATGAATACGCCTACAAGGACGGCCGCATAAACGTCAGCGCGCTGATCAATGACCTTGAGATCCCGACCATCGGGGTGATCAACGGCCACGCCTCCCACGCCGAAATCTGCCTGATGTGCGACCTCACGCTCTGCGCCGAGGAGGCGGTGATCTTCGATCCGCACTTCAACATGGGCTCGGTTCCGGGCGACGGCATCCACAGCTGCCTGCAGGAGTTGCTGGGCGTGAAGCGGGCGGCCTACGCCCTCCTGACCGGCCAGCAGATCGATGCCGCGACCGCCCTCGACTGGGGCCTGGTCAACGAGGTGTTGCCGCGCGACCGTCTGCTCGATCGGGCCTGGAAGCTGGCCGACCACATCATGAGCCAGCCGCGGGTCACGCGGCGCCTCACCACCCAGATCATCCGGCGGCCGTGGAAGCGGCGGATCACCGACGACCTGGACGGCGGCTTCGGCATCCAGATGTTCGCCCACCTGGCCAAGAACCAGGCGATCCACGACGCCGATCACGCCGGAGCCGCGGTCGCCGCGTCGCGGAGAGTCTTCGAGTGAGGTCAGGTCGGGAGCGATGACTTGTCTGCTGCCGACGGCAGGCCGTCTCGGCCCATATCTGTTTGATAGCGGCTGTCTCACCGGTCGGACACTGGCCGTGGCAGCGGCGGCTTGCTGGCTTGAAGAGCCGGTGGGCCGCTGCCCCGCTCTCGCTCAGACGGGCGGAGGCATGTGTAACCTCCCGTAACGTCCCCGGAACCGTAAGAAACTTGGCGCGGCGCGCGGAGCGTGGCGCCTAGCGCTTCCTCCGAACCCGCGGCTCGTGCTGCGAGTGGCGCCTTCTCGTGTTCCGACTGGACTGCCGCGCGATGCGCCTTCCGAACCGCCCGACAGTCCTGAGCCTCCTGGCCGGCGTTGCGGCCGTGGCCCTGGCGTCCGCCGCGGTCGCCCAGACTGAGCCCGGCGCGCCGCCGGCCGCCAAACCCGCCGCGCCGAAGGCCCCCGCCAAGCCGGGCCCGCCCGCAGTGGTCAGCGAGATCGTCGTCACCGCCGCCTCGCACCTCAACCTGATCGGCGTCGCCGCGACCGCGAGCCAGGGCTCGATCACCGAGGAGGAGCTGCAGCTGCGCCCGGTCTACCGCGTCGGCCAGCTGCTGGAGACGACGCCTGGCCTGGTGGTCACCGTCCACTCCGGCGAGGGCAAGGCCCAGCAGTACCTGCTGCGCGGCTTCAACCTCGACCACGGCACCGACATCGCCAACTTCGTCGACGACATGCCGGTGAACCGCTCCACCAACACCCACGGCCAGGGCTATTCGGACTCGAATTTCATGATGCCCGAGGTCTTCAACGGCCTCGACTACACCAAGGGTCCCTATTACGCCGCGGTCGGCGACTTCGGGGCGGTGGCCTCCACCCACGTGAAGATGGCCGACGAGATCCCCAACCAGATGTCGCTCAGCGCCGGCACGCTCGGCGTCTACAACGGGTTCATCGGCGGGACCTATAGGATCGACGACACCGACCGGCTGATGGGCGGCGTCTATCTCGGCCACGTGGACGGCCCGTTCACCCACCCGGACAACTTCCGCAAGATCGACGGCGTCATCCGCTACAGCCACGGCGAGACGGACGACGGCTACGACCTGACGGCGATGTACTACAAGGGCCAGGGCAACCTCACGACCGACCAGCCGCTGCGCGCCATCCAGGAGGGCCTGATCGGCCGCTACGGCACGCTGGATCCCTCCGACGGCAGCTTCTCGGAACGCTTCAGCCTCTCCGGCCACTTCGCCGCCAAGGGCGACGACTGGCGCTTCGTGGCCAGCGCCTACGCCATCCGCTGGCGGATGTACCTCTACAACGACTTCACCCACTTCCTCGAAGATCCGGTGAACGGCGACCAGGAGAAACAGGACGAGGCCCGAACCACGCTCGGCGGCCAGGCGGCGATCCACTATCTGAGGGACTTCGGCGACATCACCACCGACACCGTCGCGGGCCTGCAGTTGCGCTACGACGACGCCTACGTCGACCGCCGCCACACCGTGCAACGCACGGTCCTGGACTACTGCGAGATCGCACAGCCCGAAGGCCCGGCGACCCCGCAGCCCGCGGTGGATGGCGCCTGCAACGCCGACCGCGTCCACCTCTTGGACCTCGGCCCCTATGTCGAGAGCACGATCCGCTGGACGCCCTGGCTCAGGACCATCGTCGGCCTGCGCGAGGAATATTACCACGCCACCGACCAAAGCTTCGTCACCGGCTTCTCAGGCTCTGGCAGCCAGACCCTGTTCCAGCCCAAGGCCAGCCTGGTGCTGGGTCCCTGGGAGAAGACCGAGCTCTACCTCAGCGCCGGCCGCGGCTTCCATTCCGACGACGTGCGCGGCGTCTTCGGCACGGTGCCCATCGAGGGCGAGCCAGTGGGCGCTGGCCGCACGCCGTTCCTGGCGCCGGCCATTGGCGAAGAGGTCGGCCTGCGCACCAACATCATCCCCAAGGTCGCCCTGCAGCTCTCGGTCTTCCAGGAAACCTTCCAGTCCGAGCTGGCCTATGACGCCGACGTCGGCCAGGACACGGCCAGCGCGCCCAGCCGCCGCCAGGGCGTCGAGTTCTCCGGCCAGTACAAGCCGCTTCCCTGGCTGGAACTGAACACCGACCTGGCCTTCTCCAAGGCCCGCTACACCGGCGACTTCGCCACCTTCGGCCTGGTACAGCCGTTCATCGCCAATGCGCCGAGCTTCATCGGCTCCTTCGGGGTGATCGTCGACGACCTCGGCCCGTGGTTCGGCGGCCTGCAATGGCGCGCGCTCGGCAAATACCCGATCAACGACGGCGAGGAATTCCCGCAGGACAAGGGCTACTCCGAGTTCAACGCCGACATCGGCTACAAGGTGAACCCGCACCTGCGCCTGCAGATGAGCGTCTTCAACCTGACCAACACCAAGGCGGACTCGGCGGCCTATTTCTACACCACCCGCCTGAAGGGCGAGCCCGCAGACGGCATCCCCGACGTCCAGGTCCACCCGCTCGAGCCGATCTCCGTGGTCTTCAAGGCCACAGCCTATTTCTGACGCGCGGCCAGATACCCCGCCAGCCGCTCCAGGCCCGCCGCGTTGGTCTCCGGCCTGTTGGCGAAGCACCAACGCAGCCAGCCCTGGCCTTCCGGCCCAAACGCCGAGCCGGGCGCCAGACCCACCGCGGCCTTGTCGATCAGGTCCTTGGCGAAGGCCACGGAATCGGTGACGCCCTCGACGCGGAAGAAGGCGTACATGCCGCCCTCGGGCTCCGGCGCGTCGACGCCCGGCATCTGGCGCAGCGCCCCGATCACCTGGTCCTTGACCACCGCCAGCTCGGTGCGCAGGTCAGCGATATGCGCCTCGCCCTCGTTCAGCGCGGCGATGGCGCCCGACTGAATGAAGTCTGGCGCGCAGGAGGTGTTGTACTCGATCACCACCCCCATGGAATTGACCAGGCTCTTCGGCAGCACCATCCAGCCCATCCGCCAGCCGGTCATCCGCCAGGCCTTGGAGAAGGTGTTGGTGGAGATCACCCGCTCGTCCTCATCAGCCAGCGGCAGGAACGACGGCGCCGACTTGCCCGGCCCAAAGATCAGCCGCTCGTAGGGGTCGTCGGTGATCAGCCAGATGCCGTATTCGCGGCACCGCGCCAGGATCGCCGCGCGGTCCTGCGCCGGCAGGGTCCAGCCGGTGGGATTGTTCGGCGAGTTGAGGAACAGGACCCTGGTGTCGGGCGTGAGTGCGTCCATCAGCTTGTCGAGGTCGAGCCGCCAGCGGCCCTGGGCGGGGTCCAGCGACACCGTCTCCATCCGTGCCGAAAGGATGCGCGGGATCTCCACGATGTTGGGCCAGGCCGGCGTCGTCACCACCACCTTGTCGCCGGGCGAGACCACCGCCTGGCTGACCAGCATCAGGGCGTTGACGCCGGCGCTGGTGATGCCCAGCCGCTCGAAGGCGATCGGCTGGTCATGCAGCCGGCTGAGATAGGCCGACAGCGCTTCGCGCAGGTCCGGCCGCCCCAGGTTGTGGGTATAGAAGGTCTCGCCGTCCATCAGCGCCTTGGCGGTCGCCTCGCGAATGAAGGCCGGCGTCGGCTGGTCGCTTTCGCCGACCCAGAACTTCAGCACGTCCTTGCGCGCCATGCCGACATTGGCCACCTCGCGGATCTGCGACGTGCGAAGCGCGAGGACATCGGGGCGGGCGGTGGGGGAGAACATGGGCCCGTCCTAGCGGGCCTGGACGCGCCGAACAATCTCGGGCTCGCGTACCTCAGTTTTCACCGGGCATCGTCAGCTTGTAGGGCTGGCGGATTTCCTTGAACGCCGGCAGCGCCTCGCAGGTCGCTGCGTGGGCCTTCAGCGCCGGCCAGCGGTCCCAGTCGAACTCGGCGGCCAGCGGATCCGACACGAAGCCGATCATGGTCGTCAGCATGACGTCGGCGTGGCTGAGGCTGTCGTCGAACAGATAGCGGGTCGGGCGAACCTGCCGTTCGGCCTCCAGCAGGTCCAGGGTCTCACCGATCTGCAGCCGGCAGCGCTCGACCCACAGCGGAAAGGCCGCCTCGCGCAGCACCCGCTCATAGAGCAGGCTCACCGCCTTGTCGGCGACACCCGCGGCCATGGCAGCCAGGCGCAGGAGGTGGCGGCCGTCCTCGCCGTTGCGGGCCAGCACCGCGCGTTCCGGCCCCACCATGTCATCGACCACCGCCAGAATCGCCGCAGAGTCCGTGAACACCGTGCGGTCGTCCGTCACCAGGGTCGGCACCCGGCGCAGCGGGTTGAACTTGGCGATCCTCTCGGCGTCGCCGAACGTCGACCAGGGCTGGTGCTCGAAGTCGAGCCCATAGGTCCTGAGCGCAATCCCCACCCGCCGCACGAATGGCGAGTCATACTGCCCGATCAGCATCATGCCGCGGCTCCCCGAAGTCCTGGGGAGGAGATAGTTGCGCCGGGCCGCCGGATGAAGCCCCCATCGGCCCGAGCCGCTGAAGACCTTCAGATCGACCGATGTTGAGGCGCCGCCGCCTACTTCCCGTCCGGCGCGGTGATCGGGCGGGCGTCCTTCCACTTGTAGGGCAAGGTGTCGGGGATCACCGAGACCTCGGTGGTGAACTTGAACGGATAGGCCGCGCCGCTGGGATAGGTCAGTTCGACAAAATAGGCGGTCCAGCCCATGGGCGGCTTCTCGACCTTGCCCACCCAGGTCCCGTCGGACTGTTGGGTCAGCACTGTCGAGGTGAAGGACTTGCCGATCGTGTCGACGCGGAAGTCGCGGGCCTTGGGGTCGGTCCCCTGCCACAGGCGCACCTCGGTGGGCTTCACCGCCGACTTGACCACGATCGCCCCGTCCGGCCGCACCACCCAGGAATAGTTGGGGATCGGCCGCTGATTCAGCACCGCGTCGTAGAAGGCAGTCATGCTCTCGTTGATGTCGGTGCCCGCCGTCGAGTGCTTCGAATTGGGGATCATCCGCAGCCGTTTCACCTGGGGCAGCAGGTGATAGGAAAACTTCGTATTGTCCGGCGGGAAGTACTCATCGCCCACCGCGTTGATGATGTACTTCGGCATCTTCATCGCAGGGCGGTCGCGGTAGTTCAGCGGGTCCTCGATGCGGTTGACCTCGGAGAGGCCGGGCGAGCCGATCATCTCCGGGATCAGGTGGTTCTCGACGTAGTCCTTCAGCGCCGGCGAGAAATAGCCCATCGCCTCCCAGTGGTGCTTGGCAGTCGCGTCCACGTCGAGCACGTTGATCACGATCGGGATGATCGCCACCACGCGCCGGTCGATGGCGCCCACCAGCCAGGTCACCCAGGCGCGCTTGGAGCCGCCGGAGACCACGAAGCCGTCGATCTTCAGCTTCCCGCCCGCGTCGCTCGCCAGGTACTGCTGGACCGCGGTCATCGCCTGGGTCCCGCTCTTGACCATCGGCAGGCGCACCAGGTCGAGGGGATTGCGGTCCTTGGCGAACTTCGCCTGCTGATAGGCGATGATCTCGTCCTCGACCCTGGGCTTGGGGTCCTCGGCGAAGCGCAGCGGCTGGTTCGGCACGTCGTCCAGCTCGGTGACCACAGAGCTCGTCTCCACTGCCATCTTGGCGAAGCGGTCGGTGGCCTTGGTCGGCGCGGCGTCGGTGTTGGCGCCGCCTGTGATGAACAGGAAGGCCTTGTCGCGGCTGGCCAGGTTTGTGGACAGCTTGTCCGGGACGATCACCGTCAGCCAGTGCTTCCACAACGGCTTGTCCACCTCTTTGGCGGTCAGCCAGGTCTGCGAGGTCAGCTCAAGCACCGCCCCGTGATAGCCCGGCCCCGAGACCGGGCCCACGACCTTCCAGGCGAAGGCCGGGTCGGGCTTGGCCACATAGGCGTCCAGCGCATTCTTCGGATTGGCCAGGACCGGCGCGCTCGCCAGGACACTGAGCGCCAGGGCGCCGCCGAGCAGCTTCATCAGACGCATGGATATCGAACCTCCCAATGGACCTTTGCCAGTCCTTGGGCGCACCATGGCACAGCCGCACGGGCGGCGTAAGAAATCAGGCCGGGGCGCGAAGACGCTCTGCCAAAGGGGCAGGAAAGACCATGAGCAACGACGTGAGCGCCTCGCGTCGCAGCGTCCTCGCGGGCGCCGCCGGCCTCGGCCTGAGCGCCTTTTCGGGCCGCGCCGGCGCCTATGTCGCCAGCGGCGTCACCCCAGTGGTGAAGACCACCAACGGGCCGGTCATCGGCCTGATGGAAGAGGGCGTCCCGACCTTCAAGGGCCTGCGCTACGGCGCCCCGCCGGTGGGCGCGCTGCGCTGGGCGCCGCCCGCGAAGCCCGCAAGCTGGACGGACCCAGCCGCGGCCATCGCCTTCGGGCCTGCGGCCATCCAGTACGCCTCCGGCGGCGGGGCGGCGCGCTATCCCGGCGCGGTGGGCCCGGCGCTGAACCAGTTGATGAACTCCGGCGAGGACGCCATCCGCCAGAGCGAGGACTGCCTGTTCCTCAATCTCTGGACGCCGGCCCTCGACCGCAAGGCCCGGCCGGTGATGGTCTGGTGGCACGGCGGCGGCTTCAACTACGGCAGCGGCAACTGGCCCGTCTATGACGGCCACAACCTGGCCAGGAACCACGACGTTGTGCTGGTCAGCGTCACCCACCGCTTGAACGCCTTGGGCTTTCTGGAGCTGGCCGACCTGGGCGGCGACCCCGCCTCCGGCAACGTCGGCATGCTCGACCTGACCGCGTCCCTGCAGTGGGTGAAGGACAACATCGCCAACTTCGGCGGCGACCCCGGCAACGTCACCGTCTTCGGCCAGTCCGGCGGCGGGGCGAAGGTGTCCACGAGCCTGGCCATGCCTTCGATGACCGGCCTGCGTCACAAGGGCATCGTGGAAAGCGGCGCGGCCCTGCGTTCGGCCGACAGGGCCTCAGCCACCGATCAGGCGCGCCAACTCATGAAAGTCCTGGAGGTCGCCGACCTTGCGGCGCTGCGCGCGGTCCCGCCCGGGGCGATCATCGCCGCGGCCAAGTCCCTGGGCGCAATCGGCGGGCGCTGGGGTCCGGTGATGGACGGCGTGGCGATCAAGGGCCATCCCTTCGACCCGGTCGCCAACCCGCTCGGCCGCGACATCCCCATAATGGTCGGCTGCACCGCCGACGAGCAGACCCTCTACAACGTCGGCTTCGACTCGTGGGGCAAGCAGACCGAGGCCCAGATGATCGAGCGCCTTCGGGCCCAGTATGGCCCGCTCACCGACAAGCTCGTCGCCGAGGCCAAGGCCAGGTACCCCGCCGACAACCCCAGCTACATGTACGTGGACGTCACCTCCAAGGCGACCTTCGTCTCCTCCGCCGCCCTGGCGGAGCGCAAGGCCGCCCAGCCGGCGCCCGTCTACATGTACGTATGGGAAGGCCGTACCGCTGTCGACGGCGGCATGATGCGCGCGCCTCACACCACCGAGATCCCCTTCGTCTTCGACAACGTGACGCTGGGACCGATGCTGCTGGGGACCGCGCCTGCGACGCTGGCGCTGGGCAAGCAGGCGAGCGCCGCCTGGACCGCCTTCGCCCGCCACGGCGACCCGAACGACCCGCGGTCGGGCCTGCCCCACTGGCCGCGCTACGAGCTCCAGGCGCGGGCCACCATGATGTTCAATTTCAAGAGCCGCATAGACAACGACCCCTATGCCGAATTCCGCAAGCTGATGCCGCCCTTGCGCCCGGCCTGAAACCGAACGCCGCTACCTTACGTAGAAGTACGATGTGACGCCTCGTCACGTTCACGACTCGGTAGCGTTGTCTGCAATCTGAAGTTGCCCGGCGGCTTTCCAACCACACGGCGGGCTTTGACGGGGCCGGCTCGACTGTTCGGGGCGGCCCCGTTCGATTCTGCGGCCTAGCTGCGCGCCATCCGCCGCTGCGCCAGGGCCGCGCAGGTCGCCGAGCCGATCGGGCCCTGCTCGTCGTAGAGGAAGCACTCGCCGATCGCCACGCCGTCGGTGGCGCCGTGGTTGACCACCTCATAGCCGATCCATTCGCCGGCCGGCTCGCGGTGCAGATAGACCGTCACGTCGGAGTTGATGAACTCCAGGCCGTTGTCGCCGGCGTTGGCGAAGGGGCTGGCGAAGTCCGCCGACACCGCCACGCGCACGAACGGCGTCAGCGCCCGGCCGTCCACCAGCTCGCGCACCTCGCTCATCCAGAGCCGCTTCTGGCCGACCGTCCCGAAGTCGCCGGCGATCCGGCGCGTGGCCCACATGCCCCCCATGCCCGAGCGCCCATCGGTAGGCGGCGGAATGTCAGCCGGCGCCGGCACGACCCACGGCTCCGGCTTCCAGACATTGCCCGCCGGGTTCTCGGTGCGCTTCAGGAGCTGGCAGGTTGCCCGCCCCGCGCTGACCCCGCCGGAGACGAACTCCGCGTCGATCACCTTGATGCGGTTGCCGGCGCGAACGACCTTGGTCGTCACCTCCACCGGCGACAGGTCCGGCAGGCGGTACATGTCCACCGTCAGCCGCGCCGGCATGAAGTCCGGGCTGCCGTGCAGCCGCTCGATCTCGGCGCCCAGCAGCCCCGCGATCACCCGCCCATGCAGCGAGTTCGGGTTCCACGGCCCCCTCGCCGCCGGCGTCGGGACGTAATGCGTCCCGTCGATTGTGAAGAAAGGTTCGTTGGCCATGGCCAAGCTGGGTAGAGGCCCGCCGCGCCGCAATCAAGCGGCCGCCGGTTCGTCCTTGGCCAGGATGGCGGTCAGCGCCATGTCGCCGGTGACGTTGCCCACGGTGCGGAAGATGTCGGGGATCACCTCGACGGCGATCAGGATCGGCAGCAGGTCCACCGGCAGGCCGAGACTGAGGCAGATCGGGGCGATGGAAGCGAAGAACGACACCTGCCCCGGCAGGCCCACCGAGGCCATCGAGGTCGCCACCGCCACCAGGGTCGCGCCCAGGTAGGTCATGGCGCTGGGGTGCAGGCCGTAGACCTGCACCAGGAAGAGGGCGACGCCGAAATTGGCCACCGGCCCGGTGATCCTCATGACCGAGACCGCCAGCGGCAGGACCAGGCCGCTCACCCTATCGGGCACGCCCAGATCGTCACGGCACCGCTCGATCATCGCCGGCAGGCAGGCCAGCGACGACTGGGTGGCGAAGGCGGTCACCTGCACCGGCGCCACGGCGCGTACGAAACGCGGGAAATCCAGCCGCCAGATCAGCGCCATCAGATAGGCGACGAGGGTGATGCCGACGTTCCCCAGCACGATGGCGGTGACGTAGTGGGCAATGACGCCGGCGGCGCCCACTCCGGCCCTCAGGCCCACGCCGAGCGCCAGCGCGAAGACGCCGATCGGCGCGGCCGCCAGCACCCAGCGCACGATGGTGATCATGATCTGGCCGATCGCGTCGAAGAAGTCGTTGATCGCCTGGCGCCTGGCCTCGGGCAGGCGCGTGGTGGCGAACCCGAAGAAGGCGGCGAACACCACCAGCGGCAGGATGGCGTTCTCGGAGGCGGCCTTCAGCGCGTTCTCCGGCGCCAGGCCGGAGACGAAGCCCACGAAGGTCGGCGCGGCCTTGGCCACGTCCGGCGCCGCCGTGGCCCCGGCCCGCAGCGCGGCCGCCGCGGCCCCCGTCACCGGCCAGATGGCGTAGAAGACCTGGGCGAAGCCAAGGGCGAACACCGCGCCGAAGCACATCAGCGCCACGATCCAGATCAGCGAGCGGGCCGCGAGCCGCCCGGTCGCCGCTGCGTCCGCGACGCCGGCGATCCCGGTGACCATCACCGCGAAGATCAGCGGCACCACGGTCATCCGCAGGGCGTTGAGCCAAAGCGCGCCGACCGCTTCCACCAGCTCGATCCCGTGCTTGGCGGTCGCGCCGCCGAAGGCCGCGGCGGCCGCGCCGAGCGCCAGTCCAGCCAGCAGCGCGATCACCACGCGCACGCTCAACGATCGCAGCATCGCTTGTTCTCCCCCCGTCCCTATCCCCAGGGACGCCAGGAACCTTGGCCGGTGCGCTTCCCCTGCGCAAGGAAGCTCCCTAGGCTCACCGCAGCGAAGGAGTTCCCATGGCCGGCCTCAAGGACAAGCGCGGCTTCATCGACAAGGAACGGCTCGACCTCTCCGAACGGAAGGCCG
Source organism: Phenylobacterium sp. (assembly GCF_004799395.1). Classification (GTDB taxonomy): domain Bacteria; phylum Pseudomonadota; class Alphaproteobacteria; order Caulobacterales; family Caulobacteraceae; genus Phenylobacterium. The sequence goes on from NZ_SSMZ01000173.1 coordinate 18,509, forward strand.
TCGAGTACTGGATGAAGCGCTGGGGCGTGACCAAGGACCAGATCACCGCCGCGCACCGTAAGGTCGGCCGCCTTACCAAGGACATCGCCGCCGAGCTGGGCAAGAAGCGCTAGGCCCCGCCTGGGCAGACTTGAGGCAAGTCAGCCGGAAAAAAGGGCTTAGTCGGCGCGCGGCTTCAGATTGGGGAGCACCGGCGCCAGGAGTTTTGCGGTGGTGTGCAGCAATTCGCTGACCATGACCGGCTTCAGCAGCACTTCGCGGGCCCCCAGCGCCATGGCCAGGTTCAGCAGCAGGTTGGCCTGGGCCGCGTCGGGCTCAAGCATGGCCACGACAGGAACCTGGATCCCGTCGCCCCGCAACGCCGTGATCATCTCAAGTCCATCCCGCTCCGGCATCAGGATATCGCAGAGGATCAGCTTCGGACGGTGTTCGTGGTATCTATCCAGGCCATCGCGTCCGTCCACGGCCTGGACCACCTTGTGGCCCGCGGCGCCCAGGACCTTCGCAATCGCCTCGCGCACTTCCGTCTCGTCCTCGACAACTAAGATCGTAGCCACTTGTCTCACGCCTCGCCGGTCTAAGCCCCCCTCACGCCTTCGACGCCATATGGGTTTGAGTATTGGCAGATTGAAATGCATTGTTGGCACAGGTACATGTCGAAGATGAATTGGCGTTCGATTGACCTCAACTTGCTTGTGGTCTTCGACGCGGTCATGCGCGAGCGCAGCGTAACGCGCGCCGGCCGCCTCATTGGCCTCAGCCAACCGGCGATGAGCCATGCGCTCAATCGCCTGCGCCACATGCTGGGCGACGAGCTGTTCGTGCGCACCCCGGACGGCATGACGCCGACGCCGCGCGCCGAGGCCCTCGCCGAGCCGCTGCGCAATGCGCTGAGCGAGATGCAGCTGGCCCTGGAGCCCCTGACCTTCGATCCTCAGGGCTCAGGTCGCCGCTTCACCCTCGGCCTCAATAATTTCGCCTCCGTTGTGATCGCCCCGCCGTTGGTGGCCGCGGTGTTCGACGAGGCGCCGGCCGTCCGCCTCGACATGCGCCCCAGCGGCACCCTCGACATCGCCGACTGCCTCGACCGCGGCGACATCGAACTGGCGATCGGCAGCCTGGAGGCCCCGGGGGAGCGGTTCCGCAGCGAACTGCTGCTGGAAGACCCCTTCGTGCTGGTGATGCGGAGCGGACATCCGGCGTGCAAGGCTGTGCTGTCAGCAGAAACGCTGGCGGGCCTTCTCTACCTTGAGGTCTCCTCCAGCGGCGAAGACACCGCCTTTCTCGACCGCTGGCTCGCCGCGCGCGGCCTGGCGCGCCGGATCAGCCTCAGGGCGCCCTATCTGTCGACCCGGGTCATCCTGGCGCAGTCCGATCTGGTCGCCATTTTCAGCCGCCGCGTCGCCGAGGTGTTCGCGCGCAATTTCCCCCTGGAAATGCGGGAGCCGGATTTCGACTCGCCCGTCGTGCGCACCTTCATGCTCTGCCACCGCCGGCTGGAGCGCCATCCCGCTCATCGCTGGCTGCGCGATCATGTGACGGCCGTGGCGAATGCCTTAGCCAAAATCCGTCCCGAACATACCCTCGTGCAGTAAATGCATTTTCGGCATTGAGCCCGCATCCCCATATGCGCCGCGGGCAGGCGTTCAGTCGGGTTTCGATGGAGGATCATAGTGCTTGACTGGTCCGTCGTCCCCGCCGCCTTCCTCACCGCGGCGGTCGAGTGGGTGGAGGCGTTCACCATCGTCCTGGCCGTCAGCCTGAGCATCGGCTGGCGCGCCGCCGGCGGCGCAGCGGTCGCCGCCCTGGCCGTCCTCGCCCTGATGACTATCGCCGCCGGCGGCGTGCTGGGGCTCGGCCTCGAGGTCCGCTGGCTGCAGCTGGCGATCGGCGTCTTCCTGCTGCTGTTCGGCGTGCGCTGGCTGGCCAAGGCCGTGGCGCGAGGGGCGGGCCTGAAAGCCTTGCACGACGAAGCCGAGACCTTCGCCGAGACCCAGGCCGAACTCAGCCGTGGCGACTTCGCCGCCGGCTGGCTGATCGCCTTCAAGGGCGTGCTGCTCGAAGGTCTGGAGGTCTGGCTGATCGTCGCGGCCTTCGGTCTGCACGGTCGCGCCTGGATCAGCAGCGGAGCCGGCGCGCTTGCAGCCCTGGTCGTCGTGCTCGCCGCCGGCCTGGTGGTCCGCGCGCCACTGACCCGGGTGCCGGAGAACGCCATCAAGTTCGTGGTCGGCGTGATGATCACAGCCTTCGGGACCTACTGGACCTATGAGTCGGCGGCCGGCGAGCGGGCCTGGCCCCTCGGCGACCTCAGCCTGCTCGCGCTGGCCGCCTTCTTCGCCCTCGGCGGCCTCGGCCTCATGGCCCTGATCCGCCGGCCTCGCCCCGCGGGAGCCGCCACATGAAGGCCTTCTTGAAGACTCTGTTCGGCGACGCCGGCACCGTCACGGTCGTGGCCCTGGTGATGATGGTTGAGGTTGTCCTGACCGCCAGCGGCCAGGCCGGCCTGGGCGTCGTCCTGATCCCGGTCGCGGTGCTGGCCGGCGTCGCCTGGCTGGCGATCCGCTAGAGTGGCGCTGCACGATCCGTCCCCCTGGATGCTGCTCCTGCTGCTCGCCGCGGCCGTCTGGGCGGGCGCTCAAAACGCGCTCGCCGGCGGCGGTTCGTTCATCACCCTGCCCGCCCTGATCCTTTCCGGCCTGGACGCGCGGGCGGCCAACATCACCTCCACCGTGGCCCTGTTCCCAGGCCAGGTGACCACCGGCTTCGCCGGCCGCAGCCTGGCCACCGGAGCCGACAACCTGTCGCTGCGCACCCTGGTGGTCATCAGCCTGATCGGCGGCGCGGTGGGCGCGATCCTGCTCCTGGTGACCCCGCCACGCCTCTTCGAGGGCATGTTGCCGTGGCTCGTGCTTTTCGCCACCGGCGCTTTCGCCTGGGGCAGCTTCCGCCGGCCACCCGCCACGGCGCGCCCCCTGAAGCCGGCCCAGGCCATGGCTTTGCAGTTCGCCATCGCCATCTACGGCGGCTATTTCGGGGGCGGCATCGGCTTCCTCATGCTGGCCGTGCTCAGCCTGGCCAAGCTTCCCGTGCGCGCCGCGGCGGCCACCAAGAACGTCCTGGCCGGTGTGATGAACGGCACCGCGGTGCTGATCTTCCTGTTCTCCGGCGAGGTGCGCTGGCTGCAGGCCGGCGTCCTGGCCGTCGGCGCGATCGGCGGCGGCCTGGCCGGGGCCTGGCTGCTGCGCCGCGCCAACGAGAAGGTCCTGCGGCTGGCGGTGATCGCCATCGGCGTCACCCTGACCGTGGGGCTGTTCATCCGCGCCTATCGGTGACGGTGGATCGAACCTTGGCCTTGGGCGTTATGAGTCCCTACCCACAAGGAGATCCGATGGCGCGCCTGCGTAAACAGCTTCCCGTGCATCTCGGCGCCGGAGAGCTCCATTGCCGCGGCTTCACCGGACCGGTCGACTACCAGATTCACGGCGAGCCCTCGAGCCTTCGCCTGGGTCCGCTGCGCCTGCGCGGCTCGCTGACCGCCACGCCGGAAGTGGCGGCCGAGGCGTTCCGCGCCGGCGAGGGCGAGTTGAAGCTGCAGGACGGGGCGAGCTTCCGCATCACCCTGCTGGGCCATTCGGCGGGCTCGGACACGGCCTATTTCGAAATGCGGATCTGACCCGTTCAGGTTGCGACGGGAGGCGGCGGCGCGCCGGTTCCCCGCGGCAGGGTGAAAACCAGCCGCTCATCTTCCCACACCTCGGCGCGCACGGCGTCGGCGCGCTGCGCCAGCAGCCGGGCTGCGGTGTCGATCGCATGGCCCTGCGAGGTTTCGGGCAGCACCTCGAAATGCGGCACGCCGCCGGTCTGCCGGTGGATGTAGCAGAAGTAGGCCATCACCAACTCGAAGCGTGGAAGCGGACCTTCCATCGTCTGCGGTCGAGCTTGCCCCCGTTCAGCCGGTCCCCCAAAGCAAAAATTCAAGTTGGTTAAGTAAATCCTACACGTGCGTCAGGTAGCCGACGCAGTGTTGGCGCCTGCCATGCTTGGCTGCCAGCGTGGCCGACCCTTCTTCAGGCGCGCGCCAGGTAGCGGACGGCCAGCGAATAGCTGAACGCGGCGTTGGAGCAGGCGCGCAGACGCGCGGCGATGTCCGCCAGGGCCGCTTCCTGATCGCCGAAACGCGCGATCTCGACGCCGTCTCGGCGCACGATCCAGGCGCCAATGTCCTCGATGACTTCGAACTTCATGGGGTCCCACGCGGTGCAACCGCTGCGATAAGGCCGCAACTGTTAAGAGACCCAAGGCGCTCGGGCGCCGCAACCCTGCGCCCTGATGTCGCACGTTATGGTTGTCGCACCTCGATCCTCAGGTCGCAGACGCTGAACGCCGCGCCCAACCGGACCTTCGCCTCGGCCGCGCGGGCCTTGAACGCCGGGCCGGCGGTGTCGGTAACCTGCAGCTTCGGCCGCTCCGTTTGGGGCAGGTCGGCGGCCAGGCGCACGCGGATCATCTTGTCCGGATCGGCGGGCGGCTCGCCGACCTTGATGGCGCGCACCACCTCCAGCCCCTGCACCACCCGGCCCCAGACCGCATAGTCGTGATCCAGCCGCCGGGCCGGCGCGCGCATGAAGAAGATCTCGCTGTTGGCGGTGTCGATTCCCGCCTGGCGGCCCATGCCGGCCACGCCGTCGCAATAGGCGCCCCAGACCCGTGGCCGGCGGTCGCTCCCCAGCGCCTGCTCCTTCCGCGAGGCCCCGGCCACCGGGACCACGCCCACGAAGCCCTCGATGCCGTCGGAACGCTCGACAACCGTGGTCATCGCCACGTCCGCCGGCAGCCGCGCGCTGAACTCGGCCGGCAGGTCGGGGTGGGTCGAGGTCCCGCCGTCGTGGTTGTTGGGATTGCCGGTCTGGTCGACGAAGCCCTCGATCACCCGGTGGAACAGCAGGCCGTCGTAGACGCCTTCGCGCGCCAGCGTCTTGACCCGCTCCACCGCCTTGGGCGCCAGGGTCGGCTCCATCTCCACCACGATGCGGCCCTTGGAGGTCTCGATCACCAGGGTCTCAGCCAGGTCCAGCGGCCGCCAGTCCGGATGCGGCTTCGCGGCGCCGGCCGTGAGCGCCGCCGCAGCGATCCCCAGCAGTCCCCCAAATCGCATCGCCCGTTCCCCCTGAGTGATTATGGAAATTCCGGAAACAATCTTCTGCCCGTCGGCCCATTTACCGTCCAATCCGGAAGCTTATCTTCCCCCTCGAAAGAGGACCAACACCATGATTGAGAAACGCACCTTTGAGAGCCTCGGCGGCGCCGACCACGGCTGGCTGAAGGCCAAGCACCACTTCTCGTTCGCCAACTACTACGATCCCAAGCGGATGGGCTGGGGCGCGCTGCGCGTCTGGAACGACGACGAGATCGCCCCGCAATCCGGCTTCCCGCCGCACCCCCACTCGGACATGGAGATCATCACCTACGTCCGCGAGGGCGCGATCACCCACAAGGACTCCATGGGCAACGAGGGCCGCACCGGTCCGGGCGACGTGCAGGTGATGAGCGCCGGCACGGGCGTGCGCCACGCCGAATACAATCTGGAGAGCGAGCTCACCCGGCTGTTCCAGATCTGGATCGAGCCCGACCGCGCGGGCGGCCCGCCGTCGTGGGGCGCGCGGCCGTTCCCGAAGTCCGACCGCGCCGGCAAGTTCGTGACGCTCGCCTCCGGCCTGCCGGGCGATGAGGACGCGCTGCCGATCCGCACCTCCGCGCGCGTGGCCGGCGCCACCATCAGGGCTGGCGAGACCGCCGACTACGCCCTCGACCCCAGCCGCCACGCCTACCTGGTGGCCACCGAGGGCGCGGTGGAGGTCAACGGCGTGCGGCTGGACCCCCGCGACGGCGCCGCGATCACCGGCGAGTCGGCCCTGCGCGTCACCGCCCTGCAGGACGCCGAGGTCGTGCTGGTCGACGCGGCCTAAACGAACCCGCAGCCCCTCCCCGTTCGCGGGGAGGGGCTTTGCACGTCCGCGTGAGCTCGGGCGTCATCGCCACAGCTTCCAAACTCCAGCCTCCCGCCTCCCGCGCGGCCGCGTGTGGCGCCTTTGCCGCATGATATTCACTGACGGCTTAGTCAGTATTGACAGCATAGCGAGCGTCCTTCAGCTTCCTCCTCACGCGCCAAAGAGCGCCGAGGAAACGAAGCCGGGGAGTGACCATGAAAATCCACACGCTGTGGCTGAGCGCGTCTGCGCTGGCATTGGCCTGGAGCGGCGTCGCGAGCGCGCAGACGACGGCGTCAGCGTCGAGGGACACCTCCGGCGCGACCGTTCAGGAGCTGATCGTCACCGCCGAGCGGCGCAACGAGAACCTGCAGCAGACCGCGATCGCGGCGACCGTCTTGACCGGCAAGGACCTGCAGAAGCAGGGCATCGTCACCGTCGACCAGCTGCAATTCATCAGCCCCTCGCTGACCGTGAACAACTTCGGCCAGGGCAACGACTTCGACATCCGCGGCATCGGCAAGGGCGAGCACAACAGCCAGACCGGCACCGGCGTCGTCACCTATCGCGATGGGGTGGCGACCTTCCCCGGCTACTTCCAGGAGGAGCCGTACTACGACATCGCCGGCGTCGAGATCCTGCGCGGTCCGCAGGGCACCTTCTCAGGCCAGAACGCCACCGGCGGGGCGGTGATCGTCAACACCGTCGATCCGAAGATCAACGGCGGCTACACCGGCTACATCCAGGCCCAGGCGGGCAACTATGGCGACTGGGGCCTGCAGGGCGCGGTGAACCTGCCGATCAGCGACACCCTGGCCGCGCGCGTGGCGTTCAACACCGAGGAGCGGAACAGCTTCTACCACATCAGCGGCCCCTGGACGGGCGACCCCGGCTTGAAGTGGGGCAGCGCGCGCTTCTCGCTGCTCTGGACGCCGACCGACAAGCTGAAGGTGCTGTGGAAGACCGACTACAACTACCTGGACAACGGCGGCTACTTCGGAGATTCGCTGACCACGCCGGGGACCAGCTCGCTCTTCACCTTCGCCAACAACTACAAGACCTACGCCACCGACCAGTTCGTCCGCTCGATCGTGAAGGTCGACTACACCCTGGACAACGGCATCGATCTGCGGTCGATCAGCGGCTACCAGCAGGGCCGCACCGCCTGGACCGGCGACATCGACGGCACGGCCGCGGCCGCGCCCAACTACATCATCGCCGAGGCGGTGAACGAGCGCATCTGGTCACAAGAGTTCAACATCATCTCGCCCGACAAGGGCCCGTTTGGCTGGGTGCTGGGCGCCTACTATCAGAACAACCGCTATGACTTCCCGGTGGGCCTGTTCGACATCGGGGTGCCGCCGGGCGTGGTCGACGAGGACCTGAACGGCGTCAACCCGACCTACACCGCTGCGGTCTTCGGCCAGGCCAGCTGGAACTGGGACAACGGCCTGCAGCTGCAGGTGGGCGCGCGCTACTCCAAGTGGAGCACCACCAACCGCGCCTTCTTCACGGTCCCGGAATTCGGCCTCAACTTCCCGCAGAACCAGACCGAGGAAGGCAACAACGTCACCGGGAAGGTGGCGCTGAACTGGAACGTCAACGCCGACAACTTCCTCTACGCCTTCGTGGCCAGCGGCGCGAAGCCCGGCGGCCTCAATACCGCGCTCTACTTCGCCGGCGGCGGGGTGCCTGCGCCCTTCGGCCAGGAGTACGTCACCGACTATGAGCTGGGCTGGAAGTCGACCCTGCTCGACAACCACCTGCGCACCCAGCTCGGCGTCTACTACAACAGCTTCGAGCACTTCCAGGTGAGCCTGCCGATCCCCAGCGCACCCACCCAGGTGACCGAGCAGAACGTCCCCAATCCGACCAAGCTCTATGGCGTGGAAGCTTCGGCCCAAGCGGTGTTCGGCGATTTCTCGTTCAACGTCGGCCTGGGCCTCGAGCACAGCGAACTCGGCACCTTTTACACCGAGGACCCGCGCCTGCCGGCCGCCGGGACCTGCAACCCGACCACCGGCCCGGCCACGGCCGCCTGCATCAACCTCGCCGGCAAGCCGCAGACCTATGCGCCGGACTTCACCTTCAACGTCTACAGCCAGTACGTCTTCCACCTGGCGGACCAGGACACGCTCACGCCGGCGGTGAGCTACAGCCACATCTCCGACCAGTGGGCGACGTTGTTCGACAACCGCGCGGCGGGCGACTACCTGACCGCCCGCGATATTTTGGGTGCGTCGCTGGCCTGGCAGCACGGCGATATCACCGCCACACTCTATGGCTCCAACCTGTCGGACGACAAATACGTCGCCGCCGTGGTGTCGCCGATCCGCATCGCGGGCCCGCCGCGGCAGTTCGGCATCCGGCTGCTCAAGACCTTCTGATTGTTCCTCCCCATGGGCCGCCGCTCCGGTATCCGGGACGGCGCCCACCTTTTTGCAAGCGCTCTGAACGCAGCGTCACCCATGCAGTCCTCCGCCCTCTCGGTCGACAAGGTCCTCGTCGTCGAGCCGCAGCGCTACCGGCCGCTCGATGCCCAAACCTTGCCCGCAACGCTGTGCAGCAAGGCCGCTGAACGGGGGATTTGCGGTCGGATCGTGCGCATCGCGCCGATGCCGCTGGCGGGCGCCGGCAAGATTGACAAGAACAGACGGCGAGCCGAGTACGGGAACGGCAAGCTTGACGTAGGGGGATCGCTTCCTTGGCCCAAATGACCTGGCCGATCCTGCCCGGGGAGCTTTAGTTCGCTCTGATGTCGGAAGGCTCATCAGTAAAGCGCGTGCGCCGCAGCAAGGCGGAGCAGCGGGCTGAGTCCCTGGAACAGATCATGGACGCCGCCGAGTACCTGTTTTCGCGGAACGGCCTGCACGGCGTCACCCTGCGCGACGTGGCCCACCGGGTCGGCGTCCACACCACGCTCATGCACTACTATTTCACCGACAAGCGGCAGCTGTTCGAGGCGGTGTTCGCCCGGCGCGCCGGCGTCACCAGCGGCCGACGGATGGCGGCGCTCGAGCAATATGAGGCGCAGGTCGGCGACCGCCCCACGGTCGAAGGCGCGCTGCACGCCTTCCTCGACACCGATCTGGATCTCTACCTCGAGGGCGGAGAGGGCTGGATGAACTACGCCGCCCTGGGCGCGCGGGTCAGCAACACCCGGGAGGGCGCGGAGCTGATGGACGTGTACTTCGACCCGGTCGTGCTGAAGCTGGTCAGCATCCTGAAGAAGGCGCTCCCCGACTATGCGGACGAGGACATCTTCTGGGGCTATCACTTCGTGACCGGCGCCCTGATGAACACCCTGGCCCGCACCGGCCGGATCGACCGGCTGTCGGGCGGGCTATGCCACTCCGACGACTTCGGGGCGGTCAAGCAGCGCATCGCCAAGTTCATGGCGGCGGGGTTCCTCTCGCTCAAGGCCTGACGTCGCCCGCCGCCTCCGGTTCAGGCCGGGTCGAGTTCGAGGTTCTCGATGTCCTCGACCAGGCTGGCGCCGGTCGGGGTCCAGCCCAGCCGCTCGCGCGTCAGGCGGCTGGAGGTCGGGGCGTCGCGGCTGGCGAACATCCCCAGGAAACCGAAGTGGCCGGGCGCTTCCTCGGGCGTGATGGAGACGACCGGCAGGTCGAGGCGCCGGCCGATCGCCTCGGCGACGTCGCGCATCGGAACGCCTGCCTCGCCGACGGCGTGATATCGCGCGCCGGCCTGTCCCTTCTCGAGAGCAAGACGGTAGCAGCGGGCGACGTCGCTCACGTGCGCCGCGGCCCAGCGGTTGGCGCCGTCGCCGACATAGGCCGAGACGCCCTTCTCGCGCGCCACCTGGATGGCAAGGGTGACGAGACCCTGCTTCTTCGTGTCGTGAACCTGGGGCAGGCGCACGATCATCGCGCGTACGCCGCGCTGGGCGTAGTCCTCGACCAACAGTTCGGTGGCGCCGCGCATGGCGCCCAGACCGTCTTTCGCTGCGCCGTCCTCCTCGGTCACCTCACGCTCGGCCTCGGCCATCAGCGTGCCGGAGGTGAGGATGAACGGTTTGCCCGAACCTTCCATCGCCGGCAGCATCGCCTCCACCGCACGCCGGTCGATGGCTATGTTTTCCACGTACTGGCTGAAGTCGTGGATGAAGGCGCAGTGGATGGCGCCGTCGCAGGCCGCAGCGCCGGCGGCCAGGGTTTCCGGCTCGGCGAGATCGCCGCGATGGACGGCCACGCCGGCCGCCTCCAGCTTCGCCGCGTTCGCATCATTGCGCGCCAGTCCGAGCACCTCATGGCCCGCGGCCTTAAGCTCCTCGATAACCGCCGAGCCGATGAAGCCGCTGGCGCCGGTCAGGAAAACACGCATGGTCGAAATCTCCGCAAAGCCTGACGACAATCATCCTCCTCAGGAATATCCTGGTAAAGTAGTGACCTTATCATAGTAAAAGGCCTAACAGGATGAGCGAGCTGCGGGCGCCCGAGAATCCGTTCGGGACCTATCTTAAGGATCGGCGCACCCGGATGGACCCGGCGGCCTTCGGCTTCCCCGCCGATCGTCGCCGCACGCCCGGCCTGCGCCGCGAGGAGGTGGCTCAGCGCGCCAACATCAGCCCCACCTGGTACACTTGGCTGGAGCAGGGCCGAGGCGGCGCGCCCTCGGCGGACGTGCTGGACCGGATCGCCCGGGCCCTGATGCTGACCGACGTGGAGCGCGAACACCTGTTCCTCCTGGGCCTCGGCCGTCCGCCGGAGGCGCGCTACCGCAAGAACGAGGGCGTGACGCCGCGTCTGCAGCGGGTGCTGGACGCGCTCGACCCAACGCCCGCCCTGATCCGCACCGCGACCTGGGACGTTCTGGCCTGGAACCTGGCATCCACCGTGATATTCGCTGACTTCGGCGCGATGCCGCCCGAGCAGCGCAACATGCTCCGCTTCCTGTTCCTCGACCCGCGCGCCCGGGCGGCGCACTACGACTGGCAGGGCGTCGCGCGGTTCGTGCTGGGCGCCTTCCGCCTGGATTCGGCCCGCGCCGGCGCCGCGGCCGACATCGAGCCCCTGGTCGAGGAACTCGCGCGCCTCAGCCCCGAATTCCGCAGCATGTGGCGCGACGGCAAGCTGCCCTCCATGCCGCACGGAGAGACGGTCAAACACATTCGCCACCCGGTGCTGGGCCAGCTGGCCTTCGAATACTCGACCTTCGCGGTCGACGGCCGAACCGACCTGAGCCTCCTGGTCTACAATCCCGCGACACGGCACGACGCCGAACGGATCGCCGCCATGCTCTGATCCCTTGCCGACGCCTGCCTAATCCCATAGCCAAACCCTGCAGTTGACTTAGGGGGAGTACGGAATGCCGGGATTGATGTTGGCTCTGGCGCTGGCGGGCGCGCCTGTGCCTCCGGATCACGTCCACCAGTATCATGACCTGGTGATCTCGCCGAAGGGCGACCTGATCGCCGCCATCGAATCCGACGATCCCTTCTCGTCCGAAGTCGAGCCGCATCCGGTGGTGGTGATCCGCAACCGCGCCGACGGCGCGATCGTGGCGCAGTACGATCCCTGCAAGAGCTGCTTCTACTCCGGCGCCGCTTGGTCGCCTGACGGTCAGGCCCTGGTCTTCGTGTCCAGCGACCGCAAGGCCAAGACCGCGGCCCTGGAGATCGTCCGCGCCGGCAAGCTCGACGTGGCCTTGAGCTTCGCGGGCCTACTGGAAGATCCCCGCTGGTCGCCCGACGGCCAGACGCTCGCCGTGCTGGCCACCGACCGGCCGCGCAAGCAGACCGGCGCGACGCAGGCCGGCGCGCCCATCGTGGGCGAGATCGGCGGCGCCACCGACGAGCAGCGCGTGGCCATCCTGCCGGCCTCGGGCGGCCCCTTGAAGTTCCTCTCGCCCGCCGACACCTTCGTCTACGAATACGACTGGACGCCCGACGGCAAGGCCTTCGCGGTCACCGCGGCCAAGGGCGACGGCGACAACAACTGGTGGATCGCCAAGCTGGCGGCCGTCGGCGTCGACGGCTCCTTCCGCGTGATCGCCGACCCCGGCGTGCAGATGAAATGGCCGAAGGTCACGCCGGACGGCAAGTCGGTGACCTTCATCGGCGGCCTGCATTCCGACTTCGGCCCCACCGGCGGCGACGTCTATCTGGCGCCCTTCGCCGGCGGCAAGGCGGTCGACAAGACCCCCGGCTTCAAGGGCAGCTTCACCTCCCTCGCGTGGCGCGGGTCCACGCTCTTCGCCACCGCCATCGTCGGCGACCACAACGCGGTCCTGAACGTCGATCCGGCGAACGGCGCGACACGCACCCTGCTCACCGCGCCGGCCACCTTCTCGGCCGGCGAGGGCAAGGTCTCGCTGAGCGCCGACGGCAAGGTCGTCGCCGGGGTGGTGGAGGACTTCACAACCGCGCCCTTCGTCAACGCCGGTCCGGTCTCGACGCCCCGCCAGATCACTCACGACAACGACGCCGTGACCGCCCAGGTCAGCGCGCGGTCGATCACCTGGAAGAACGAGGGCTACGACGTGCAGGGCTGGCTGACCGGCCCTGCCAACCTGGAGCCGGGCAAGACCTATCCCATGGTCGTGCTGGTCCACGGGGGCCCGAGTTCGGCGGTGCAGCCCACCTACATGTGGAAGGGCACGACCAATGACCTGGTGCAGCACGGCTTCTTCGTCTTCCAGGCCAACCCCCGCGGCTCCTTCGGGCAGGGCGAGGCCTTCACCAAGGCCAATGTGAAGGACTTCGGCGGCGGCGACCTGCGCGACATCCTGGCGGGCGTCGATGCGGTGGAGAAGGTCGCGCCCGTCGACGACAAGCGGCTGGGCGTCTACGGCCACTCCTACGGCGGCTACATGACGATGTGGACCGTGACCCACTCCAACCGCTTCAAGGCCGCGGTGGCCGGCGCCGGCATCGCCGACTGGGTCAGCTACTACGGCGAGAACGGCATCAATCAGTGGATGGTCCCGTTCTTCGGCACGTCCGCCTACAAGGACCCGGCCGCCTACGACAAGTTCTCGCCGATCCGCTACATCGGCGCCGCCAAGACCCCGACCTTCATCTACGTGGGCGAGCGCGACGTGGAATGCCCGGCCGACCAGTCGCTGCAGTTCCACGCCGGCCTCGACGCCGTGGGCGTCGCCAACTCCCTGGTGATCTACGCCGGCGAGGGTCACGGCATCCGCGAGGCCGAGCACAAGGAAGACCTAAAGAAGCGTATCCTCGGCTGGTTCGACCAGTACCTGGGCAAGTCTTAGGACAGGGCGACGCCTGAGCGAGGCGTCGTCATTCCCGATGCCCCGCGCACGGTCATGGTTTAGACTCCGCCGCGCCACGGTCGCAGCCGTCACGAACTTCCTTCACTGGTGGCGCCCGGGCCCAGCCAAGGAGCCCCCACATGCCCACGATCACCACCAAGGACGGCGTCCAGATCTTCTACAAGGACTGGGGCTCAGGCCAGCCCATCGTGTTCAGCCATGGCTGGCCGCTCAGCGCCGACGACTGGGACAGCCAGATGATGTTCTTCCTGCTGAAGGGCTATCGCGTCGTCGCCCACGACCGCCGCGGCCACGGGCGTTCCAGCCAAGTCGCCGACGGCCATGACATGGACCACTACGCTGACGATCTTGCCGCCGTGGTCGAGCACCTCGACCTCAAGGACGCCGTGCACGTGGGCCACTCGACGGGCGGCGGCGAGGTCGCCCACTACCTCGCCCGCCATGGCGAGGCCCGCGCGAAGAAGGCGGTGCTGATCAGTTCGGTGCCGCCGATCATGGTCAAGACCGAAACCAACCCCGGCGGCCTGCCCAAGGAAGTCTTCGACGGCCTGCAGGAACAGGTCGCCACCAACCGCACCCAGTTCTACCGCGACCTGCCGTCGGGCCCGTTCTACGGCTTCAACCGGCCGGGCGCGAAGGTCTCGGAGGGCATGATCGCCAACTGGTGGCGCCAGGGAATGATGGGCGGCGCCAAGGCGCACTACGACGGTATCGTCGCCTTCTCCCAGACCGACTTCACCGAGGACCTGAAGAAGATCAACATCCCCGTGCTGGTGATGCACGGCGACGACGACCAGATCGTGCCCTATGCCGATTCCGGACCGCTTTCGGCGAAGCTGGTGAAGAACGGGACGCTGAAGACCTACAAGGGCTTCCCGCACGGCATGCCGACCACCGAGGCCGCGATCATCAACGCCGACCTGCTGGCCTTCATCCAGTCCTGACAGGGTCGCCGCGCTGTGACCCTGAGCGGGTGGCGGCGCGGCGCTGTTCAGGTTCGGTTTCGGGGAACAACCCGCCGGGCCGGGGCCTTATCTGCGGGCCTGGAGGGGCCCACAGTCGCGGCAATCTTGCCGATGATGGCTTTGGAGTAAGAGTGATGAACAAGCTTTTTGCGTGCGCCGCTCTCATCGGCGCGTTCGGCCTGGCGGTTCCTGCGCAAGCGGAGTCCGGCGGCGTCAAAATCGGCACCCTGTCGTGCAACGAGCGCGGCGGATGGGGGCTGATCCTCGGCTCGACCCGCGCGCTGAGCTGCACCTTCTCGAGCGGCGACCGGGTCGAGCGCTACGAGGGCAATATGACCAAGATCGGCGTGGACATCGGCTACCAGCACTCCGGCGCCCTGGTCTGGGCCGTCATCGCCCCGCACAGCGACACGGCGCATGGCGCGCTTTCAGGCCACTACGCCGGCGGGACCGCCAGCGCGACGGCGGGCGTCGGGGTCGGTGCGAACGCCCTGATCGGCGGGCTCGACAGGAGCATCGCCCTGCAGCCCATCAGCGTCGAAGGCACGACCGGCCTGGATGTCGCCGCGGGCATCGGCGCGATGACGCTGCGATCCGAAAGCTGAGATTGAAGCCCGCCGTCCTGGCCCGCGGAGTCCTCGCCCTGCGGGGGCCCCGCGGGTCAGGGCGTCAGGCGATAGACCGCAAACAGGCTCCCGCCGCTCAGCCAGAAGCTGCGGCTGTCGGCGGCGCCGGCGTGGCAGGGGCTGTTCCGGGGGCCGGGAAACGTCTGCAGCACATTGCCGTCCGCCAGCGAGGCCAGGGCCACGCGGGGATCGCCGTCCTTCACCGTGGGCGGCGAGCCCATCACCGCAAAGCGTCCATCGGGGCTTGCCGCCCTGTCGACCCCGTTTCTGAAATGGGCCGCCGTCGCCTCGGTCTGCCAGACCACCTGGCGGGTCCGCAGATCGTAGAGCGCCGCCAGCGGCGCGGTGACCGGCGTCGGCGCCAGCCTTTGCGGGCCGTGAAGTTTAGGGTTTCCGGCTCCGCTGGCGCGCCTTTGGAGCGGCGTCAGGCGTACTGGACCACCGACAGCAGGTTGCCGTCCGGATCGCGGACCCAGGCCACCTGCGTGCCGTCCGGCGCGCGCCAAACGCCGCGCGGGTCGTGATCGAAGCCCGGGAAGCGCTCAAGCGCGACGCTGGCGGCCGCCAGAGCCTCCGCCACCGCGCCCACGTCTTCCACGGCGAACCCCAGGACGGCGTGCTCGGACGGCGCCGTGGACGGCACGGGCGAGACCCGCAGCTCGCCGTCGCCCACCTCATAGACGAGCGCGCCGAACGAGGTCCCGGTCCGTGTGAGCCCCAGCACCCCGCCGTAGAAGGCGCCCGCTCGCGCGGTGTCGGAGGTCCAGACGAGAGTCTGCAAGCGCGCTGACGTCAGCATGGCGGCCGCTCCAAGGTTCGATTGTCGTGAAAACGGGCGCCTCGGCGCCCGCGTGACCAGACTAGCCAGCCGCCGCGGCCCGGCGCCAGCGCAAGTTCAGGACCGACGGATCAGGGATGTTTGTGGATCGGGTCGACCCAGGCGACGCCTTCGGGCTTCTCGGCCGGCTCGATCTCCAGGTTCACGACCACGGCCTCGCTGTCGCTGCGCACCAGCACGCAGGAGAGCGGCTCGTCCGATGAGGCGTTGATCTCCTGGTGCGGCACGAAGGGCGGCACATAGATGAAGTCGCCGGGCCCCGCCTCGGCGGTGAACTCCAGCGCCTCGCCCCAGCGCATCCGCGCCCGGCCGCTGACCACATAGATCACGCTCTCCAGCGGCCCATGGTGGTGCGCGCCGGTCTTGGCGTTGGCGTGAATATGGACGGTGCCGGCCCA
>NZ_SSMZ01000174.1 GCF_004799395.1 Phenylobacterium sp.
CCGCTTTCGGCAAGACCGTTGTTGCCGCCGCTCTGATCGCCAGACGCGCGCGAAACACGCTGGTTCTCGTCCACCGCCGCGAGCTTCTCGCCCAATGGAGCGAGCGCCTCAAAGCTTTCCTGTCGATCGAGGCAAAGGATATCGGCGCCATTGGCGGGGGGCGCCGGAAACCGACCGGCGTCGTCGATGTCGCGCTAATACAGAGCCTGGTGCGTCGTGGCGAGGTGTCCGACCTTGTCGCGGACTACGGTCATCTCGTTGTCGACGAATGCCATCACCTCTCCGCATCCAGTTTTGAATTGGTCGCCAGGCGGGCGAAGGCGCAGTACGTGCTCGGATTGTCCGCGACCGTGGCGCGCAAGGACGGCCATCACCCCATCATCTTCATGCAGTGCGGGCCTGTCCGGCACAGGGTCAGCGCGCGGGCCCAAGCGGCCGAGCGAGGCGTCATCCATCGTGTCTCGATCAAACCGACGAAATTCCAGTTGCCGCCAGCCTTGGCCGGACTGGACCGCCAGCCCATGCCCGCGGTGTATGCCGCGCTCGCGCAGGACCAAGCCCGCAACGATCTGATTTTCGACGATGTGCTGAAGGCCCTAGAGGCCAAGCGCTCCCCCATCGTGCTGACTGAGCGCCGGGACCACCTGGATTACCTTCAGCAGCGCTTCTCGCGCTTCGTCAGGAATCTCGTCGTCCTGCGCGGCGCGATGTCAGCCGCCGAGCGCAAGGCGTCGGAGGCAACGCTGCAAGTCGCGGACGATCAGGAGCGGCTCATTCTAGCGACCGGCCGCTATATCGGGGAAGGCTTCGATGATTCTCGGCTCGACACGCTGTTCCTGACCATGCCTTTTCCTGGAAAGGCACGCTGGCGCAATATGTGGGCCGGCTTCATAGACAGCGCGATGGCAAGGCCGAGGTTCTGGTCGTCGACTACGCCGACGAGATGGTGCCCATGCTCGCGCACATGACGGCGAAGCGACGGGCCGGATACCGTGCGCTTGGCTACACGATCGAACAATCATCGGCGCAATCCCGGTGATCGCCTTTAGGCCGCATTAGCGCCCCCCAAACGCGACCTGCCGAGCCTACCAAACTGCCCGCTCGGAGCGCCGGCCAGTCACCCTTGAGATTCCGACGGCGGCCGCAAAGCACTGCATGCCCGGTCCCCAAAACGCGCCTGTCCAAAGGGGTTGTTGCACACACTTTTGGACACATACGTTTTTCTGATAGCTTGTAACAGACTGTTTTTATGATATATTTCCGCAGTCTAGTCGGAACCAAGCGTCGTCTGGGTCTCGACGATGAACGGTCCTGGATCATCGTCCCCGAAGCGAACCGCTTCGTTTGGCCGGTCCCCGATCTTCGCCCGCGTACGCCCGGGGACACCGCTTCCGCCGCTTACGGCAAGCTGCCGGCGAAGCTGTTTGAGGACGTGCGCGACAAGCTGGCTGCCGCGATCGAGCGTCGGCTCGCGCGCGCCTTGAAGAGAAGCTGACGCCGACGTTTCGAAGGAAAGCCGCCCGGCTTCAGCCGTTGGCGACCACGCGCAGCGCAGGCGTTGCGCCTGGGCGTTCGCCGCGGATCTGGGCGACCAGGTCGAAGAGCGCACGACGCACGGCGGCGACATCGCCGCGCTCTGCCAGGATCTCGATCTCTTCCAGGTGGGCCGTCGAGATGCGCACCGGTGAGTTGGAGACCACCTCCAGCACCTTGTGGGCGCACGGCAGCGAGCGCTCGGTCTCGTCCAGGAGGGCTTCGGTCAGTTTCTCGCCGGGGCGCAGGCCGGTGATCTCGATCTCGATCTCCTTGCCGGGCGTGCGGCCGGAAAGCGCGATCATCTGGCGGGCCAGGTCCATGATCCGCACCGGCTCGCCCATTTCCAGGAGGAACAGGCGCGCCTCGCGGCCTTCGCCCTCGGCGCAGGTGGCAGTGGCGTGCAGCACCAGCTGGCTGGCCTCCGGAATGGTCATGAAGAAGCGTTCCATGTCCGGGTGGGTCACGGTGACAGGTCCGCCGCGCTCGATCTGCGACTTGAAGATCGGCACCACCGAGCCGCCGGAGCCCAGGACGTTGCCGAAGCGCACGGCGGAGAAACGCGCGCCCTGGCCGGCGTTCTGCTGGGACTGGATGACGCTCTCGGCCAGGCGCTTGGTCGCGCCCATAACATTGGTCGGGTCCACGGCCTTGTCGGTGGAGATCAGCACCATCTGGCCCGCGCCGCTGGCCTTGGAGGCCTCGGCCACGTTCCAGGTGCCGATGACATTGGTCAGCACGCCCTCGCAAGGGTGCTGTTCCACCATCGAGACGTGCTTGAGCGCCGCGGCGTGGAACACCAGGTCGGGCTTTTCGGAGGTGAAGGACTGGGTGACCCGCGAGGCGTTGCGGACGTCGCAGAGCACCGCCTGACGCGACATATGCGGGTGGGTTTCGCTCATCTCCCGGTCGATCTCGAACAGCGAGGTCTCGGAAAAGTCGAGCATGGTCAGGTGGCCGCAATGGAAGGCGGCGACCTGGCGGCAGAGCTCGGCGCCGATCGAGCCGCCGGCCCCGGTGACCAAGACGCGACGGCCCCGGATCAGGGCGCCGATGGCGTCGCGGTCGAGCTCGATGGGCTCGCGGGCCAAGAGCTCCTCGATGTTGATGTCGCGCATCGGCAGCAGGGTGACGCCGTCGTGCTGGGCGAGCTCGACGATGGAGGGCAGGCGCAGCAGGCGGATGCCGTCGGTCTTCAGCCGGCCGAGCTGGTCAGCGGTGAGCCCCTTCAGGCGGCCCGGCTCCTCCAGGAAGAGGATGGCGCGCGGGTAGCGGTTCCAGCGGCGAAGATCGGCCAGGGCCTCGTCGAGGTTTTCGAGGCTCTCGATGACACAGACGCCGCGCACCTGCTGGCCGACGTCGCGCGGGTCGGGACCGACGATGCCGACGGGCGTGTAGGTGCGGTCGTGGCTGCGGGCCATGTCGCGCAGGTAGCTGTCGGCCAGGGACGGCGGGCCGATGAGCAGGAGCGAGGGCGACTGGGTGATCCGGTCGGCCACGGTCTTCAGCGGTGAGAAGCTGTCGAGCGCGTGCTCGTGCAGGGCGCGGCGCAGGATGCGCACGCCCATGGAGCCCACCATCTGGAACATCGGCGCCAGCAGCAGGGTCGAGCGCGGCAGGCCGCGGCCGCGGTCGATGATGAAGACCCAGATCAGGAAGACGCCGATCGTCAGGACCGCGACGCGGGCCAGCACCAGCGCGTCGGGGATCGAGGCGTAGCGCCAGGGCGACAGCTCGCGGCGGAACAGCATGCTGAAGCCGCCGGCCAGCGCGGCGTAGAGCACGGTCAACTGCACGAGGTTCAGCGACGGCAGGCTGGTGACGAGGTCCAGCGACGGCGATGCGGAGGAGGCAATGGAATAGGCGAGCGTGAAGGCGATGGCGGCCAGGATCACGTCGGCGACGATGGTCTGGGCTCGAAAAGCCATCCGCTCCATGCGCCGCGCTCCGTTAGCTCTTCGAATCGTCAACATAGCCCCGGGTGCGCGACCGTCTACCGAAAGTGGCGGGATAAAGTGTTACTGCGTGGGTTGTTGCAAGCCGCGCACATTCTATGCGCATCCGCCAAGCGCGCGACCTTAGAAAGCAGCGATCTCTGACGCAATGGAAAAGCCGCCGCCCGCGAGGGCGACGGCTCTCCGGAAAGCCTCCAGAGGCGCGAATGCCCTAGAACAGGACGCCGGTCTCAATCAAGGCGCGGGATTGTTCGTCCTTGTTGGCGAAGGCCCCGAACAGGGCGCCTTTGGCGCCGCCGTCGACCTTCACATAGGCCAGTTCGGCGCGCACGAAGTAGGTCTTGAACTGGACGGTCGGGGTCAGGGTGAACGACCAGGCGTCGCTCTTGGGCCCGTAGAGCAGGCTCACGTCCGAACCCGACGAGGAGATGTACTCCACGCGGCCGGCCACATTGAACATCGAGGTGAGGGAGTATTTGCCCAGGATGGCGGCGCCGAAGGTCGAGGCCGAGCTCGGCAGGCCGAAGGAGACGTCCTTCGGCGTGGTGGTGTACTGGATGTAGGGATTGACCATCCATTTGTCTTCGGTGTGGGTGTACATCACGTTCCACACCGTGCCGTTGTTCTGCGCGACCGGGGTCACGAAGGTCGAGCGCGAGGTCTTGTCGAAATTGCCCGACGCGGCGACGGCGATCGTGTCCTTCATGGTGGCCGTGTAGGTCACCAGGCCCGACACCGTGCTGTAGTGCTCGGAGAAATAGCCGTCATTGACCGAGACGGACACAGCCAGAGGGCCCTTGGTGTAGTTCGCCTGGACGCCGCGGCTGATCGCCGGCTCCTGGTTCCACAGCAGGCCCCGCAGGATGTTCAGGTTCTGGAAGGTGAAGGTGTATTCCGCGCCGATCAGGGTCGGCAGCTCCCCGATCTCGAAGCTGAACGCCGCGTTGGGCACGATCTTGATATAGGCGACCGGTACGTACTTGTAGGTCTCCTCGGTAAAGCGGGGCGAGGTGGCGACCGGCGTCCCGAGCGAGGGGATGTTGTAGTCGCCAGCCTGGACATAGAACTGGAAGACGCCGTCGGTCTTCTGCACCTCGAATTGCACATTGCTGATGTCGCCCTTCCGCTTTTCGCTGGGTGGCCCCGCGGCGGTCTGCGCCATCCCGAACGCCGTCACCTGGCCGCTGACCCAGATCTTGCCGAGCGGCCCGAGGTCGGCGCTAAGCGGGTCGGCGTTCGACGACAACGAAGCGGACATCGACGGCGAGGCCAGGGCCATCGGCCCGGCGGGCGCGGCCGGAGCCGCAGCGGCGGCCGGAGGCGTGTCGTCGGCGCGAGCGGCGCCGGCGGCGGCCAGAGACAGCGCCGCGACGCCCGTCAGGCTGGCGATCTTGAAAGCCTTCATTCGTATATCCCCTTGTTCCCGGCCTGCGCTGTCCAGTTTGACTGGATCCGGACCGTGCCCGGACATCGTCGCGGGCGGCCCCCCGAGATCAACGCTCGCTAACCGGCTATTGCCGCGCTTCTGGGCAGTGATGAATGTTTAGGCGTCCCAGCATAAAGGCGCCATTCGTTTGGGCGCCCATGGGCATAAGGGAGATGTAATGACGCCGGGGAGACTCAGGCGATGAATTTCCGCAGTCCGCGCGCCGCAAGGGCGAGCGTCCGGGCAGAATCGGATCGCTCTGCTATATTTGGCGTCGACGCCCATCACGGTCGCAGACACGGCTCACGACATGCCGGTCCGCCATCTGTCCTGGTTCGTAACTCTGGCGCACCAGCGTCATTTCGCCTGGGCGGCGGCGGCCATCGGCCTCCACATCGCGCTTCCGAAAGCCGCAGCGCTCTTTTTGAGGACTCAGCGGGCGACCAGGGCGCTGTAGCCCAGGTGGGAGCCGCCATCGACCAGCAGGGTCTCGCCGGTCACGTGGCGTGAGGCCTTCGAGGCCAGAAAGACCGCCGAGGCGGCGATGTCGTCCGGGGTCGAGGCGACCTTCAAGGGCGTGCTGGCCGCGGCGTTGGCGCGGATGCGGTCGGCGGCGGCCTCGCCCAGGCCCTTGCCGAACCAGGGCGTGTCGATGAAGCCCGGGCAGACCGCGTTGACGCGGATCTTTGGGGCCAGCGCGCGGGCCAGCGACAGGGTCATGGTGGTGAGCGCGCCCTTGGAGGCGGCGTAGGGCACCGAGGAGCCGATGCCGATCACGCCTGCGATGGAGGCGGTGTTGACCACCGCGCCGGGCTGCGGCGCGGCTTCAAGCAGGGCGCGGCAGGCGCGGACCATCTGATAGGCCCCGACGACATTGACCGCATAGAGATCGAGGAAGTCCTGTCCCGACACCTTGTCCAGGTCGGCGTGGTTGGCGAATTTGGTGGTCCCGGCGTTGTTGAAGAGCGCGTCGATGCGGCCGAAGGGCTCGGCGGCGGCGGCGATCCCGCGGCAATCGTCGTCGGAGGCGACATCGCCCTGAACCAGCACGGCCTGGGCGCCCTTGGCCTCCACCAGGCGAGCGGTTTCCTCCGCCTCCGCCTGGCTGCGCGCGTAGTTGATGACGACCGCCTTGGCGCCCTGACGCGCCGTCTCCACGGCGATCGAGCGGCCCAGACCTGTCGAGGCGCCGGTCACCACCACCACGAAATCCTCGAATCCACCGCCGGCCATGATCGTCTCCACCCTGGTTTGCGGGTTTGATAGCGGCAAGCGCCGCGGCTGTCTCGGTTGCGGGCGGCCGACGCGGCGGCTAAAGCCGCGCCCATGGACGAGACCCACCTGACCCAGCTCGGTCGCGAGGTTCGGGGCTTTGCGAGCCCAGATGAGGCCGTGCTCGAACGCGTGGCCAATCCGCAGGCCGACACGCTCTATCTGGCGCGCTTCACAGCCCCGGAGTTCACCTCGCTCTGCCCGGTGACCGGCCAGCCGGATTTCGCGCACCTGGTGATCGACTACGCGCCGGGCGCGTGGCTGATCGAATCGAAGTCGCTCAAGCTCTATCTGGCGTCGTTCCGCAACCACGGGGCGTTCCACGAAGACTGCACAGTGGCCATCGGACGGCGGATCGTCGAGGTGGCCGAGCCGCGCTGGCTGCGCATCGGCGGCTATTGGTTCCCGCGTGGCGGAATCCCGATAGACGTCTTCTGGCAAAGCGGGGCCCCTCCGGAGGGCCTGTGGCTGCCCGATCAAGGCGTGGCGCCCTATCGTGGCCGGGGCTGAGGCCCCAATTCCAGCAAGTCTATTGGGCGACGGACCGGTTCCGCGCTTCGATTACTGGGCAAAGGCGAGCAGGACTCGTCGAGGTCCATCCGTTTTCATCACGAAACCCGGAGCAGGCGTCCGAGGGACTGGCGGCGGACAATTCTCCTCTCAGGCGAAACGCGCGGCTGCTGTCGGATCGCCCTGTTCGCGCTTTGCAAAACCGTTGATCGCGCCTATAACGCTTAGGCCCATCTCTCCTCGGGCGTGTCACTTCAGGCCGGACGGCGTCCCGCGTCGTCCGGCCGTCGTGTTTCGGCGGCTCGGCGACCTTCTGGCGCCGCCGCCATCGCACCCATCTCCGCATCAGCAAGAATCTGCAGGGTCGCCCGATGGCCCTTCATCGCTTTGCTTCGGATCTCGCCAGATCAGGCCGCATCAGCCGCAACATTCCGGTCGCGTGTGAAGCTGGCGAAACATCCCTCTCGGCCCCCACCCCTGGCTGATCGCCCAGCCCGCTGACGCCCGAATTGCCGACGTCTTCGAAGGACAGGTGCGCCGCCGCCAACCTTACAACCGCGGTGGTCGACCGAAGTCGACCGCAATCCAGGTCAGCAACAGGTACGACAACGCCGCCAGCCTCGCGGCCAGCGGCGCTCGTCGTGGGAATCCTTCCGAAGATCAGGCGACCGCCATAGCCATTCTGCGACGCGAACGAAGGGCCGCCCCGAGGCCGCCGAAGCCCAGCACCATCAGGGCCCAGGAGGACGGCTCGGGAATGCCGCCGCCACCGCCGTTGCTGGGTGCCGACTCGCCAAGGAACGCCAAGCCGTCGATGGTGTCATCGATCTCGCCAAATGGCTGGAAGCCACCGTTCAACTGTACCCCGGCGAGGGTGTAGGGCACGACCGATCCGCCTTCCAAGCCTACCCACATGATCCCGTCAGTGGGGTCATAGGCCAGGCCACCGGCGTTCGAGGGCGTGCTGAACTCCGGCGTAAATGCGTTTGTCGTTGGGTTCCAGATGCCCACCTCCCGTCCGGACCATTGGGTGATCCAGATCTGGCCGCCGACGAAGGACATCCCCACGACGTCGGGCTGGGACTGGTTGGACAACACCTGTCCGGTGTTGATATCGATCTGCTGAATCCCGTTGCCGTACTGAGCGTGGTAGAGTTCGGTTCCGGTCCAGATCATGTGGGAAGTCGGCCCAGCGCTTGCGCAAGGCGCTCAGTGGGCGGGCGGCTCCGGATAGCGATAAACCTCGATCTCGCCCTCCTGAATGATCCGGTAGTTGGTTGGTGTCCCGCCCCGGAATTCTCCGGTCGCGTAGAGCATTGCGGCCTGCATCTTTGGCCAGGTCCAATGTCTCGGCGCTCAGGTTGAAGCTGACTTGGTCCTCAACGCTGACAGCACACCGACAGCATTCGCATGGCCTCGGTTTGCCGGATCGTGCGCTGGTCGCCCAGCATTGACTAGGGCTGAGATCGCGACGGCCGCCTGCGCAAACGCGCAGGGCTTTGTCAGCATCAGGCTCTCTGGGACACCCTGTGAACCCCATTCGCTGCCGTTGCCGCTAACATAGACGACGGGTATTTCCGGAAGGAGTTCCCGCGCACGCCTTGCCACAGCCCAGCCGCTCGGTCCTTTGCCAAGGTCGATGTCGGTCACCAACCCTCGAAATCGAACTGGCGCGGCCTCGAGCGCGGCAATCGCAGCGCCTCCGCTGGACACCGTCTCCACCGCGAAGCCGGCCTCGATGAGATTCGCCTCCATGATCTCATGGAGGAATGTGTCGTCCTCAACGTAGAGCAAGAGAGCCGCTGGTTCGGTCGGGGACATCAAGACTCCTGTGGAGCTACAGTCCCCCGACCACCTGGACTCCCTAGCACTGCGTCAGGACGTCACATGATGATGTACTTTAATAATTCAGCGTTTCTCAAAACAAAATCCGAGAATTGCACCTTCATGCAAAATACTAATTCATGTTTGACGCGTTTTTCTCTTGGCCTGCCAAGATTTCGAAATGATGTCCTCAAGCTTTTGCTACCAACAGGCTGAACTGTGTGAAGCTCGCGGGACCGAGAGCGCAGGGGATTCGCTCCGCGCGCAATGGCTGGAAATGGCTCGCCACTGGCGCGGCCTGGCCGGCGACGACAATGCTCAAGCGACGACCGCGCGCTTGATGGCGGAGGCTCGGCGGCCAGCTTGAGTCTCCCAGTGCGGGGCGGCCGGTCAGGCGACAGCGCGCTTGCTCAAGTGAAGATAGTTCGCGTCGAACCCTGCGAAGGCCTGCAGCCCGTCGACGTCCTTGATGGTGAGCGACCTGCCCCGCCAGCTTATGAGGTCCCGTCGCCGCAGCTCCTGGAGCGTGCGGTTCACGTGCACGCTAGTGAGGCCGACGGTGTCGGCCAGCTGCAATTGGGTCACCGGCATCCTCAGCACATTTCCAGGCGCCTGACCGACGGCCTGCAAACGGTCCCGTAGTTCGCAGAAGAGGTGGGCGATCTGACGGTCAGCGGGGCGGCGGCCCATGCCAACCAGCCATTCGCGCAGGATCGCCTCGTCGACCAGCGCGGCCCACCAGAGCGCCCGGCTGAGCGCGGGACTGGTCTCCGTCAACTTCACCACCGCCTCGGGGCGGATCAGCGCGATCTTCGAGTCGCTGAGCGCGCCGATATTGTGATCCATGCTGCCCAGGATCGCGACATGCAGATCGCAGAAATCGCCCGGGACCAGCCACGCCATGATCTGGCGGCTGCCATCCGCCAGGAGCTTGTATCGACAGGCGGCCCCCTCCAGGACGACATGAACATATTCCGGCCGGTCGCCTTCCGCGATCATGTCCTCCCGAGCTGCGATCCCTTCGACCGCCGTCACGGAGCGCTCAAGCGCGGCGATGTCGGCCGGCGATAGGATGGCGCCGTGCTGCAGCTTCCGGACGAGGACGTCGAGCATGGGGCGTACTCCGAGTTCGCAATCGATGTTCGCCAAGCTAACCTATGTGGTAGAGTGCCATATCGCCGGCCGTGGTTTCCATGGGCGCCGGCGGCCGAGAGACACTTGCGCTCCCGCCTGATTTTCAGCGGGTTTGATCATGCCAGTCTTTACCTTCTACATCTGCAAGCGAGACGGTTCATCCACCTCGTTCGAGGCCTTTGAACTGGAGTCCGATAGGGACACGCCAGATCGCGCCACCGCGATGCTGGCGGAGCACTTGAGCTGCGCCTTCGTCTCCGTCTGGCAGGGTGAGCGAGAGGTGCTGACTCGGCGGCGCCGACCCCCGCGCGCCGCCGCGCGTCGAGTGGAGATCCGCACTATGCAGTGAGGGTGGCGCGCCCAACGAGGGCGCGAGCCACGCTCCTAGTCTTCCGCGCTGTCCCAGATGCGTTCGCGAGACTTCTGGAGCGCGGTTACCCAGCGCCTACGGTCTCCGAATGGCCGTGACCTCAGGAAGTCCGCTTCCTTGATTGGCGTCGAAGCCAATCTTCTGACCGACCTTGAGGCCCTTCAGCAGCGAGGGCGGGTTGGCCTTGAAGCCCATGGTCATGGCCGGCCAGCCCAGCGAGGTGATCGGCTGGTGCTTGATGGTGAGGGCGCCAGCCGCGGCGTCGATCCGGTGATGACACCGGTTCCCTTGCCAGTCTTCGTGGCGGAGGCCGGCATGCCCGCCATCCCGGCCATCGGCGTGGCCGCGGGCTGTGCCATGGCGGTTTCGGCGGTGGTGAAGGTCAGGATGGTGGCCAGGGCCAGCAGGTAGGCTCTCATGGGAAACTCCTTTGGGGTTGAGAGGTGGAAGCGGCTTTGGATCGACGCCGGCGCAGCAGCAGGTAGCCGGCGGGGATGGGATCGTTGGGATCGGCTAAGCTTTTGCGGAGATTAGGACACCCAATCTCCGCATATCCTGCGGATATTCGAGTTGCATTTTGCGGGGATAGTCGGCTATAATCTCCGCAAAAGGTGCGGGGAATGGCGCAATATATCCACGAACTCAAAGGCTGGCCGAAATTCGTATGGAGCCACGACAAGCTCGCTGCGAAACTCGCCAGCATCCGTCATCGCCAGGGTTTTCTCGTCGGACGCATGGAAGCCCTCGGCATTCAGCTACGCGCTGAAGCCGTTCTCCAATCCCTCACCGAAGAAGTCCTGAAATCCAGCGAGATCGAGGGCGAGATCCTCGACCGTGAACAAGTGCGCTCCTCCATCGCACGTCGTCTTGGCATGGACATCGGCGCGCTCACGCCTGCCGATCGCAACGTCGAAGGCGTCGTCGAGATGATGCTCGACGCCACGCAAAATTACGCCGCGCCGCTCACGAAGAAGCGCTTATTCGATTGGCACGCCGCACTGTTTCCAACAGGGCGTAGCGGCATGACTAAGATCAAGGTCGGTGGCTGGCGTGACGGTAAGGCCGGCCCGATGCAGGTTGTCTCGGGTCCTTTAGGCCGCGAACACGTCCACTACGAAGCGCCGCCAGCTGAAAAGCTCGATCCCGAAATGCGCGCTTTCTTGGCCTGGTTCGACAGCAAGGAAAATGTGGACCCGGTGATTGCGGCGGCCGTCGCGCACCTGTGGTTCGTCACCATCCACCCCTTCGAGGACGGCAACGGGCGTATCGCTCGCGCCATTGCCGACATCGCGCTCGCCAGGTCGGAGCAAAGCCCGCGGCGCTTCTACAGCATGTCCGCGCAAATCCGCGCCGAGCGGAAAACCTACTATGAAATCCTGGAGCGCACCCAAAAGGGCGACCTCGACATTACGGCCTGGATCGACTGGTTCCTCGACTGCCTCGACCGCGCCTTCAGCCGTGCGGAGATCATCCTATCCTCGGTCCTGGCGAAGGCGCGCTTTTGGGGGAAGCACGCGGCAGCGAAGATCAACGACCGCCAACGCCTCGTCCTCAATCGCCTACTCAACGGCTTCGAAGGCAAGCTGACTTCCTCGAAG
>NZ_SSMZ01000175.1 GCF_004799395.1 Phenylobacterium sp.
CTCTGGGACAACAAGATCGACTCCCGCGGCGCCAAGCAGACGGTCAAGATGTGCCTCGACGCCACCGTCGACCAGAAGATGAAGTGGTGGGGCAGCCAGGTCGGGGGCAGGTCCAAGTCCGACTGCACGCACGAGACCGTCACGCCGCTTCCGGGCGGCGGCTGGCGCTTCCACGCGGTCTGCCACATGGGCGAGAGCGGGACGGTGACCTCGGACGGCCAGGCGACCGGCGACTTCTCCTCGCACTACAAGGTGGAGGTGAACTCCGTGACCGAGGGCTCGCCGATGGCCCAGGCCAACGGGGCCCACACCACGACGATCGAAGCCGACTGGCTGGGCCCCTGCCCGCCGGACATGAAGGCCGGCGACATGCAGGTGGGGAACTTCAAGTTCAACATGCTGGCAGGCGCTGACGCTGCGGCCTCGATGCAGGGCGATGCGGCGAAGGTGCGCGCAGAGGCCGCCGCGGGCCACGTGAACCCCGCCGACCTCGCCAAGCTCCGCGCCCAGGCCGAGGCGATGAAGAAGCAGATGAAGGACGTGCAGCAGTAGGGCCAACCTCCCCCGCGAAGCGGCGGGAGGGGGACCATCGGCCGAAGCGCCGATGGTGGAGGGGGCGAACCTCAAACTCGGCGGTACAGCCTGACGTCTATTGCTCTGTGGATCAGGCTTGCCCCTTTCCACCACTCGCTCTTCGCCCCGCTTACGCCCGGGGTCGGCGAGCGGTCCCCCTCCCGCCATTGCTGCCGCAATGGGGGAAGTCGCTACGCGAGCTCCACGGCCATGGCGGTGGCTTCGCCGCCGCCGATGCAGAGGGCGGCGACGCCGCGTTTGCCGCCGCGGGCTTCGAGGGCTGAGAGCAGGGTGGCGACGATGCGGGCGCCGGAGGCTCCGATGGGATGGCCCAGCGCGCAGGCGCCGCCATTGACGTTGAGCTTGGCGCGGTCGAGGCCGAGGTCGCGCTCGGCGATCATGGCGACCACGGCGAAGGCCTCGTTGACCTCGAAGAGGTCGACGTCGGCGACGCTCCAGCCAGCGCGCTTCAGGCACTTGCTGATGGCCGGCACGGGCGCGGTGGTGAAGAGGCCGGGCTCATGGGCGTGGGCGGCGTGAGCGGCGACGCGGGCGACGATGGTCATGCCGAGCTTCCGGGCGACGCTCTCGCGGGTCATCACCAGCGCCGCGGCGCCGTCGCTGATCGAAGACGCGTTGGCCGCGGTGATGCCGCCGTCCTTGGCGAAGGCGGGCTTCAGGGTGGGGATCTTGGCGGGATCGGCCTTGGCCGGCTGTTCGTCGGTGTCGATGAGCACCGCGCCCTTGCGGGTGACCACCTCGAAGGGGACGATCTCACGGGCGAAGGCCCCGCTCTCGCTGGCGGCCTTGGCTCGGGTCAGGGACGAGATGGCGAACTCGTCCATCGCTTCGCGGGTGAACTGGTAGGACTTGGCGGTCTCCTCGGCGAAGGAGCCCATCAGCCGGCCGGGTTCGTAGGCGTCCTCCAGGCCGTCCAGGTACATGCTGTCGTAGGACGTATCGTGGCCGATGCGGGCGCCGGCGCGGTGGTTCTTCAGCAGGTAGGGGGCATTGGTCATGCTCTCCATGCCGCCGGCCACGATGATGTCGGCGGAGCCGGCGGCCAGCGCGTCGTGGGCCATGATCGCGGCCTGCATGCCCGAGCCGCACATCTTGTTGACAGTTGTGGCCTCGACGGACTTCGGCAGGCCGGCGCCGATCGCCGCCTGGCGCGCCGGCGCCTGGCCGAGGCCGGCGGGCAGCACACAGCCCATGAAGATCTGCTCGACGGCGTCGGCCGGCGCCTTCGCGCGCTCCACCGCGGCGCGGACGGCGGCGGAGCCCAGCTCGGTGGCCTTCACGGGCGCGAACACCCCCTGGAAACCGCCCATGGGCGTGCGGGCGTAGGCGGCGATGACGACGGGGTCAGAGGCGGTACTGGTCATGGCCGGGATATAGGCGTCCCGAGCCATTCCGTCATCCTTCTCCCCGGGGAGAAGGATGCGAGGTTATCAGTGCTTGTGGGTCAGCCCCTTCAGAGTCTCGGCGAGCCGCGCTTCCTTGCCGACCTTGCCGCCCTGCTTGGCGGCGGCGTGGAGTTTGGCGGCGGGGATCTTCTCGTCCTTGGGCACGTGCAGGGCCTCGTGCAGCTTGCCTTTCTTCTCGGTCGCGCCGGCGATCCATTTCTTGGCGGGCATGGGCGTCTCTCCTTTGCGGGGAGAACACGCGAGCCGCTCAGAGGTTCGCGCGCACCGTGCCGGCGATGAAGCCGCCGCCGAGGACGCGGCTTTCGGCTTCCGGGGCGTAGAGGGCGCAGGCCTGGCCGGGGGCGACGCCTTCCTCGGGCGCGTCGAAGACCACGGCGGGCTGGCCGTCGATCAGGGCCAGGCGGCCGGGCGCGGGCTCGCGGGTGGAGCGCACGCGGGCCAGGACCGGCCGGCCCGGCGCGAACGCCTCGCCGTCGCCGACCCAGTTGGTCTCTTTCAGGGTCAGGCTATGGGTCAGCAGGGCCTCGCGGGGACCGACCACCACCTGGCGGCTGTCGGCGTCGATGCGGACCACGAACAGCGGGTCGCCCACGGCCACGTTCAGGCCTCGGCGCTGGCCGATGGTGTAGCGGGTGACGCCCTCGTGGCGGCCGAGCACGCGGCCGTCCAGGTGGACGATGTCGCCGGGCAGCGCGCCTTGCGGGCGCAGGCGGTCGATCACGGTGGTGTAGCGGCCTTCGGGCACGAAGCAGATGTCCTGGCTGTCCGGCTTGTCGGCCACGGCCAGGCCAAGCTCGGCGGCGGCGGCGCGCACGGCGGGCTTGGGCAGGGAGCCCAGCGGGAAGCGCAGATAGGCCAGCTGCTCGGCCGTGGTGGCGAACAGGAAGTAGGACTGGTCGCGGTTGGCGTCGGCGGCGCGGTGCAGCTCGGGGCCGCTCGCGCCCACCTCGCGGCGGACGTAGTGCCCCGTCGCCATGGCCTCGGCGCCTAGATCCCGCGCGACATCCAAGAGGTCGCGGAACTTGACGGTCTGGTTGCAGCGCACGCAGGGGATCGGCGTCTCGCCGCGCAGATAGGCGTCGGCGAAATCCTCCATCACCTGGTCGCGGAAGCGGCTCTCGTAGTCGAGGACGTAGTGCGGCACGCCGAGGCTCTCGGCGGCGGTGCGCGCGTCGTGGATGTCCTGGCCGGCGCAGCAGGCGCCCTTCTTCTGGATCGCCGCGCCATGGTCGTAGAGCTGCAGGGTGACGCCCACCACGTCATAGCCGGCGCGGGCCAGCAGGGCGGCGGTGACGGTCGAGTCGACACCGCCGGACATGGCGGCGACGATCCGGGCGCCCGCGGGCAGGCGAACGGCCTCGCGCGCGGCCTCGATCAGGCCGTCGCTGAGCTTTCCCGCGGTGAGGACCGGAGCGTTCATGGCGCCCATATAGCCATCCCGCCCGACAATGGGGAGGGTGGCGTGACTTAGGCGACCGGCAGGATCTGCAGCAGGGAGTCGCTCTGCAGGGCCTGCAGCACCTTGGCGGAGGCCTGCACGGCGAGCTGGGCGTTGGAGAGGTCGGTCGCCGCCTTGGCCATGTCGGCGTCGGTGATGTTGCCGATCATGCCGGTGAGCGAGGTCTGCTGGGTGGCCAGGCTGGTGGCCACCTGGGCGACCTGGGCCTGCACCATGCCGTTCTGCGCCGTCGCCGTCGTCAGGTTGGTGGCGATGCCCTGCCAGCTCTGCAGCTGGGTGGTCAGGAAGGCCTGCTGGGTGGCGTTCAGCGTGCCGGTCAGGGGGCCATTGGGGCCCTGGTCATAGGCCTCGATCGCCTGGAAGGCCTGCATCATCGGCGTCCCCAGGGTGCTGGCCAGCTGGCCGGTGGTGACCGTGGTGTTGTCGTCGAGCTTGGCGGTCACCTGGAGGTTGTCATTCTGGAAGAAGCTGGCGATCGGCGGGCCGGAGGTGAGGTCGCTGAGCTGAGTCGCGGTAACCGGCTGGGTGTTCACCTGGCCGCCGGCGAACAGGTACTTGCCGTCGTACTGGCTGTTGAGGCCGCTCGCCGCCGTCTGGAACTGGCTCTGCACCTCCTGCATCAGGGTGGTGCCGTCGCCGGCGGCCAGGGCGTCGGAGATCGACTGACCCACGGCCGTGGCGGCGCCCGCGACGCTGTTCAGCGCCGCATCCTGATTGTCGAGCTTGGCCGCTATGATGGTGTTCTGCGACTGGTAGTTGGTGATCCGGGCGTCGACCGACTGCATCGCGGTCAAGGTCTCGGCCTGGGTCGAATAGGACTTCAGGTCGGTGCCGTTGACGGTGGACGACACCTTGTTCGCCGCGGCGGTCTGCTGGCTCTCGGCGGCCATCAGGTTGGCCAGGATGGCCGAATAGTTGCCGGCGGTGGATGTGCGGTCGATCATGATCTGATCCTCTTAAGACGGGCCACTAACAGGATCTGGTTACTGGACGATGGTCAGCAGGGCGTCGAAGACGTCTTTCGTCGCCTGGATCATGCGGGCGTTGGCGGAATAGGCTTGCTGGTAGGTGGTCAGGTTGACGAGCTCCTCGTCGATATTGACCCCCTCGACCGACTGGAGCTTGGAATTCGCTTCGGACTGCACGGCGGTGGCGCTGGTGGACAGGCTGTCGGCGGTGGCCGCGTCGGTGCCGATTGAGCCGCTAAACGCCGCGCCGTAGGCGTCGGCGGTCATGCTGACGTTGCCGAGGTCGCCCGCGGCCTTGAACTGGAGGGTGTTGGAGCCGGCCTGGGAGAGCGCGAGCGCGCCGCTGCCATCGCCGGGCGCGACCGCCGACTGGCCCGCCGCCACGCTGAGGTTTAGCGAGCTGAACGGGATCTGGCTGGGGTTGTTGGTCAGCACCGGATTGACCTGATAGGTCCCCGCGCGCGCCGAGCGGGGGCCGGTACCCAGGCCGAACAGCGCGCTGATCGAGGGTCCGCCGACGCCGCGCTGGGTGGTGTCCTGGACCACCGACACCTGAGCGTTCTGGGGGGCGTTGCCGGTGAAGGTCAGGTCGCCCTGGGCGTCCAGGCTGAAGGCTCCGTAGAGGCCGACCCCGGTGGAGTTGTTGTTCAGGGCGTTGAGCAGGTCGCCCATGGTCGGATTGCTGGCCGGGGGCACCGTAACCGTCACCTGGCGCAGCGGCTTGCCGTCGGACCCCGAGATCTGCAGCGAGATCGTGCCCCCGGGGATGAAGCCGTTGGCGTCCGAGGCGGTCATCCCGGTGTCGTAGGTGGAAATCCCCGTCGAGGTGACGACGTCGTTCATCCCGAAGAACTGGGAGAAACCCTGGCCGGCCTTCTGGGACGTGCCCTCGTTGATCGCCACCCCGTTCGAACCGGTGGCCGCGATGGTCAGCGCGCCGTTGGAGAAGGTGGCCGAGCCGAAGGTCCCGAGGCTGGAGTTCAGCGTGCTGAGGAAGGTCGCGGGCGTGAAGCTGGTCGACACGCCGCCCACCGTCATGGTGCCGGCGCTGAAATCGATGGCGACGCTCTGCTGCACCACGCCGGCGGCGTTGGTGATCGCGACGGTGGACTGGCCGGTGAAGTTGCTGGCCGCCGTGGTGATGTCGAGGCCGGTGTTGCGGCCGGTCAGGGAGGCCGGCGGCGGCGAGGCCGTCGAGGCGTTGCTGGCGGCGTTCAGCGACTGGGCGGTGCGCGAGACATATTCGCCGAGCTGGTTGGAAAGCCCCGGCAGCGCGGTGTTGCGCAGGTCGAGCAGGCCCTTGATCTCGCCGCTGTTGATGGTGATCGGCTGAGCGCCCGAGGACGCGCCCGGCGTCATGGCGCTGATGTAGCCCGGTGTTGTGGCGCTCGAATTGTAGGTCAGGGTGGAGGCCCCACTGTCGCCTACAAGGGCGATGCCCTCGGTCGAGCGGATGTTCACGCCGCCCTGCGGGGTCTGGGTGACGTTGATGTTCATCAGCGACGACAGCTGGGTGACCAGCTGTTGTTCCTGGTTCTGCGAGCCGGTCACATCGCCGCCGTTCACCGAACCGCGGGCGATTTCGCTGTTGAGGCTGCTGATCTGACCGAGCAGCGTGTTCACCTGGCTGACGTCGCTGGTCGCCTGGCTGTCGACGCTGGTGCTGAGCGTACTGATCTGGGTGTTGATCCGGCTGGCGTTGCTCAGGAAATTGCCGACCGCGCTCAGCGCCTGGCCTTGCAGCAGGCTGGACGTCGGGTCGTTGGCGGCGCTGGCGAAGTCGGCCGAGATCGTGCTCGACAGGTTGAAGAAGGCGTCGGAGCTGGTCGGGTCGCCGAACAGGCCCTGGGCGTTGTCCATGAACTGGGAATAGACGCTGTAGCGGCTGGAGTCGGAGCCCGCCGTGAGGCTGGCCGACTGCAGGTACTGATTGGTGACGCGCTGGACGCCGGTGACATCGACGCCCTGGCCGCTGCCGCCGACGACCGCCTGCTGCTGGGTGATGGTCTTGCGGGTGTAGCCGGGCGTGTTGACGTTCGCGATGTTGTCGGAGATCGCGTTGAGGGCGGCCTGGGCCGCCTGGAGGCCCGAGGTCGCGTTCTGCAGGGCGTTTGAAATGGCCATGCTTTAGGTCTCCGCCCGGCAAAGGCTGACGCGCGGCTCGGCGGTTTCTGCCGGGATGGGATGGAACGCCCACGCGTAGGGCCGGAAAATATTGTTTGTTTTCAACATTGACCCCTCCTGGGGCCGGTGAGTTCGCTTGGTTAACCGCAAGACCGGCGCCAGTTCGGGGTCCGCGGCGGCGGCCATGCCAGACGCCGCCTGGCCGGGGCGGCAGGAAACGCCCCATCCGACGCCGAACAGCCCGGCAATTTCCGCTCCACGGCCTCTCGGCGGCGCCCCGTCAGAGGTAACATTATCCCTGTGAAAACAACGAATTGCCGAGTTGGCGCAAAGGTTGCTCCAGGACGTTCGAATGATCCCCGGCGCAGCAGGCGTCCGACCATCCCTCCCGTGCCAAGGCGTCCGAAGCGTATGTCCGCTGCTGCGATCAATCCCGCCCCATCCATCGTGCCCGGCCCGAGCGCCGCGGCAGGCGCCGGCGCGAGCAGTGGCGCGCAGGGGGGCGCCCACGTGCAGGGCCTGCCCGCGGCGTTCGAAGCCATGCTGGCGACGATCTCCAGTGCGGAGCCGAAGACAGGCGACATTGCGGCGACCGCCGCCAAGTCGGCCGGCAAATCCACCGTCGGCGACGCCAAGACAGTCAAGACGGCGAACGACGCCAAGGCAGTCAAGACGGCGAGCGACGACGGCAAGGACAAAACCGCCGGCGACGGCCAGACGACCACCGCCGCCACCGCTGCGCCGACGGACGCCGGCCAGGCCCTGGCCGCGGCTGCAGCCGCGGTCGCCACCACCCAGGCCCAGACCCAGACGGTCCAGACGCTGCAGAGCGCCGACGCCGGCGAGACCGCCGTCGCCGCGGCCGCGGTGGGCGCGGGCAAGTCCGCCGGTCTCCAGACCGCCGCCGACGCCCTCGCTCAGGCCGCGGACAGCGAGACCTCGACCAAGGGCGTCGCGGACCCCGACGCCGCCAAGACTGCCGCCGACGCCGCCCAAGCCACCGCGGCGGATGGCGCAGGCGTCAAGGCGTCGGCGACCGCGCCCTCGCAACCGACGCCGGCAACGGTCGCG
>NZ_SSMZ01000176.1 GCF_004799395.1 Phenylobacterium sp.
GCTACGGTAACGGCGCAGGACCTGCTGGCTGGGAGCCGGTTCGAACTGCACGCCGACACGCCGATCGTGTTCCAGCGCCTGGACGTGCGGCCGGTGGCCCGTGCGGTGTTCTTCCGCCTCGACTACCGCTTCGGCGGCGGCGCGCCGAAGGCCGCCAAGGAGCCCGGCTTCGAATACGAGAACAGCGGGCCGGCGCCGGGACCGGGATGAAAACCGGACATGGATTGACGAATGTAAATTGACAGCGGGCCGCAGCCTAAATTACGGCTGTATCTTGTCCGTGTGAGCCTTCATTTCGCCACCCGCGGTTGAGTGACTGTGTTCTTCGGGACGGGGGCCACACATGGCAGGTTTGGCGAACTGGCGGGTCGGCCTGGCGGCCGCAAGCTGCGCCTTGCTGAGCGCAAGCGGCGCCATGGCGCAGAGCGCGTCTCCGCCGCCGGGGGACAACTGGTCCGTCGCGCCCGCGCCGGTGGCCAAACCGCCCGCGGCGCCCGTCAAACCCGCCGACAAGGCCAAGGCCGCGCCGCCAGCCAAGCCGCCCGCAAATGGGCACACGGTCGACACCATCACTGTCACCGGCGCCGCGCCGCAGGAGGTCGAGACCTCCATCGACAAGAAGACCTACACCCTCGGCAAGGACCTGACCGCCACCACCGGCTCGATCGCCGATGCGCTGAAGAACCTGCCATCCGTGGATGTGGACGTGCAGGGCACGCTCAGCCTGCGCGGCGATTCCAACGTCACCATCCTGGTGGACGGCAAGCCCTCGCCGCAGTTCGACGGCAAGGACCGCGCCGACGCCCTGCAGCAACTACCCGCCGATCAGATCGAGCGGGTCGAGGTGATCACCAACCCGTCAGCGGCGCTGAACCCGGAAGGGACCGGCGGGGTGATCAACCTGATCACCAAGAAGAGCCGCGGCGCCGGCGTCACCGGCTCGGCCTATGTCACCGCCGCCAGCGCGGGACTGAAGCGGGCCGGGGCCAACTTCGGCTACAACTCGTCGAAGCTTGCGATCACCGGTTCGCTGGCCGGCAACTACCAGCACAACAAGCAACACTTCATCCAGGATTTGGGCGCCCTGGATCCCGTCAGCGGCCAGTTCCTGAAGACCCAGCATGAGGAGGTGGGCCGCAACCTGGCCCGCGGGCCGACGGCGCGACTCTCGGTGACCTATACGCCTGAGGACAAGGACCAGATCACCGGCAGCGCGAGCTACAACACGCTGCTGGTCCAGGGCCATCCCTTCGATCACTACGTTGACGACGACGCCAGCGGGGCGCCGGCGAGCATCCTGAGCCGCCAGGGCGAGCGGCGATTCCTGGAGATCGACAGCAGCATCTCGGCCGGTTGGAAGCACACGTTCGGCGCGGGTCACGACCTGTCGCTGGACGCGATCTACAACACATCCGTCTACCGCGATCGCGACCTCTATGCGACGACCGAGATCCTGCCCCTGGCCGTCGTTCCGCTGCAGGGCGTCCGGCAGGACGAGAACGACCACCACTCGGAATTCCGGATCGCCTACGACCGGCCGTTGGCCGGGGGAGCGTTGAAGGCTGGCTACGAACTGAAGCACGACGACAACGACACCGACGACAGCGGGACCACCGGCGCGATCGCCAGCGCGCTGGTCCCCGACCCCAGTCTCGCGAACCACTTCCTCTACGCCCAGACCGTCAACGCTGCTTACGCCACCTATGAGCACACCTTCGGGAGTCTCGGCCTACAAGCGGGTCTGCGGGTGGAAGATGTGCAGCTGGAAATCGATCAGCTGACCTCGGGCGAGCGGGCCCGCCAGGACTATGTGAAGGCCTACCCGACGTTGCATCTGAGCTACAAGCTGGACGACGACCGCAAGGTGACCGCCAGCTTCTCCGAGCGTGTGCAGCGCCCGCCCTCGTTCCTGCTGAACCCGCTGATCTATTTCAACGACCCGCAGGACGCCCAGAAGGGCAATCCTAACCTGCGCCCACAGGACACCCAGTCCTACGAGTTGGGCTACGAACTTCGCCAAGGCCAGTCGAACTACGGGGCGACGCTCTACTATCGGCGCTACGAGAACCAGATCACCCAGGTGGAGCAGGGATTGAGCCCTGGCGTGCTAGAATACACCTACGGCAATCTGGGAAGCAGCCAAGCGGCTGGCGTGGAGCTGACGGCCACTGGCAAGCTGACCTCGACGCTCAGCTACAATGCCTCGAGCAACATCTACTACAGCCAGATCGATGCGGCGAACCTGATGGTCGGCGCCGGTGCAGAGAGTGGTTATGGGATCAGCGGCCGGTTCAATTTGAACTGGCAGGTGCGCCCCGACGACATGCTGCAGTTCAACGCCACGGCCAACGGCAAGCGCCTGGTCGCCGAGGGCGAACTGGAGCCGGTCTACACGGTCAACCTCGGCTGGCGGCACAAGGTCAATGATCGGCTCTCCGCCACCGTGACCGTTCAGGACGCCCTCGCCACCAACCGGTTCGCGCGGCGGTTGAGCACGCCCACCTTTTCGGAGGATCTGACTATCCGCCCAGCGTTCCGTCAGGTCTTTTTCCGTCTCGATTACCGGTTCGGGGGCTCGAGCGCCAAGGCAGCCAAGGAGCCGGGCT
>NZ_SSMZ01000177.1 GCF_004799395.1 Phenylobacterium sp.
GTGCTCAAGCCCCGTCTCGGCGAGATAGGCGGCATAGAACGGCTCGTCGACCACCGCGCAGTCGCTCCGGTTCTCGAAGCTGCGCATCATCGCCGTGGAGATATTGCGCGGTCCCGACCACATGGCGATCCGCAATGTCGTCATGCGTCGGCGGCGCCGCTCTTGCCGGCGTCCTCGTCCTTCAAAGCCTCGTAGAGCGCCCGCAGCCGCGCGGTCACCGGCCCCGGCAATGCCGGGGGCAAGGCGTGCCCGTCCACCTCGCGCACCGGCGTCAGCCCTCCGAAGGTGCCGGTGACGAAGGCCTCGTCGGCGCCGTGCAGGTCGGCCAGCGGGAAATGTCCCTGCTCCAGGGCGATGCCGTTCGCCTCGCAGAGCGCAATCACATTGGCCCGGGTCACGCCGTTGAAGCAGAACTGCCCCAAGGAGGTCCGCACCCGTCCATCCTTCGCCCAGAACAGGTTGGTGGCGTTGCAGCTCGAGACATGGCCGCCGGGGTCGAGCATCACCGCTTCGTCGGCGCCGGCCTTGATGGCGTCGAGCAGGGCGGTGATGAGGTTCAGCCGGCTGTGCGAATTGAGCCGCATATCGAACATCTCGGCTGGGGTGCAGATCACCTGCGAGGTCGCCAACGACAGGCCGCGGGTGACGATGGCGGGCGAGGGCTGCTTGTACTCGGCGGTGATCACGATGGTGGGCTTGCCCAGCCAGTTTCGCGGATCCTGGTTGGCGGCGGCCTTTTCGCCGCGGGTCACCATCAGCCGCAGGTGCGCGCCGTCGGTCATGCGGTTGGCGCCGAGGGTC
Source organism: Phenylobacterium sp. (assembly GCF_004799395.1). Taxonomy (GTDB): domain Bacteria; phylum Pseudomonadota; class Alphaproteobacteria; order Caulobacterales; family Caulobacteraceae; genus Phenylobacterium. The sequence goes on from NZ_SSMZ01000177.1 coordinate 802, forward strand.
TTCTGAATCTCGGCGGTCAGGGCTTCACGACTGAGGCCGATGTCGAGCTCGATCTTGGCCAGGCCATCGTAGAGCCGGTCGAGGTGAGTCTCCAGGAACAGCAGCCGCCCCTTGTGCAGCCGCAGCCCCTCCCAGACCCCGTCGCCCAGCACAAACCCGGCGTCGAAGATCGACACCTTGGCCTCGGCTCGCGGCACAAGCGCGCCGCTGACGTAGATCAAAAGGTCCGCGTTACGCGGATCGGCGGCGAAGTCCTGACTTCCGGGCATGGTCCGCTGTTCTATTTGCGGACATAGAGGGACGCCAGTGCATAGGAGTGTCAGCGATGAGCAGCGGCATCGGCGGATCGACGGCGGAAGCCGAGCTTGCGGCGCTTGGCCCCTGGCCCAACCCTGCGCCCGCCATCACCACGGCCGAGCGCGGCCAGCGCATCGCCCGCGCCCAGGCGCTGATGGCCGGCCTCGGAGCCGAGGCCATGATCGTCGGCGCCGGGCCATCCTTGCGCTACTTCGCCGGCGTCGGATGGAACCCCACCGAGCGCCTGGTCGCCATGATCCTGCCGCGTGAAGGCGGCCCCACCATGATCTGCCCACGCTTCGAGCTAGGTTCGTTGGAGGCCTCGCTCGGGATCGAGGCGCCGATCGCGCTCTGGGAAGAACACGAGAGCCCCTTCGGCTTGGCCGCTCGTGTCCTGGCCGACCTCGGCGCAATGACCCTGGCCATCGACCCGGCCCTGCCGTTCTTCGCCTTCGACGGCCTGCGCCTGGCCGCGCCGGACGTCCGCACGCTCAACGGCGCCCCGATCGTCGACGGCTGCCGGATGATCAAGTCGCCGGCCGAACTGGCCCTGATGAGCCAGGCCAAGGCCATGACCCTGGAAGTCCATCGCCGGGCCGCGCGCATCCTGAAGGTCGGGATCACCACCGCCGCAGTGCGCCGCTTCATCGACCAGGCGCACCGGGCGCTGGGCGCCGACGACGGATCGTCCTTCTGCGCGGTGCAGTTCGGCCACGCCAGCGCCTACCCCCACGGTCTGCCAGGCGAGCAGAAGCTGGCCGACGGCGATCTCGTGCTGGTCGACACCGGCTGCAAGGTCCAGGGCTACAACTCCGACATCACCCGCACCTATGTCTTCGGGACCCCGAGCGCCGAGCACCGCCGGGTCTGGGACGTGGAGAAAGAGGCCCAGGCCGCCGCTTTCGCCGCCGTGAAGCCCGGCGTGCCCTGCGAGGAGATCGATGCGGCCGCGCGGCGCGTGCTGGAGGCGGCGGGCTTCGGCCCGGATTATGCGCTGCCCGGGCTGCCGCACCGCACCGGCCACGGCATCGGCCTGGCCATCCACGAGGCGCCCTATCTGGTGCGCGGCGACAAGACACCGCTCGCGCCCGGCATGTGCTTCTCAGATGAGCCCATGATCGTGATACCGGAGACCTTCGGGGTGCGGCTGGAGGACCACTTCTATGTGACAGCGGACGGCGCCGCCTGGTTCACGGAACCGCAGCCCAGCCTCGACGAGCCCTTCGCGGAAAAGAACTAGGCCGCGGCCCAGGCGCGGGGATCCAGCGCGTCAGGATCGTCGAGCGCCATCTCGTCCCAGTCGAGGTCCGGCGGCGGGCTCATGGCCGCGGCGACCACCGCGGACATTTCCGCGGCCGACGCCACGCCCACCAAAACGCAGGAAGCTTCCGGCCGCGAGAGCGCAAAGCCCAGGGCGGCCTGCAGTGGGTCGGAGCGGCCCTCGGCGATCAGGCGGCGCGCGCGGCTGATCCGTCCGGCGGCGGCTTTCAGATGGTGCGGCGCCCGGTCCGGCGGCAGGAACAGCAGGCCGTTCAAGAAAATCGAGCGCAGATGGATCTCGATGCCCATGCCGGCGAGTTCGGCGAGGGTGCCGTCGATCAGCATCCGCTGGTCGAGCAGCGAGGCCGGCGCCTGCACCAGGTCGGGCTTGAACCGCTTGGACAGGCCCACGGGGTCGTCGGAGGCGTAGACCGAGACGCCGATCTGGCGGCAGAGGCCTTCGTCTCGGAGCTTGCGCAGGCGGTCCCAGAGCTCCGGGCCGTGGGCGCTGAACAGGTCCGTGGCGCTGGGCGCCAGGATCGCGTCGACCGACGAGACGCCCAGGCGCGCCAGCTGGGCGCGGATCTCCACCTCAACCAGGTCGGCGCCGCGGTCGGGGCGCACGGTGGTGACGGTCAACTTGAACGGCTGCGGCTTGGGCAGCACCTGGCCAAGCGTGATCTCGGCGGAACTTGGATGGCGGCCAACCTCCAGCACGCCCAGGCCTGAGCGCGCGGCGATGGCGAGAATCTCGCGCGCCTCCGCGTCGCGCGGCCGCCCACGGGCGCCGGCCTGCTGGTCGAGGCCGAACTGGCCCGAGCCAAGGCCCAGCTTGCTGATTGGTGACGTCATGTGTGAGGACGACTCAGGCGCTTCCAATGAGCCCGCATGTTGGGCCTATGATGCCTAAGAAGCCGTATCCAGGACCTTTCCAGGGAGTAAATATTGTCAGAGCGCGAAGTCCTTCCGGAATGGCCGCTGTTCGGCATGACCGACGACGTGCGCCCGACCCTCCAGCAGGTGCGCGAGGCCGGACTGGCCTGCACCTTGGCGACCCTGACGGCGGTGGAAGGCGGCGGTCCGCGGCCGGTGGGGACCCAGATGGTGTTCGCGCCTGGCTTCGTGGCCGGCTACTTTTCCGGCGGCTGCGTGGAGAGCGACGTCGCCGACCACGCCTATGCGTGCTTGGCCGACGGCGAGCCGCGCACCCTGGTCTATGGCGACGGCAGCCCCTGGCCGGATATCCAGCTGCTCTGCGGGGCGCGGATCGAGATCTTCCTCGAACGCTTGGCGCCCGACGACCGGGCGCTGGCCGAACTGCTGGACGCCCACCGCGACCGGCGCCCCGTGGTCTGGGTCAGCGACGGCGTCGCGCGCGAGTGCGCCGAAGACCTGTCGCCCTGGCCTGAGGCGCTGGTGGTGCGGCGCCACGAGCCGACGCCCCGGCTGATCGTGGTCGGGGGCGACCCGACGGCGCTGGCCATCGCCCAGCTCGGCGCCCAGTCGGAGCTGGAGACGACGCTTGTGCGCCCCAAGGGGCCTTCCGGAGGCCCGCCGATCCCGAACATCGGCTACAGCCGTGCCGAGCCGGCCGAGGCGTTCGCCGCGATCGGCGTCGATGCCTGGACCGCCATCGCCATCGCCACCCACGACCTGGAGACCGACCGCAGCGCCCTGCGCGCCGCCCTGCCCTCGGCGGCGAGTTATGTGGGCTTGCTGGGCGCGCGCCGGCGGATCGCCGATCGGCTGGCGCCCCTGAGGGCGGAGGGCGCGCCGGAGAGCGCCCTCGCCAAGCTGCGCGCGCCCATCGGTCTCGATATCGGCGGCAAGGCGCCCTGGGAGGTCGCCGTCTCGGTGATCGGCGAAATCATGGCGCTCCGCTATGCGCGCGACAGCGGCAGCACCTCGACGACGCTCCCGGCTTCCGCCGCCTGAGCGCCC
>NZ_SSMZ01000178.1 GCF_004799395.1 Phenylobacterium sp.
CCGGGTCGATCAGGCCGCCCCTATGGGCAAGCTGACGAAGGGATTGTCGCTCCGCGGCACGACACTTTCCACTGTCATGTAGCGCGACCGCTGGACGGCCCATTCGTCGTTCTGTTCGAGCAGGATCGCGCCGACCAGGCGGGTGATGGCGGCCTCGTTGGGGAAGATATCCGCGAGCTGGTGAGGACTATCTCCGTCTGGCAGCAATCGCCGAGCCCATGCTCCTCGTGCGCCGGGTGCTGCACCAGCAGTTCACCGTGTCAGCGGCGGCGAGAACCCCGTCCTGCCGCCCAATGGTGACCCAGCGGTCTCCTGCATCACGGCCGAGCATTTCGAGGCCCTGGCGCAGTTCAGGGCCAAGGACCTGTTCCTGGCAAACGCCGAGGACCGCTACTACGGCCTGGTCTGTCGGTGCATCGCGCCCGTCGGCCCCTTCAGCATCGGCGACACCCTGATCGCGATCCGAGGCACGCTGTCGATGCAGGAGTGGGTCAACGACGCGATGGCCAGCGTCCCGATCCCGAACCCGCGCGGCTATGGCTCCGTAGGCTCCGGCTTCTGTGGGGTGTCTACGCCAGCATGACCATCTGCGATCTATCGGGAAACCGCCTGGACGGTTCCTCGATGTTCGCGGTGATCGTGACCTTGCCAAGGGCTCGACGCGCATCTGGCTGACCGGGCACAGCCTGGGAGCGGCCTTGGCCACCTACCTGGCGGCCGACATGCAAGTCGAGCTCACCGGCGTTCCCTGCGCGCTCAACGTGGCGCTGTTCGCGTCGCCGAAGCCTGGAAGTTTCGGCTACTCTGACGGCTACATGGCGCGTGTCAGCAGCTTCACCGATGTCATGTTCGCCGCCGACATCGTGCCGCAGTTGCCCGGCTATCCCGCCGAGCCGCTGAAGGGCGGAGGTCCGGGGCACAATGTGATCACATTGCCCAGACAAGGCCCGGGCGCTCCGCCGGCGCCGGAGCTCGATCCGGTCACCAACCACGCGACGGAGACCTACGCGGCGATGCTCCGCGCTCTCTGACCCCCAACTTCTATCTGACTATCGAGTACAAGCCCTCGGAGCGATCCGGGGGCTTTTTTCTTGTCTACGGCGCCGCAGCAAATGACCGTTGTGTGGTGGTTTTCAGGGTGGCGCTCGCATGGCGAGATTGTAACCCGTTGAAAACGATGGTGGATGCGACAGGGATTGAACCTGTGACCCCCTCGGTGTGAACGAGGTGCTCTCCCGCTGAGCTACGCATCCTTATCGCGCAAAGACTTTGGCGCTAATCGCGAGGAGGTGGGCGTATAGCGTGAGGCCTTACGCCTCGCAAGCGCCGAGCAGACGCATGCAGGCGTCTGGAAGTTCCTCATAGTGGTCGATCACGATATCGGCGCCCAACTCGCCGGCCGGGGTCTCGGTGTAGCCGAAGCTGACCAGGATCAGCGGGACCCTGGCGGCATGCGCGGCGCCGGCGTCGGTGGCGGCGTCGCCGACCATGATGGCGCGCGCCGGGTCGCCGCCGACCTCGGCGATGGCGGTCAGGAGATGGCGCGGGTCGGGCTTGATGGCCGGGGCGCGGTCGGAGCCGATCACGGCGGCGAACAGACGGCTCATGTCCAGCGCGTCGAGCAAGGTGTCGGAGAGGCCGGTCAGCTTGTTGGTGCAGACCACGAGCTTCGCGCCGGACGCCTTGAGCGTTTCCAGGGCGACGACGCAACCCGGAAACGGCCGGCTCTCGTCGGCGATGTGGGCCTCGTAGCGGACCAGGAAGCGGTCGAGGAGGGGCTGGACCTGCGTGGGTTCGAGCGGCGCATCGGCCGCCTGGAATCCGCGTTCGATCAGCCAGCGGGCGCCGCGGCCGATGAACGGGCGGGCCTCGTCCAGGCCCATCGGCGCGACGCCCTCGGCCTTGAGCAGCCAGTTCAGCGTGCCGACCAGATCGTGAGCGGTGTCGACGAGGGTGCCGTCCAGGTCGAGGGCGATGACGGCGCCCGAAAGCGCCGCCACCTTGCGGTCAGTTCCCATTGACGACGGCAGTCGCCTTGTCGAGCTCGGCGGCGTAGGCGGCGAGCGCCTGGCTGGTGAGGCCGACGTACTTCTGGGCGTCGTCGAAGCGGCGCTCCTCGATGGCCTCACGCACGCCCGGCAGGGTCTTGGCGCCATAGCCGGTGAAGCGGCCGGGGGCATAGATCATGTTCATGTACCAGCCGCGCCCAGGCAGCCCTTCGGGACGCAGCATGGTCTGGTCGAGCGGCCGGATCACCGCGTCGAGCTTGACGCGCTGGGCCTTGGTCAACGCCTCGCCCTTGCCCGCGAGCGCGGAGTCGAAGGCTGCTGCGCTGGTCTTCAGCTTGGCGACGGCGCTGTCCAGGGCCGCGAAGTCCGTGGTCGGCGAGGCCTTCAGCGGCTCCGGGTTGGCGTGCGGCTTGGTCGGGTCGGCGGCCAGCGCGAAGGCGTTGCCGCTCAGGAGCTTCGCCTGGGTGCGGGCCGTGTCGCGCGTGGTGTCGGAGAGCTTCTTCACCTCGTCGAGATAGGTCGCCACCGTGTCGGCGAAGTCGCCGTAGCGCTGCACCGGGAGATCCGTATCGGCCAGCCGCATGACCGCGCGGCCGACGGTCTTGGCGAGCGTCGCGTCATAGACGAAGCCCGGGTCCACGAAGGTCGAGTGGTGCTGATAGTCGTCGTAGAGCGAGTGGTAGACCCCGCCGCTCTCGCCCTCGCCGCCATAGGCGAAGTCGATGGACGGTACGCCAAGGTGCTGCAGGAAGGCCGAATAGTCCGAGCCCGAGCCCAGGGCGCCGAGCGGGATGTCCTTCGTGGGATCGTTGGCCGCCGCCTTCATCTGCGGCGACTGGCCTTCGCCGCGGCCGCCCCCGCCACCGCTTTCGGTGAGGCTCACAGCCAGCCGCGCGCGGGCCCTGTCGCGGACCGAGACGCCGGTCTCAGGGTCCTTCACGTCGGCGCTGATCTGATTGACGAAGTGCTGGAAGGCGTGGCTGCCCTCGGCGCGGAAGAAGCCGCGGCCGTTGCCGTCGGAGTTGATGTAGACGACGCCCTTGGCCTTCAGTTCGTCGGCGTGGGTCTCGGCCCATTCCGTGGAGCCGAGCAGGCCGGGTTCTTCGCCGTCCCAGCTGGTGTAGACGATGGTCCGCTTGGGCTTCCAGCCGCCCTTCATCAGCACGCCAAACGCCTTGGCTTCGGCCAGGAGCGCGATCTGGCCGCTGAGCGGATCGGAGGCGCCCATCACCCAGCCGTCATGGTGGTTGCCGCGCACGATCCAGTCGTTGGGGCTTTCCGAGCCCTTC
>NZ_SSMZ01000179.1 GCF_004799395.1 Phenylobacterium sp.
AATCCAACTGGTTGTCGGGGCATCTGCACATGGCGGCGCAGGTCGGGGCTCCTGGTGCGGCAGTACGCGCACATGAGGAACTCTTCGCCTATTGGGCGTCTCTACGAGAGGGCGCCCGGCTGCCTGGACGCGCGCATCTCGACCCGGCGCCGATCAAGCGCCTGCTGCCCACCGTCAGCCTGATCGACGTCAGCGAGGCCCCCCACCGGGGGGCGGCGGAGTTCCGCATGCGCCTGGCCGGCACCGCGCTCTACGGCGTCTATGGCCGCGAGATCACCGGCAAGCGGCTGAGCGAGATCTACAACACCGTCGCGGCCGACTACTGGCGCGTCGAGCTGGGCAAGGTGGTCAGCGAGCGGCGCCCGGCCGTGGGCGTCCACAGTCTGGCCTGGCGCGGCGCCTCGCATCTGTCGATCCTGTGGCTGCGCCTGCCGTTGGCGTCGGACGGCGAGCGGGTGGACATGATCCTGGGCTTCGACGCCGTGGTCGGCATGAGCCAGGCCAACAGTGGGATCCGCGCGGCGTAGGCGACGGGACAGGCCGCGCAAAGGCTAAGCCAAAAATCTTCAGTTGACGCGCCGTTGCGCCACGACTGTGCTGCTGCGCAGTCGGGGCTGCAGGTATCGGTGGGCGCCATGAGCTTGTCTCTGCGAAGGGGAGATGCGGCGGACGCCGCCGCGGCCGGCGACATCTGCTACCGGGCGTTCAAGGACATCGCCGAGGCGCACAACTTCCCGCCCGACTTTCCCGGGCCGGAGATGGCCGCCGGCATGCTCGCCGGCATGATCGCCCATCCGGGGGTCTTCGACCTGGTGGCCGAGGTCGACGGTCGGCTGGTTGGCAGCAACTTCCTGGACGAGCGCAATCCCGTCGCCGGCATCGGCCCGATCACGGTGGATCCGACCGTGCAGAACGACGGCGCGGGCCGAGCCCTGATGCTGGGCGTGATGCAACGGGTTCGCGAGCGCGGCTATCCCGGCGTGCGCCTCGTGCAGTCGGGCTATCACAGCCGTTCCCTGGCGCTCTATCTGCGGCTCGGTTTCGAGGCGCGCGAGCTGCTGGTTTGTCTGCAGGGGCCGACCCTCGGCGTCGGCTTCCCCGGCTATGCCGTCCGCGCGGCCACGCCGGACGATCGGGCCGCCTGCAATCAGCTCTGTTTCCGCGTCCACGGACTGGAGCGCGGCGGCGAGCTTTCGGACGCGATCGCCGGGGGCGGCGCCCGGGTGGTGGAGCGCGATGGCCGGATCACCGGCTATGCGACGGCCATCGCCTTCTTCGGGCATGCGGTCGCCGAGACCAATGACGACCTGAAGGCGCTGATCGGGGCGGCGGAGGCCTTCCTCGGCCCGGGGCTGCTGGCGCCCACCCGCAATGGCGAGCTGGTCCGCTGGTGCCTTTCGCAGGGTCTGCGGATCACCCAGACCATGACCCTGATGAGCGTCGGCCTCTACAACGAGCCGTCCGGTGCCTGGCTGCCGTCCGTTATGTATTGATGAACGGCGCCCGGCTGCGGGCCGACGGGCCGAACGGCCAGGCTCAGAGGCCGCCCTGTCCGGCGTCCGCCAGGGCGCTCGCGGCGGCGCAGCTGCCGCTGGAGCATGAGTTCTAGACGGCAAGGTCCGTCGTGGATCGAAAGCGGTCCTAGGCCCGCGCCCGTTCTGCATCCGCGCGGATCCGCGCCACCATCGAGGCCAAGCCGTTCGACCGCTGCTGTGAGAGCGCGCCCTTGAGGCCCAGGGTCTCGAAGGCGGCCGGCGCGTCGAAGGCCACGATCTCGGGGGGTTTGCGCCCGGAGAATAGCCGCAGGACGATGGCGATCAGGCCGCGGACGATGTGGGCGTCGGAGTCGCCGCGGAACTTCAGCGTCCCGTCCCCTTGCGGCTCGGTCACCAGCCAGACCTGGCTGGCGCAACCGCGCACCTTGTTGGCGTCGGAGCGTTCGGCGTCGGTGAGGGGCGCCAAGTCCTTGCCCAGGTCGATCACGTAGCGGTAGCGCTCTTCCCAGTCGCCCAGGACCTCGAACTCGGCGGAGAGCTCGGCGAGTTCGTCTTCGATCATGGCCATCGCCGCGACTTAGGCGCAGCGGACCCCCGCCGCAACTGGTTCAGGCGGTCTTCAGCCGCACGCGGGCGGCAAGCCCCTTGCCGGGTGCGGAGGTGAGCTCCAGCCGCGCGCCCATGGCCCGGCAGGTAAGTTCGCAGATCGGCAGGCCCAGGCCCGCGCCCTCGACGCGGCGGACGAGCGCGTTCTGGCCCTGCTCGAAGGGCAGCATCAGGCGCGGCAGGTCGGCGGGATCCACGCCCTCACCGTCGTCCTCGATGAAGACGTCGACGTGGCCGGGCGCGACCTCGGCGCGGATGCGGACCTCGCCGCCGTCCGGGGCGAACATGGCGGCGTTCTGCAGGAGGTGGCTGAGCACGGTTCGCAGGCCCCAGGGGTCGGCGAGCACCAGCGGAAGCTCCAGATGCTCGACGATCCGCGGCCGGACGCCGCGGGTGAAGTCACTGGCGGCCGAGGAGATGGCGGAATCGAAGGCGGGCTCCAGGGATTCCGGGCCGACGTCGAGCTCCAGGCCCTCCAGACGGCCGATCTCCAGCACCTGGTTGACCAGTTTAAGCAGCTTCTTGCCGCTGCCGCGGATGATGTCGGCGTATTCCTTGTACTGCGGCGCCCCTAGCGGGCCGTAGAGCTCGGCCGACAGGATCTCGGAGAAACCGAGGATCGAATTCAGCGGAGTGCGCAGTTCGTGGCTGACCAGGCGCAGGAAGGCGCGCTTCTGATCCTCAAGGCCGATGGCGGCGCGCCGCCGCGTCCGCGTAGGCTGCGCAGGCGGCGCAGGCGGCTCAGGCGCGCTGGCGGGATCGGGGGCAGTCGGCATGGAGGCTAAGGCGCCCTCGTTCCAAGACACCCGATTTTGCGGCCCCGCGCTTACGATTTCCTTTCACAAGGTCGAGCCGCCTGTGGATGGCGTGATCGCGCCTGGAGCGAGCGCCCTTACTTGGACTCACCTCAGACGCTAAACTGGGCGGTGATGTCCGGCGAACAGATGACCAAGGCTCGACGCTGACCAGCCCCAAAAGACGGCTGCGCGGGCGCGCGCCGGCGGACGCCGGACGGCGTTTCGCGGTGAGCTGGCACTTGGCCTGGGCGCTGGCCGTGGCCGCGGCGACCGCAGCGCTGGCCCTGCGCGGCGGCGCGCCGGTCGTGGACCTGGCGGCCCTGGGCGCGGTGATCGCGGCGAGCGTCTTCGGCGCGTTCCTGTCGGAGACGGGCGGCGAGGCCGGGGCGGCGACTGCGGTCGTGGCCTGGGGCGTCGCCGGCGCGAGCGCCTGCCTGCTGACCGGCGGGACCGGAGGACCCATGGCGGCCTGGTGCCTGGCGCCGCTGGCGGCGGGCGCGGCGTTTGGACGGCCGCGGCTGCTCGGCCTGGGCGCGGCGGCGGGCGTGGCGGCGGCCGCGGTGGCGGCCCTGGGCGGCGTCTTCGCGCTCCTGCCTGAGAACCCGCAACCCCTCGCCAGCTGGCTCAGCCTGCTGGCGCTGGGCACGACCGGACTGGGCTTCGCCGCGGGCCTGGTGGCCCTGCAGGGCAAGGTGCGCGGCGAAGGCGCGCGGGCGCGCGATACGGAACTGTCGCTGCGCGAGGCGCTGGATCACCAGCCGCAGCTGCTCATGTCGCTCTATCCGGGCGGGCGCATCCTGGAGGCGTTCGGAGAGGCTCCGATCGGCTTGCAGACCCACGAGATGACCGGCCGCAACCTGGCCGAGATGGTCAGCGCCGACGACCGCCGGGCCGTCGAGGACGCCCTGATGCGGGCGGCCGCGGAGGGCTCGGCGGAGGCGGTCTTCATACCGGCCCATGATCCGCTGGGTTGGTGCGTGCTGACCCTGCGCCGGCTGGGTTCGTCGCGCCTGGTCGGCGCGCTGCGCGACGCGCGCGCCCAGCGCCGCCGCGAGAGCGAGCTGGACGAGGCCCGTGTCGTCGCCGAGCAGCAGAACGCCGGCAAGTCGCGGTTCCTGGCCAATATGAGCCACGAGCTTCGCACGCCGCTCAACGCCATCATGGGCTTCTCCGACATCATGCGGCAGCGGCTGTTCGGGCCGATGTCGGACCGCTACGCCGAATACGCGGACCTGATCCACGAGAGCGGCGCCCACCTCCTGGAGCTGATCAACGACGTGCTGGACATGTCGAAGATCGAGGCTGAACGGTTCGAGTTGGCGCGGGAGGACTTCGACGCCCGCGACGCCATCGCTGCGGTGCTGCGCCTGATGCGCGGCCAGGCAGACCGGGCCGGCATCAGCCTGAAAGGCGAACTTTCCGCGGAGTCGCTGGAGGCCGAGGCCGACCGGCGCGCCATCAAGCAGATCGCCTTCAACCTGGTCTCCAACGCGCTGAAGTTCACGCCCAGGGGCGGCTCGGTGACCGTCTCGGCGCGCCCGGAAGGCGACATCCTGGTGATCTCGGTGGCCGACACCGGCGTTGGCATCTCAGGCGAAGACCTGGCGCGCCTGGGCCGGCCCTACGAGCAGGCCGGCGGCGCCGAGCAGAAACAGGCCGGCGCAGGCCTGGGCCTGTCGCTGGTGCGGGCGTTCGCGCGGCTGCACGGCGGCGACATGACGCTGGAAAGCACGCTCGGCGAGGGCACCACCGTGACCGTCCGGATGCCCGTCCTGATCCCCCAGGTTGAACCGCGCGTGGCGCGGATCGCGGAGGGCTAGGTTCGGGCCTAGTGGCCCGCGACCTGCAGGAAGGCGCGGCCGGCGGCGAAGTCGCCGACCTCCACATAGGCGCGTCGCGTCACGTCGCCCGGGAACAGGAAGTCGACGGCCACGGCCTCGCGCGGGTCCAGGGTCGCCAGTTCGACCGAGGCGGCGTCGGGAAAGCGGAACGCCCAGCCGGCGGTCTCGCCCTTGGGAAGCAGGTCCGACCCGGCCGGCGAGCGGGCGGCGGCCGCGTAGGCCTTCTGGGCCGAGACCGGCGGCAGGCGGCGCGCCAGCGGCAAGCCGGCGGTCGATCCGCCGCCGAAACGGTCGAGATAGGGCTGGCTGGCGCGGGTGTCGTCACGCAGCACCAGGCGCGCGGCGTAGGGCTGGGCCCCGTCGGCGAAGGCGGCCACGGCGACCAGGGCTTCCTGTCCCTCGCGCCCGGCCAGGCCAAAGGCCATGCGGCCCGCATCCGCTCCGGTTCCGAAGCTGGACTCCTGCGCCAGGCTCCAGCGCGGCGCGCGGCCCAGGTTGCGGTCCGCGGCCCAGCCGGCCACGTCGCCGGCATAGTTGAGCCGGGTCATCTTCGCGTAGCCGGCGAAGGCGCTCCTGACCCGGGTCGCGGCCGTGGCGATGTCGGGGGAATGGCAGTCGGCGGCGCTCGCCTTGGCGCGCGCGGCCTGCTCGGTCTGTCGCAGCGAGGCGGCGGAGGTCCCGGCGCGCAGCGCCGCGCCGCGCGCCTGCGCGGTCGCCGCGGCCAGCGCCGCGGCCACGTCGGGCGCGAACAGTCCGCAGCGCTGATCCGCCGCCGACATCACCGCACGCTCGTAGAAAAGGTCAGCCGGCTGCGCTTGCGCGAAGCCGGGCAGAACGGCCGAAGCCGCCGCTAGACACCCCATCCACCGAGACGCCGGCCGCGCTTTTCTGCGCGAGCTCTTCATGCGTCGTCCGTTTTCGTTCTGGTCACAGGACCGTGGCGTGGAGTAGCCCAGGTAGCGTTGCTGTTCCGTTACCCGGCGCCGGACACCTTGCCGCATGCTGCTTTCCACCGACATCTGGGTCAGCGCCCTGATCCGCCGGGCCGAACTGTCCGGCGCCTTCGGCATGGTGATCCGCAAGGGCGACGCGCGGGCCGGCGCGGTGCTGGTCAAGGTGCTGAACCGTCCGCAGGGCGCCGCGCGCCTCTATGCCGAGGCCACCCGGCTGGACGGCGAGCGGGTGTGGATGCAGCCGGTTCCCTCCGACCAGGAGCCGGATCTCGACGCCTATATCGAGCGCGCCGTCCGCGTCGATCCCGACCTCTGGGTGGTGGAGGTCGACGACCGCCAGGGGCGCCACTTCCTGACGGAACCGGTCGAGGGCGGCTGATTTCGCGGCGCCGTTCCGCCAGTTAACCGCCTTCATGCACGTGACCGTAAGCCTGCCCATGCGACAGGTGCCGTCCCGCCGACAAGGTCCCCGCAAAGCCGCCGCCACCATGATGTTCCTGCTCAACGATGTTGTCCTTCGCCTCGACGGGGTGGCCATGGACGCGCCCCTGCAGGGACGGCGGATGCAGCGGCTGTCCTTCCCGGAGATCCTGCGGATGGGCCAGGAGCTGTTCTCTCGCGAGCCCCTGCTGCAGCGGACCAACCCCGAGCGGGCGCGCCGGCTGGGCGCGCTGATCACCGCCAAGGCGCCGATGATCAATGCGGCGCTGTTCGTGGCGCCCGCCCTGGGCTGCCCGCCCGGCGAGGTGACGGTGCGCTTCGTCGCCTGCGAGTTCGAGACCATGGCGGAATTGCACAACATGCACCGCGACGGCGACCTCGACGCGGTCAGCGTCGACCGGATGATCTGGCGAAGGCTGGCGGCCTGAGGTCCAGCCGTTTGCCCTTGGCGCGTGCGCGGCCTTGCGAGACGCTCGGGTGTGGACTAACTTAGTCCATCGAGCAGGAGCCTCCCATGGCGACCATCAATGTCCACGCGGCGAAAACCCATTTCTCCAGCCTGCTGGACCGTGTGGCGGCGGGTGAGGAGATCGTGATCGCCAAGGCCGGCAAGCCGGTGGCGCGGCTGACCGGGCTGTCGGCGGGCGATCGGCCGGCGCGGCGACTCGGTCGGCTGGCGGGACGCGCCGTGGTTCCGGCGGACTTCGATGCGGCCCTGCCGGACGCGGTTCTGGACGGCTTCGACGGCGCCTGACGCTTGAGGCTGTTGCTCGACACCCATGTGCTGATCTGGGCGCTGATCGAGCCGGACCGCCTCGCGCCGCCGCTGCGCACGGTCCTCGAAGACCCCGCGCAGGAGGTGTTGTTCAGCGCCGCGAGCGTCTGGGAAATCGCCATTAAGGCGGCGCTCGGCCGCGCGGATTTCAAGGTCGCGCCGGGTGAGATCTTGTCCGCCGCGCTGGAAACCGGCTTCGTCGAGCTACCGGTGCGCGCGGCCGCGGCCCTGGCGGTCGCCGATCTGCCGATGCATCATCGCGACCCCTTCGATCGACTGCTCGTGGCCCAGGCGCTGACGGAGCCCGCCCGGCTTTACACCGCCGACGCGGCGCTGGAGCCCTATTCGGAACTTGTGGTCCGGGTCTGACGTCGTCCTTCTGAGGCTGAACTCGAACGCGGAGTCCGCACCATGGTCGACAAGATCACCCCTTTCCTGATGTTCGAGGGCCACGCCGAGGCCGCGCTCGACTTCTACGTCGGCCTGATCCCGGGGGCCGAGGTGAAACGGCTGGAGCGCTACGGACCGGGAGAGCCGGGCGACGAGGGCAAGGTGCGCGTCGCCTTCTTCAGCCTCGCCGGCCAGGAGTTCATCTGCATCGACAGCTCGGTGCATCACGCCTTCAGCTTCACGCCTTCAATCTCGCTGTTCGTGGACTGCGCCGACGAGGCGGAGATCGAGCGGCTGTTCGCGGCCCTGGCCGAGGGCGGCGTGGTGCGGATGCCGCTGGACAACTACGGGCTCAGCCTGCGGTTCGGCTGGGTGGACGACCGCTTCGGCGTCTCCTGGCAGCTCAACCTGCCGGCCAGCTGAGGCCCGATCGCCGCGCGGCCATTTGCGAAAGGGCGGCGCACACGCTACCTGCCCCGCCCATGACCACTTCCCCCGCCGCCGAGGCCGCCAGTTCTCGCCTAGGAATCGCCGCCCAGGCGGCGAGGCGGCGGACCTTCGCGATCATCTCCCACCCCGACGCCGGCAAGACGACGTTGACCGAGAACCTGCTGCTGGCCGGCGGGGCGATCCGCGCCGCCGGCGCGGTGCGCGCCCGCGGCGAGAACCGGCGCACGCGGTCGGACTGGATGAAGATCGAGCGCGAACGCGGCATCAGCGTCTCGGCCAGCGTGATGACGTTCGACCACGATGGGCTGATGTTCAATCTGCTGGACACCCCGGGCCACGAGGACTTCTCGGAAGACACCTACCGGACCCTGACGGCCGCCGACGCCGCGGTGATGGTGCTGGACGCCGCCAAGGGCATCGAGCCGCAGACGCTGAAGCTGTTCGAGGTCTGCCGCCTACGCGATATCCCGATCATCACCTTCATCAACAAGATGGACCGTGAGGCGCAGGACCCATTCGAACTCTTGGACGAGGTGGCCTCGAAGCTGGCCTTGGATCCGTCGCCCCTCTATTGGCCGGCCGGCTCCGGTGGGCGCTTCAAGGGCATGCTGGACCTGCGCGCCGACAAGTTCATCCCCTTCGCCAAGAAGACCGGCGGGGCGGCGGATGATGAAGGCCATCCGCCGGCCGTCGCCTTCCGGGGCAACGCGATCGTCAGCTACCTCGACCCCGACGAGCAGGAAGAGCTCTCCGAGAACGCCGAGCTGGCGCAGGGCGGTCTGAAGCCCTTCGATCCGCAGTCGTTCTTGGAAGGCCACATGACCCCGGTGTTCTTCGGCTCGGCGCTGCGCCACTTCGGCGTCGACCAGCTGCTGGAAGGCCTGGGCGCCTATGCGCCGCCGCCGAAAGCCGTGGCCGCGGTGAAGAACGGCGAGCCCACCCATGTGGCGCCGGGCGATCGCGAGGTCACCGGCTTCGTCTTCAAGGTGCAGGCGAACATGGACCCCAACCACCGCGACCGGATCGCCTTCCTGAAGCTCTGCTCGGGCCGGTTCGCGCGGGGTATGAAACTGAAGGTGCAGAACACCGGCAAGCAGCTCAGCGTGAACGCCCCGATGATGTTCTTCGCCTCGGACCGCGAGCTGGCCGAGGACGCCTTCGCCGGCGACGTGATCGGCATCCCCAACCACGGCGTGCTGCGGGTGGGCGACAGCCTCTCGGAGTCCGGCACGCTTCGCTTCGCGGGCCTGCCCAACTTCGCGCCGGAAATCCTGCAGCGGGTGCGGGTGAAGGACCCGCTGAAGGCCAAGCACCTGAAGAAAGCGCTGGAGAGCCTGGCGGAAGAGGGCGTGACCCAGCTGTTCCGCCCGACCATGGGCTCGGACTTCATCGTCGGCGCGGTGGGCCAGCTGCAGTTCGAGGTCATGGCCGATCGCCTCGCCAACGAATACCAGCTGGAAGTGATCTTCGAGCCCAGCCCGTTCGGCGAAGCGCGCTGGATCGCCGGCGACAAGGCCGACCTGGAGGACTTCCAGTCAAAGCACCGCTCGGCCATGGGCGTGGATATCGACGACCAGCCCGTCTACCTGGCCAAGTCCGTCTGGGATATCGGCTACGCCACGGAACGCTATCCCAAGGTGGCCTTCCTGCGGTCGAAGGAGCGGGCCTGAGGCCGCCCATGTTGGATAAGAGGGCGACGGGCGCCCTGATCTATGGCGCGCCCGCGCCTGGGCTGATCGAGGTCCCGGCCGGCGCTGTGCAGCTGTCGCCCCTGGTCCCGGGGTCGACCGATGTTGCAGGCCTGCCGGACGCCTCGGCGGACAGCGTCACGATCCTGGCGCCGCCGGGCACGCTGGAGCGCGACTTCGTGCTGGCCCAGGCGCTCAGGGTCTTGAAGCCTGGCGCGCCGCTTGTCGCCTTCGCGCCGAAGGACAAGGGCGGCTCACGGCTCAAGAAGGCTCTGGAAGGCTTCGGCTGCACGGTCATCGAGGACGCGCGCAAGCATCACCGGTTCTGCAGCGCGACGCGGCCGGCGAAACCGGTTGGCCTGGACGCGGCGATCGCAGCGGGCGCGCCGCGCATCGTGGAAAGCCTGGGAGTCTGGTCGCAGCCCGGGGTGTTCAGCTGGGATCGGCCCGATCCGGGCAGTCTGAAGCTGCTGGAGGCGATGCCGGCGCTCAAGGGCCGCGGCGCGGACTTGGGCTGCGGGATCGGCGTGCTGGCCCTGCGGATCCTCGCCTCTCCGGCGGTAATGGCCCTGGCCTGCGCAGATATCGACCGGCGCGCGGTGGACTGCGCCCGGCACAATCTCGACGACCCGCGGGTGGTCGTGGATTGGGCCGACCTGCGCCGGCCGCTCGATGGGCTCGCCGATCTCGACTTCGTGGTCATGAACCCGCCGTTCCACGACGGCGGCGCGGAGGACCGGGCCTTGGGGCAGGGGTTCGTCGCGACCGCGGCGGCGATGTTGCGCAAGGGCGGCGCCTGCTGGCTCGTCGCCAACCGCCATCTGCCCTACGAGGCCGGCCTGAAGGCGGCCTTCGCGACGGTGACGCTGCGGGCCGAGGGCGGCGGCTACAAGGTCTATGAGGCGCGCAAGTGAGCGCCAAGCCTCCCATGGCGCGGCTGGACCGCCTGCTGGCCAACCTGGGATATGGGTCGCGGCGGGAAGTCACCGACCTGGTGGCGCGCAGGCAGGTGACCCTCGACGGGGCGATGGTGAAGGACGCAGGCGCGCGGATCGCGGTCAGCGCCGACCTGCCGGAGCGGATGACGGTGTCCGGCCAGCCGCTCGATCCGCCGGCGCCGCTGACGATTCTGATGCACAAGCCCCTGGACGTGGTCTGCTCGCACCGCGAGCCGGGCCGAAGCGTCTACGAGATCCTGCCGCGGCGCTGGCAAGGCCGGATGCCGGCGTTGTCGACGGTGGGCCGCCTCGACAAAGACACCTCGGGCCTGCTGCTGATCACCGATGACGGGCCGTTCCTGCACCGGGTGATCTCGCCCAAGGCCCATGTTGCCAAACGCTATGTGGCGACGCTCGACCGGCCCCTGCGCGGCGACGAGGCCGAGGTGTTCGCCGCGGGGACCTTGATGCTGGAGGGCGAGAGCGACGCTCTGGCGCCCGCCGTTCTCGAAGTCCTGGGCCCGAAAGAGGCCCGTCTGACCATCACCGAGGGCCGCTATCACCAAGTGCGGCGCATGTTCGCCGCGATGGGCAACCACGTCACCACCCTGCACCGCGACCGCATCGGCGCCCTGGCCCTGCCCGAGGATATGGCCCCGGGCGCGTGGCGCGTCCTGACGCCGGCCGAGCAGGCCTCGCTCTTCGCCTGAGCGTCGCGTTCCGGGACAACAAGTTCTCGCGGAACTCCTGAATCCGTCGCGCTTTACTGTGGAGTGTAAGACACGGTTAACCATACTTAGGAAATTAACCACTTGTTTACGATCCCGGCTCCGGCTTTGCTCTTATCCGTCAGGACGCGGGGCCTCCGTCTCATCGCGGGACGGGCGGCCAACGGGAGCGGCGGTATGTTCGAGTTGGGGCGTGAGTTCATGAAGCTGTTCGCCGGCGATCGGCCGAAGAGCCATGGCGACGGCCTGACCGGCGGCGACACGACCCTCCTGGAACTCCTCGACCTCAACCTGCTGCGCCAGGAGGCCAAGGCCGCCGATGTGGCCGCCGGCCGGATCAGCGCCAACGACAAGGCCCAGCGCCGGCTTGACGCGGCGATGGTGTGGCGCGAAGTCGCCCGCCGCTCCGGCGACGCCGTGGCCCTGCGCAAGGCCGCCTGCGCGGCCGAGACCGCGTGCGCGGCCCTCGATCCGCACCGCCGCCCCGACGCCTGGGCCCGCGCCCGCTGCGAGCAGGCCTTCGCCGGCCTCCTGGGCGCGGAGCTGTTCGGCGATCCCGGCCTGGACGCCGCGGCCGCCGCGACGTTCCGCGAGGCCCGTGGGGTCGCCCGCGGCGGCCTCTCCGCGGCCTTGGCCGACGTGGGCGTCGCCCTGGTCGCCGGCCGCGAGGAACTGGCCAAGGGCGACGCCGCCGCCGCCTGGGCCGCCGCCGCCCGCTTCAACGCCCCGATCGCCGCCATGGACGCCATGACGCGCCGCTCCGGCGCCGCGCGGCCGCTGGCCGCCGAGGCGCGGCTGATGCGCGCCGACCTGCTCTGCGGCTGGGGCGCGCGGTTGAAGGACGAGACCCTGCTGCGCGCGGCCATCGATGACGCCGCCGCCGCCGCCGACCGCCTGGACCTGGCCTATGAGCCGCTGACCTGGGCCCGCGCGGAGATCCTGCGCGGCCAGGGGCTGGCGCTTTGGGGCGAGGCGACCGGCGACATCGACGCCGTGGCCGCTGGCGCCACGACGCTGGCCGGCGCGTTGGACCACCTGACGCGCGACCATAGCCCGCTGGACTGGGCGCGCACCCAGCTCGCGCTCGCCCACGCCCTGCAGACCCTGGGCGACGCCAGCGCCGACGAGCGCGCCTACGAACAGGCGGTGACCTGCTACGACCGCGCCAACCTGGTCCTGAAGGACGCGCCGGCCACGCCATTGCGCGGCCTGGCGGCGGGCGAGCGGGCCATGTGCCTGGCGCGCTCGGCGGAGCTGACCGGGGACCTGGCGGTGCTCGACACCGCCGAGACCGCGCTGAAGATCGAGCTCTCGAACCTGCAGCCCCGGCGCGATCCGGTGGCCTGGGCGCTGGTGCAGCTGCATCTGGCGCGGCTCTACGAGGCCCGCGTGGACATCACCGGCAAGGACCATGGCGAGCGGGCGGCCGCGGTCATGGCGCTGGACGCCGCTCTCGACGTCTTCGGCGACTACGGATTGCGCTCGCTCAGCGTCATGGCCAACGAGGCGTTGGAGCGGCTGCGCGCCGGACCGGCGCCCAAGCGCACCGCCGTCTGAGTCCGGGCCCGGCCTTCTCAAACCGGCGGTCGCTATGGCAAGGTCTTCTCTGAAGAGGGGAACCGTCATGTCATCCAAACTTGTGCTCCTGGCTGGAGCGGCAGCTGCGGCCGTCGCCTGCGCCTTGGCGGCCACAGCCAGCGCCCAGGCTGAACACTTCTGGGTCGACGCGCCGACCGTCGCCGATGTCGCGTCAGCTTATCCCGCTCGCGCCAAGGCTGCCGGCGTCAGCGGCCAGGTGGAGCTGACCTGCGAGCTGGCCCGCGACGGGCATCCGCGCGATTGCGCGGCCTTGACCGAGAAGCCGGGCGGCTACGGTTTCGGCGCCGCGGCGGCGAAGCTCGCCACGCACCTGAAGATGAGCGACCAGAGCCTGACCAAGCAGAACATCTTCATCCCGGTCAGTTTCGACGCCGCGGTGCTGAAGGGTGAGGCGACAGTGACCAAGCCGGCCTGGGCGGCCCTGCCGTCCCCCGAGGATTTCAACGCGACCTTCCCCAAGACCCAGAACGGGGTGAACAAGGTGCGCGTGGTGCTGGGCTGCACGGTCGAGGCCGGAGGCGCGCTGGGCGGCTGTTCGGTGGCCCAGGAAGATCCGGCCGGCCAGGGCTATGGCGCCGGCGCGCTGGCGCTGGCGTCGAAGTTCCGCGTCGGGCCCTGGAGCGAGGACGGCACGCCCACCGTCGGCGCCCACATCAGGCTGCCGATCCGCTACGAGCTGACGCCGGTCAAGCCGTAGGTCTAGCGGCCGCGCCACCATCGCAGGCCGGCCTTCTCGCCGGCGTCGAGCACGGCGTGCAGCACCGCGCCCAGCAGGCCCAGCACCACAAGGGCGGCGAACATCTTGGCCGTCTGCAGGCGGTTGCCGGCTTCCAGGATGCGCCAGGCGAGGCCCTGAGCGCCGCCGGAGCCGGCGACGAACTCGGCCACCACCGCGCCGATCACCGCCAGGCCCGCGGCGACCTTGTGGCCTTCCAGCAGATAGGGAACCGCCGAGGGCAGGCGCAGGCGGGCGAGCCGCTGCAGGCGCGTAGCGCCGTAGAGGTCGAACAGCCGCTCCAGATCCGGATCGGCGGCCTTCAGGCCGGTGACCGCGCCGGAGAAGATCGGGAAGAAGGCCACGACCGCGGCAAGCGCG
>NZ_SSMZ01000018.1 GCF_004799395.1 Phenylobacterium sp.
GGATGGTGAGCGTGATCAGCTTGGCGTCGGGGGCGATGTTGCGCACCTCGGCCCCGGGGGTGTCGGAGGCGAAGGTCTGCCGGGCCTCAAACTCCAGGTTCTCCGGGAACACCTTCACCGCGGCCGGGTCGGCCACCGAGAGGTCCGGCACGATCTTGAAGCCGCGCTCGCCGGAGCGCTGCAGGTCGCCGGCGATGTCCTCGACGTCGCGGGTCAGGAAGCTGGAGAGGTCGACCAGAACGCGGCCGTCCGGCGTCATCCCCTCGACCTTGCCGGCCCAGACGGTGGAGACGGCGAAGGCGTCGTGGGCCGCGGCCTGCTCGTCGGCGGAGGCGTTCGCCGCCACGAAGCGCGGGTTCTCGTATTCGGCGATGACCTTCGCGCCGATGCGGCGGAAGACCAGGATCTTGCTCTGACTGATCCGGGCGCGGTCGAGTCCCACCGGCGCGGAGCCCAGGCCGGTCTTCAGCGCCGTCACATATAGGAAGCGCCCGCTGGCGCCGGTTGCGTCAGCCTTCGGCAGCGCCACCAGGATACGGCCCTTGTCCTTGTCCACATAGACCGGCAGCAGCCCGTCCTGGCGGGTCAGCCCGGCAGTGGCGCCGGCCTCGGCGGGCCTGGACGGCGCGGCTTGCGCCCACGCTGTCACCGGTCCCACGGCGATAAGGATCGCGGCCATGGCGGCCGCGCCGAACAAACCTGATTTCACGTGACGATCCCCGAACTGCTCAGCCACGACACTAGGACGGGTCGCGCGCCTCGGCCAAGGGCGTCCGCGCCGAAACGCCTCAAGGCGCCGCTAGGTCAGCCGCCTTGACCCGCACGGAAGCTTAGTTTTACGGTGTATTTCAGAGAACGCGTTCCCAAGGATCTGTGAGATGCCGCCCGACCTTCGCCGGCCCAACCGCACCTTCACGATCCGCCAGCTGTGCCTAGAGTTCAAATGCACGCCGCGGGCGCTGCGCTTCTATGAAGACAAGGGCCTCCTGGCCCCCGCGCGCGACGGGCTGAACCGGGTCTATTCCTACAAGGACCGCGCCCGGCTGCAGCTGATCCTGCGTGGAAAGCGCGTCGGCCTGGCGCTCGCCGAGATCGGCGAGATCCTCGACCTCTACGAAGTGGACGACGGCGGCGCCCAGCAGGCGGCGAAGTCCCTGCGCAAGTTCCACGAGCGGATCGTCGCGCTGGAGAGCCAGAAGGTCGACATCGACAACGCGATCTCCGAGCTGAAGGGCGGCATAGAGGCCCTGGAGGCGCGCCTGGCCAAGACCCGGCCCGATCTGCTGCCCCGCGCCGCCGACTACGATCAGATGTTGCGCCGCAGGCTCGATGGCGTGGAACATAGCGAAGCGAAATAGCCGCGCATCCCTCGCGGCCCCTTTGCTAGAAAGAATTCGCGCGTCTCCAGCAGCAGGCTGTTCCCGGCCGCATGAACGCGCGGGGAGAACGAGACCGCGATGCCCTACCAGCCGCCCGTCCGCGACTACGCCTTCATCCTGCGCGACCTGCTGAAGCTGGAGCGCTACGCCAACCTGCCGGCTTTCGCCGACGCGTCCATGGACACCGTCGACCAGATCCTCGACGAGGCCGCGAAGTTCACCTCCGAGGTGCTCGCGCCCCTGAACAGCGTCGGCGACAAGGAAGGCTGCCACTGGTCGGCGGACAATACGGTGACCACGCCTAAGGGATTCAAGGAGGCCTATCGCCAACTGGTCGACGGCGGCTGGCCGGGCCTGGGGTCCGATCCGGCCTACGGCGGACAAGGGCTGCCCCATGTCGTGAACCTGGCTTTCTCCGAGATGAGCTCGGCGGCCAACATGGCGTTCTCCATGTACCCGGGCCTGACCCACGGCGCCTATTCGGCGATCCACGCGGCGGGGACCCAGGAGCAGAAGGACCTCTACCTGCCGAAGCTGGCCTCGTTCCAGTGGGGCGGGACCATGAACCTGACCGAGCCGCAGTGCGGCACGGACCTGGGTCTGCTGCGCACCAAGGCCGTCCCGCAGGCCGACGGCACCTATAGGATTTCCGGCCAGAAGATCTGGATCTCCTCGGGCGAGCACGACCTCACCGAGAACATCGTCCACCTGGTGCTGGCCCGGATCGAAGGGGCGCCGGCCGGCACCCGCGGCATCAGCCTGTTCATCGTGCCGAAGTTCATCCCCGACAAGGACGGCAACCCCGGCGAACGGAACGCCGTGAAATGCCTGGGCCTGGAAGAGAAGATGGGTATCCACGGCAACGCCACCTGCGTGATCAGCCACGAGGAGGCCACCGGCTGGCTGATCGGCGAGGAGAACCGCGGCCTGTCGATCATGTTCATCATGATGAACGAGGCCAGGCTCGGCGTCGGGATGCAGGGGATCGCCCAGGCCGAGGCCGCCTACCAGGCGGCGGCCGCCTTCGCCAAGGACCGCCTGCAGGGCCGCTCGCTCACCGGGCCGAAGAACCCCGACGGGCCGGCCGACCCGATCATCGTCCACCCGGACGTGCGCCGCATGCTGATGGACGCCAAGGCGATCATCGAGGGCGGCCGCGCCTTCCTATTCTGGACCGCCCTGCATGGGGACCTGGCCGAGGCCAGTCCTGACGAGGCCGTACGCCAGAAAGGCCACGACTACATGGCCTTGATGACCCCCGTGCTGAAGGGCTTCCTCACCGACCGAGGCTTCAACGTCTGCTCGGACGCCATGCAGGTGCACGGCGGGTCCGGCTTCACCGAGCACTTCCCGGTCAGCCAGTACCTGCGCGATTGTCGCATCGCCCTGATCTACGAGGGGACCAACGGCATCCAGGCGCTGGATCTGGTGGGCCGCAAGCTGGCCGCCGAAGGCGGGCGCGGCGTCATGGGCTTCTTCGCCGAGATCGACGCCTTCGTCACCGCCCATGAGGGGGACGAAGCCATCAAGCCGTTCACCGAGGGCCTGGCCAAGGCCAAGGCCGAGCTGCAGGAGGCCACCATGTGGCTGATGCAGAACGGTCTGGCCAACCCCGACAACGCCGGCGCGGCGTCGACCGACTACCTGCACCTTTTCGGCCTGACGGCGCTTGCCTACATGTGGTCGATGATGGCCGTGACCGCGAGCGCCAAGATCGCCGCCGGATCGCACGATCCGCTCTATGCGGAGAAGCTGGCGGTCGGCCGCTACTACATGGCCCGCGTGCTGCCCGAGACCTCCGGGCGCCTCGCCAAGCTGAAGACCGGCGCGGAAACCCTGATGGCGCTTCCGGCAGAGTCTTTCTAGGGCGCGCGTTCTGAGGAGACGAGACCGATGGCGACCTACCGCGCCACCGCCGACTGGAGCCTGAAGGACGGCGAGGATTTCGCCGCGGGCCGCTACAGCCGCGGCCACTCCGTGGTGTTCGACAGTGGCTTCGAGGCGCCCGGCACCGCCTCCCCGCACGTGGTCGGCAACAAATGGTCCGTACCCGGCGCGGTCGATCCCGAGCAGATGCTGGTGGGGGCCATCAACACCTGCCACATGCTGAGCTTCCTCCACATCGCCCGCGAGGCCGGCCTCTTGGTGGCCCGTTATCGCGACGAGGCTGTGGGCGTGATGGAAAAGCGCGCGGACGGCGAGATGTGGGTCAGCCGGGTGACGCTACACCCCAAGATCACCTACGAAGGTCGCCAACCTACGCCGGCCGAGCGCGACGCGATGCACCACAAGGCCCACCACATCTGCTTCATCGCCAACTCGGTGAAGACCGAGATCGTGGTGGAAGAGGTGGCGGCCTGAGCCGCCTCGCGAAGCATGGTCAAGCTCCGCCGGCGATGCTATGGGCGAGCGATGATCTTCTCGTCCATCCTGGTAATCGCGAACATCCGCCTGGCAAACGCCGGCGCATGGCGCGTGCGCGCCGGAATGAGCGGGACGGCCTGAGGCGCAAATTAACAAACGCCTCTCACGCCCCCCGCCGACGCGGCAGGGGGTGGTGACGCCAAGAAGCCCCTGACATCGTCGGCCTCCAGCCGGATCCCGTCATGCTTCCCTCCACGCTCCTCACCCTGCCGATCGCCAGTTCTCTGGCCCTGTTCGCCTTCGTGTCCTCGATCACGCCTGGACCCAACAACACCATGCTGTTGGCGTCGGGCGCGAACTTCGGCTTCCGCGCGTCCTTGCCACACGCCGCCGGGGTGCTGGTGGGATTTCTCGGCCTAATCGCCCTGTGCGGCCTGGGTCTCGGCGGGGTCTTCAAAGCCTTCCCCATCCTGCACGGGATCCTGAAGTGGGGCGGCGCGGCCTATCTACTCTGGCTGGCGTTCAAGATCGCGAGCTCGCGGGCGGTCGGCGGCGGCGAGAGCGGATCGCGGCCCATGACCTTCCTGCAGGCCGTGGCGTTCCAGGGGATTAATCCGAAGGGTTGGGCGATGGCGCTGGGCGCTGTGGCGACCTATCTGCCGACCGGCTATGGCCTTGTGGACCTGGCGTTGGGGGTGCTGATCTTCGGCGCCTTGAACGGGCCCAGTATCCTCACCTGGATGGGCTCCGGCGTGGCGCTGCGGCACGTCCTCGAGCGGCCCGGCGTCCTGCGGATCTTCAACATCGCCATGGGATCGCTTTTGGCCCTCTCCCTGGTTCCGCTGCTGTTCGAACGCTAGAGCCGGTCGGCGGACGTGAGCAGGGACCGCAGTCGCGCCTCGAACGCCACGGCGTCCTTGAGGTCGCACTCCCAGATGGTCTCGACCCGCCAGCCGAGCGCCGTCAGGGCGTCGCTGCTCCTGGCGTCGCGGGCGCGGTTGCGATCGACCTTGCCGACCCAGTAGTCGCGGTTCTGTTTCGGCACCCGGGCGCCGCGCGCGCAGTCGTGGCCGTGCCAGAAGCAACCGTGGACGAAGAGCGCCAGCCTGCGGCCCGGCAGGACGATGTCGGGATTTCCCGGCAGGTTCTTACGGTGCAGGCGGTAGCCGGCGCCGAGCCGGGTCAGGGCCTTGCGCACCGCCAGTTCCGGCGAGGTGTCCTTGCCCTTCACCCGACGCATCACCGCCGAGCGTTTTTGGGGTGAAAAGACGTCGGTCATCGCGGCCCCTTCCCTTCCCGCAAGGCGGGACGGGGGGACCGCCGGCCAAGCGCAGCGGAGAGCCGATGGTGGGAAGGGCAAGCCGGGAGCGCGGCGTTCGTACATCCACCGCATGACTCAGCGCCTGAGGCTCGGCCTATCCGCCATTCCCTCTTCGGGCAACGGCCCCCCTCTCCCGCTTCGCGGGAAAGGAAGTGGATCACAGCCCTTCGAACAGCGGGGTCGAGACGTAGCGCTCGGCGAAGGAGGGGATGATCGCGACGATCAGCTTGCCTTTCATCTCGTCACGGCTGGCGACGTCGAAGGCCGCGGTGAGCGCCGCGCCGGAGGAGATGCCGACCGGGATGCCTTCCTCCGCGGCCACGCGCCGGGCCATGGCGAAGCTGTCGTCGTTGGAGACCTGCACCACCTCGTCGATCACGCCGCGGTCGAGGATCGAGGGCACGAAGCCCGCGCCGATGCCCTGGATCTTGTGCGGCCCGGGCTGGCCGCCCGACAGCACTGGCGAGGATTCCGGCTCGACAGCGATCATGCGGACCGAGGGCTTTCGGGCCTTCAGCACCTGGCCGACGCCGGTGATAGTGCCACCGGTGCCGACGCCGGAGATGACGGCGTCAACGGCGCCTTTGGTGTCATTCCAGATCTCCTCCGCCGTCGAGACCCGGTGAATGAGCGGGTTGGCGACGTTGTCGAACTGCTGCGGCATCACCGCGCCGGGGGTTGCCTCGACGATCTCGCGAGCGCGGGCGACGGCGCCGGCCATGCCGCGCTCGGCGGGCGTGAGTTCCAACTTCGCGCCCAGGATCAAGAGCATCTTGCGTCGCTCGATGGACATACTCTCCGGCATGACCAGGGTCAGCTTGTAGCCCTTAGCGGCGGCCACGAACGCCAGCGCGATGCCGGTATTGCCGCTGGTCGGCTCGACGATCATGCCGCCGGGCTTCAGCACGCCCTTGGCCTCCAGATATTCGATCATGGCCACGCCGATCCGGTCCTTCACCGAGCCGATCGGGTTGAAGAACTCCAGTTTGGCGACCACCTCGCCCTTGGGCTTCAGGGCCGCAGTCAGGCGGGGCAGGCGGACCAGCGGCGTGTCGCCCACGGTGTCGAGGATGGAATCGAAGATCTTGCCACGCCCGGCGCGCTGATAGCGCGCGGCGTCGTAGACCTTGTCGGGGGTGGAATCCATGAAGCGGGACCTTTCGCGGGAACGCCCTTTGTCGCCGCGAACCTAAGGCGTTCCATCGAGATTGGAAGGCCCGCCGGCCTATTCGGCGGCGATGGCCGACGCGGACGCCAGCAGCGGCTCCAGGAGTTCGCGCGCCAGCCAGCGCACCACCGGGACCGCCACGCCGTCGCCCGCTACGTGGAGGGCCGAGGTCGCCGCGCACGGCAGGCTGTAGCTGTCCGGCAGGCCCATCAGCCGCGCCGCTTCGCGCGGTGACAGCAGTCGGGTCCGGACCGTCCCGTCCTCCACCACCGCGATGGCTTGGCGCGAGGAACCGCCGCGCGGGGTGCGCAGGCACCCGGCCAGGCCGTCGAAGCGGATCTCGGCGCGCTGCATGCGCCGGCCCTGCTCGACGCGGGTGCGCCGGAAGATCGCGCCCACCGCGCGCGCGTCGCGCGCCCGCACTGCCTCCAGCCGGGCGCGATGCAGGGGCGCCATCAGCTCGAGCCAGCGGTCGGTGCGTGCTGGCGCGTGCCAGGCGACGGCGGCGTCGGGCTCCAGCAGGGCGGCGAGGCCCACGTTGCGCAAGGGCGGCGCGGCGAGTCGCCACCAGATCCAGCGGCGCGCCAGGTCGGCAGGCAGGCCAGCGGCTGCGACCTTCACCGCGCGGCTGTGGAAAGGGCTCGCGCCCACCAGCGCGGCGGCCGGCGGATCGCGCGTGGCGATGACGAACACCCGGGGCCGCGATTGCGGCAGGAACGCCGCCGCATCGATCTCCAGGGCGCCGAAGCTATAGCCCTGGCCCGCGAGCGCCTGGCCGAGGGCTGCGAAGTCGGCGCCTCCGTGTGAGGTCAGGAGGCCGCTGACATTTTCGATGACGATGGCCCGGGGCGCGCGGCCCTCGGCCGCCAGGCTCTCGATCAGGCGCCAGAAGCCGAAGAAGGCCGAGGAGCGGCCGCCCGCCAGGCCCGCGCGCGCGCCCGCCAGGCTGAAATCCTGGCAGGGGCTCGAGGCCCAGGCGAGATCAGCTGGGCCGGGCAGGTCGGCGGCGCCCAGCGCCCAGACGTCGCCTTGATGGAGGTGCCCAAATGCGTCGGGGAAGTTGGCCCGGTAGGTCGCCGCCTTGACCGGGTCAAAATCATTGGCGAAGGCGCAGCTCCAGCGGCCGCCCAGCCCCAGACGGGCCATGCCGCCGCCGGCGAAGAATTCGTAGAAGGTCAGGGACTGGCTGCTCACGCCCATGTCCCGTACCCTGATTTGCCATTGAAAAGAGAGACGTTCATGCGCCCTGCCTGGATCGCGCCGCTTCTGTTGCTGGGCCTGTGCGCCTGCAACAAGGAGAAGGAGACGGAAAACGGCGCGCCGCCCTTGCCGCCCGATGCGGCGGTGAATTTCAGCCAGCCGATCGACGCGCATGGCGGCGATCCGGCCTGGACGCTGACGGTGCGCGGGACCCAGCTGACGCTCGTCCGGCCCGGCCAGCCCGACGTCACGGCCAAGGCGCTGGGCGCGACGATCACGTCCCACTCGGCGGCCTGGACCGCAGCCTTGCCGGACGGACAGACCATGAAGGTCAGCCTCTACGCCAGCCCGTGCGTCGAGGGCGCCGGCAGCCGCGGCTGGCCGATGGCCGCGGAGGTCGCGCTTTCCGGCGCAAGCCCGCTCGGCGGCTGCGCGGGACCGGCGGGGAAGCCCTAGGGGCGAAAGCTCGAGCCCCCTACCGCTGCACCTCAAGCTGTTCGATCTGCGACTTTGGCTCGCCGCGCGGGGCCGCGGCCGGCAGGGCGAACCCTACGGCGATGGCGAGGGCCGCCACGGCGGTCCAGATGGCCTTGAGCGTCATGATGGGTCCCTCAACCGATCGCACGCGAGGCCATGGTCTAGCTTGTTCCGCCTTAATTCTGCGGGAACGGACGCGGCTAATCCTTCGTGAACGGCGCGGTCGTCTCGCCGATGGCGCTTGACCGACCCCGTCCCGCAGGCGGCAAAATGTCTCGGGGCGGCCCGAAGACCGCCAACGCCCAAGGAAGCGCGCGATGGAAAGAGCCTATGACCTGGTGATCCGCGGCGGCAGCGTCGTCGACGGTACGGGCGCAGCGCCCTTCGAGGCCGACGTGGCGGTCAAGGATGGGATCATCGCCGCGGTAGGCCGGATCGCGGCCTCGGGCGCGGAGGAGATCGACGCCCGCGGCCAGGTGGTGACGCCGGGCTTCGTCGACATCCATACCCACTATGACGGCCAGGCGACCTGGGACCAACGGATGCAGCCCTCGTCCTGGCACGGCGTGACCACGGTGGTGATGGGCAACTGCGGCGTCGGCTTCGCGCCGTGCAGACCCTCCGACCACGACCGGCTGGTGCGGCTGATGGAGGGCGTCGAGGACATTCCCTTCCCGGTGCTGACCGAGGGCCTGCCTTGGAACTGGGAGAGCTATCCGGACTACCTCGACAGCCTCGCCAAGCGCCGCTTCGACGTGGATATCGGCAGCCAGTTGCCACACGCGGCCTTGCGCGTTTTCGTCATGGGTCAACGCGGCGTCGACCGCGAGCCGGCCACCGAGGCGGACATCCACGCCATGGCGGCGATAGCCAAGCGGGCTATGGAGGCCGGGGCGATCGGCTTCGGCACCTCGCGGACGCTGAACCATCGTTCGTCAGATGGCTCACCTATCGCCACGCTGACGGCGGGCGAGGACGAGCTGACCGGCATCGCTACGGGCATGGCCGCCGCCAACAATGGGGCCGGACGGGGCGTGCTGCAGGTAGTCTCGGACTTCAACGATCCGGAGGCGGAGTTCGACATGCTCCAGCGGATCGTAGGGACCTCCGGGCGGCCGCTCTCCTTCTCGCTGCTGCAGAGCCCGCGCGATCCGGAACAGTGGCGCTACATGCTCGAACGGATGAGCGCGGCAAAGGCGGCCGGCCTGCAAATCCGCGCTCAGGTGGCGACGCGGCCGGTGGGCGTGCTGTTCGGCCTGGAGCTGACGGCGAACCCCTTCAGCACCTATCCGACCTATCGCGAGATCGCCGGCCGATCCTTCGCTGAGCGCGTCGCGCGCCTGCGCGATCCGGATTTCCGGGCGCGTCTGCTGGCCGACGAGCCCGACAGCGGCCGGGCGCCCGGCCTGTCGCCGGCCAGGGCCTGGGAACGTATCTTCCCCATGGGCCTCGACAGTCCCGACTACGAGCCGACGAGCGAGGCGTCGATCGCCGCGATCGCCGCGGCCCGGCACGCCGATCCGCGCGCCGTTGCGCTCGACCACATGCTGGACGGGGGCGAAGGTAACGGGCGCGGCATGCTCTACCTGCCGCTCCTGAACTACGCCCAGAACACCCTCGACCCCGCCTACCAGATGCTGCAGCACGACTGCGTGG
Organism: Phenylobacterium sp.; assembly: GCF_004799395.1. GTDB lineage: Bacteria > Pseudomonadota > Alphaproteobacteria > Caulobacterales > Caulobacteraceae > Phenylobacterium. The sequence goes on from NZ_SSMZ01000018.1 coordinate 9,566, forward strand.
TGCCCGGCCTGTCGGACGGCGGCGCGCACGTCGGCATGATCTGCGACGGCAGCTTCCCGACCACCAACCTGGTGCACTGGACCCGCGACCGCACGCGCGGGCCGAAACTGCCGTTGGAGATGATGGTCAAGGCCCAGTGCCGCGACACCGCCGAAACCGTCGGCCTGTTCGACCGCGGCCTGATCGCGCCGGGCTACCGCGCCGACCTCAACGTCATCGACTATCCGAACCTGAAGCTGAAGGCGCCCAGCGTCGCCTATGACCTGCCGACCGGCGGGCGCCGGCTGATCCAGCGGGCCGCGGGCTATAGCGCGACCATCGTCGCTGGCCAGGTCACCTACCGGGACGGCGAGCCCACAGACGCCCTGCCCGGCCGGTTGCTGCGCG
>NZ_SSMZ01000180.1 GCF_004799395.1 Phenylobacterium sp.
CGCGCCGGCGCCGAAGCCCGCCGCGTCCGTCGCCGGCAAGAAGCCCGCGGCGAAGAAGCCTGCGGCGAAGAAGGCCGCGGCCAAGCCAGCGGTTGCGAAGCCGACGGCCGCCGCCAAGGCGCCGGTCCCGGCCAAGGCGGCTGCGAAACCGGCCGCCGCCAAGACGCCCGCGGCGAAGAAGGCTCCGGCCAAAAAGGCCGCGCCAAAGCCTGCGGCCAAGCCCGCGGTGGTGAAGGCTCCGGCGGTGAAGAAGCCCACGGCGAAGCCGGCGGCGGCCAAGAAGCCCGCGGCGGCCAAGAAGCCCGCGCCCGCCAAGGCGGCCGCGAAGCCGGCGGCCAAGAAGCCTGCCGCCAAGCCGGCGGCTGCGAAGAAGCCCGCGACCGCCGCGAAGCCCGCCGCCGCCACGAAGCCTGCGGGTGCGGCCACGAAGCCCGCGGCGGCGAAGAAGCCAGCGCCCGCCAAGGCGGCTGCGAAGCCGGCGGCCAAGACTCCCGCGCCGAAGAAGGCCTAAGGGGCGGCCGACGCCAGGGCGGCCAGCGCCTCGCCGAGGCAGGCGCGGTCGCCCGCTATGGCGACGCGGCCGCCGTGGGCGCCCACCGGCTGGCCCTCCCAGTCGGTCGTGATCCCCCCGGCGCCCGCGATCACCGGGATCGCCGCGTCGATATCCCAGGCCATCAGGCGGGTCTCGATGACAAGGTCGATCGTGCCGGCCGCGACCATGGCGTAGGCGTAGGCGTCGCAGCCCAGCCGCGCCAGGCGTGCGGCGGCGCGCACGCGGCCCCAGGCTTCGCGCTCGACGCCCTGGAAGATGGCCGGGTCAGTGGTGGCGATCAGGGCGCCGGAAAGCCCGGAGCAGGACCGAACCTTCAAGGGACGGACGCCGCCGCGGCTCATCAGTCGCGATCCGCCGGCGTTGCCGATGTAGATCTCGTCGAGGAAGGGCTGGCCGATGGAGCCCAGCACCGGCGTTCCATTGTGCCGTAGGCCGATCAGCGTGGTCCAGACCGGCAGGCCGGCGATGAACGCCCGTGTGCCGTCGACCGGGTCCAGCACCCAGACGAACTCGGCGTCGGCGCGGTCCTCGCCATATTCCTCGCCGATGACGCCGTGGTCGGGATAGCGCTCGGAAATCATGGCGCGGATGGCGCGTTCGGCGCCCTTGTCGGCCTCGGTGACCGGATCGAAGCCCTTGGCTCCGCCCTTGTCGATCAGGCCATGGTCGGCACGGAAAAGCGGGAGGATGGCGGCCCCGGCCGCGCGGTTGAGCTCGACCAGGAAAGCGTCGAGCTCAACGAACTTTTCGGAAGCGAGCGTCTGGGGATTCGGAGCGGTCATGCGACCGCTTTACCCCCTGGCGCGGCTCAGGGAAACGCGTGCCCCACACTGACTTCTGGATCGGTCTCGTTCAGGGACTTGGCCAGGTCCAGCAGGCGCTGGCGGGGCCGCTCGCTCAGGCTATAGAAGGCCTGGATCAGATCCTTGGTCTCCTTGCCTTGATAGGGCTCCGGCGGCTCCGGCTCTTTGTCGATCTGCGACTCTTGGCCGAGGCCTTCGTAGAAGTAGCTGACCGGAACTTCGAGCACCTCAGCCAGTTGCCAAAGGCGGGCCGCCGACATGCGGTTGGCCGCGCATTCGTATTTCTGGATCTGCTGGAAGCGAACGCCGCAAGCGCCAGCCAATTGTTGCTGGGTCAGACCCAGGATCCGGCGGCGACGGCGAAGCCGGCGACCCAGATGAATATCGATCAAGTCCATCATGACGCGACGCCCATCCTCCTCAAACCCCAATGTCCCAGACCGGGACGGCACGCGGGGTCCGCCGCAAGCCCTGCGCCAAATCTGCGCGTTGCTAAGGTTACGAAGCCAGCCTTAGTAAAGATGCATGACAGAATCTCGGTCTTCCAGGCGACAGGCCCTGCTGTGGCATATCGAAGCTTGGCTATATGATTTTGCTCGTTTTTTGGCCCGACTGTTCCCCATAGACACAGTTTCGGACTTCGGCGGACGCCTTGCCCGCAGGATGGGCCCGTTAACCAGCTACCATCGCGTCGCGGAAACCAATCTGCGGATTGTGTTTCCAAAAGCGTCGGAGCTGGAGATCAAACGTCTGCTGGGAGAGCAGTGGGAAGAGGTCGGCCGGTCGCTTGCCGAATTCCAGATATTGGATCGCATCGTCGCGGAGCCCGAGCGCGTCGAGATCGAGGGTATCGAGCGTCTGATCGCCTTGAGGGACGGCCATCCCGCGGTGCTGATCAGCGGGCATTTCTCCAACTTCGAGATCATGGCGCTGGCGATCATGCGCGCCGGCGTCGAATGCCAGGTCACCTACCGCGCAACCAACAATCCCTACATCAACGAACGGATCGTCGCCGGCCGGCGGGCCTATGGAGTCAAGCTGTTCGCGCCCAAGGGCGCGCAGGGGACGCGCGGACTGTTCCGCACCCTGGCCCGCGGCGAATGCATCTCGATCATGATCGACCAGAAGTTCAACACCGGGGTAGCGGCGCCGTTCTTCGGCGTGATGGCGCACACCGCGCCGGGGGCCTCGACCTTCGCCCTGAAGTTTGGGATCCCGATGGTGCCGATGAGCGTGCAGCGCACGCATAAGGTCCGCTTCAAGGTGATCGTCCACGAGCCGATCCGGCTGGCGGACACCGGCGACCGAGAAGCCGACATTGTCACCGCCGTGCATCGCATCAACGCCTTCATGGAAGAGCGTGTGCTCGCCCGGCCCAGCGAATGGTTCTGGGTCCACAAGCGCTGGCCGAACGAGATCTACAAGCACGCGGCTTGATCGTTTTCGGCCCGGCGCCGAAATCGTGCGTTGCTAATGTCTGGGAGCCGACGCCTTAGTTGTAGGACATGACACAAGCCCCGCCACCGATGCGACAGAACATCCAGTGGCGCTTTGAAGAGTGGGCTTATGGATCTGCGCAGTTCCTGGCCCGCCGGTTTCCCATCGACGCGGTCTCCGATTTCGGGGGCTGGCTGTTTCGAACGCTCGGGCCGCTGACCAGCCGGCACCGCACGGCGCTCATCAACCTCAGGATCGTGTTCCCCGACGCCACGCCGGCGGAGATGGCGCGGATGCTGGGCGACCAGTGGGAGGAGACCGGCCGGTGGATCGCGGAATTCCCGACGCTTGACCGCATCATCGCCGATCCTAGCCGGGTCGAGGTGGTGGGGGCTGAGCGCCTGACCGCGATCGCGGCCGGCAAGCCGGTGGTCTTCATCTCAGGCCATTTCTCGTCCTTCGAGATCATGTCGGCTGTGATCGTCCACTCCGGCGCGATCTGCCAGATCACCTATCGGGCCATGAACAACCCCTATGTAGATGAGCGCCTGCGGGAAAGTCGCTGGCGCTATGGCGTGCGGCTGTTCGCGCCCAAGGGACTGACCGGCGCGCGCGCGCTGCTTCGGGCCCTGGGGCGTGGCGAGTCCGTGGCGCTGATGAACGACCAGAAGTTCAACGGCGGCGTGGCCGCGCCCCTGTTTGGTCTCATGGCGCACACGGCGCCGGGCCCCTCCAGCTTCGCCCTCAGGTTCGGCATCCCGATCCAGCCCATGAGCGTGCAGCGAATCCACAAAGCGCGCTTCCGGGTGGTCGTCCACGACGCGTTCAGCCTGGAGGACACCGGAGACAGCGAAGCCGACATCGAGACCGGCGTCCGGCGCATCAACGCTTTCATCGAGGAGCGCGTGCTGGCCAGGCCCACCGAGTGGTTCTGGGTCCACAAGCGCTGGCCGAACGAGACCTACAAGCGCGCAGCCTAGTCGTTGGTCTCGCGCCAGCGCTGCAGGGCCTCGGCGGGGCCAGCGTAGGCCTCCTGCAAGGGGGCGGACCAGTAGCGCAGCTGCTCCAGCGGCACTTTCTTGCCGCTGACCGCGCAGATCACATAGCGGCCCGGCTTCAGCACGGCGAAGTCGCCGTCGCCGTAATGCAGCTTTGCGAGGTCGGAGGCCGTGAAGTCGCGGTCAAAGGCGTTCATGACGCTCTATTTAGCGCGCCGCCCCTCTCCAGAACAGGGGGCGTTCAGAACAGATCGCCCTGCGCGGAATTCGCCGCCTTGGGCTTCGGCTTGGCCGGTTTGGCGGCCGCGGGCTCTGCCGCCGCGCCTTCGATCACCGCCTGGCGGGTGACCTGATCGCCGAACTTGATGGCGATCTCCTCGCCGTTCGCCAGGATCGCGCCCGCGTGGACAATGGAGCCGTCGGCCCGCGTGACCCGGGCGAAGCCGCGCTGCAGCGGCCTGTCAGGGTCGACCGAGACGTAGAGTTTGGCGAGCGCCGCCAGCCGCTCTCCGGCCCGCTCCAGGCCACGCAAGACGCCGGGCTGCAGGCGCGAGGTCACGCCCTCCAGCCTCTGCCGCTGCACCGCCTGCGGCCGCTGCAGCAGAAGCGGCGTAAGCCGCGAGGACACCCGCACCAGATCGCGCTCATGGGCGGCGGCGTTCTTCGCCAGCCCCGCCGCCAGCCGGCCCGAGACGATGCCATACCGCTGGGCGGCCAACTCGACGAGGTCGCTCACCCGCGTCAGCGCCCGTCCGGCGGCCGCGACCCGCCCGCGCCGGTCCTCGACCGCACGGCCGCCGCAGCGGTGCATGCGCGCGGAGAGGTCGCCCACCAGCGCTTTCAGCTCGGCCAGCACCGGCGTCGCCATCTCGGCCGCCGCCGTGGGCGTGGGCGCTCGGCGGTCGGAGACGAAATCGATCAGGGTGGTGTCGGTCTCGTGACCCACGGCGCTGATCAGCGGGATCGTGCAGGCCGCCACGGCGCGCGCCAACGCCTCGTCATTGAACGGCCAGAGGTCCTCCACCGACCCTCCGCCGCGCGCTACGATCAGCACATCCGGCCGCGGGACCGCGCCGCCGTCGCCCAGGGCCTCGAAGCCCCGGATCGCGGCGCTGACCTGGGCTGCGGCGGAGTCGCCCTGCACCACCACCGGCCAGACGATCACCCGGCAGGGCCAGCGGTCGCGGATGCGGTGCAGGATGTCGCGGATCACCGCTCCGGTGGGACTGGTGATCACACCCACCACCGCCGGCATCGAGGGCAGGGGCTGTTTGCGCTCCACGGCGAACAGACCCTCGGCAGCCAGCTTGGCTTTGAGCCGCTCCAGCTGCGCCAGCAGGGCCCCGACGCCTGCCGCCTCCATGGTCTCGATGACGATCTGGTAGCGCGAACCCGCCGGGTAGGAGGTGATCTTGCCGGTGACGATCACCTCCAGCCCCTGTTCGGGCCGGATGCCAAGGCCGCGGACCTGACCCTTCCAGACCACACCGTCGATGGCGGCGCGCTCGTCCTTCAGGGTCAGATAGACGTGGCCGTTGGAGTGGTGGGTGACCTTGGAGATCTCGCCGCGCAGCCGCACAAACCCGTAGGCGTCCTCCAGCGTCCGCTTCAGCGCGAACGCCAACTCCGACACCGAATAGGGCTTGGCGTTGCCGTCTTCCGTTGGCGCGGCGTCTTCCGCGGAGGTGTCGGTCATGCGGGCAAGGTAGCGATCGTGTCAGCTAAGGAAAAGGACGCGCCCGGCCCTGCTGGCGGAAAACCGCCGCGGGCCGAACGCGTCCCCATCCCCAACGGATTGGTAAGCCGCGCCGTAACTGGACGCGGTGTCAGATGTAGCGGCGAAGGCTCCTGGCGAGTTCGGCTGCGCCCGAGCGCTTCTTGGCCTGGGCCGGTTGATAGGCGACCTGGCTGTGTTCGTGGCAGTAGGGGCCGTCGCCGGCGCCGCGACCGCAGAAGGTGAAGTTGTCCATGGCCGGGTCGCCGATCGGCCACTTGCACATATGGGCGCCCAGCGTCAGCACGGTGGCGGTGCCGGGGGCTTCCTCGACAT
>NZ_SSMZ01000181.1 GCF_004799395.1 Phenylobacterium sp.
GCCCCGGCTGACGGCCCAAAGCGAGATCGTCAGGATCAGGAGCGGGTGGTTCCAGAGGGTGACTTCGATGGCCGCGGAGGTGAAGACGCCCGCGGAGCGGCGCGGGTTCCTGACGCGAGGCTCTGCGGAGGCGCGCGAGCTGGAGGTCGACCTCGGCGAGCCGCTGGAGGACGACGACCTGCCGCCGATGCCGAACTGGCGCCCGCCGTCTGCGGACTCCGACAGCCTGGCGGCGCCGGCAGTCCCCGAGGACGCGCCCGCACAGCGCCGCGGGCGGCGTAAGGCCCAAGCCCCGCCCGCCGCAGCCCCGGACCTGGGCCCGGGCCCGTCGGAGGATGACCTCGAGGCTCCGCCGTTCTCCCTGGACGCGGGCCGCCCGCTCAGCCTTTGGGACGCCGATCCCGCGCCGATCGAGGATGAGGCGCCGCCGGCGAGAGCGGACGGGCTGCAGATGGGCTCGGCGCCGGCCAGGCGGCCCAAGCCGAGCTATCGGCCCCGCCTGCGGCTCGTGGTCGGCTTCGCGCTCGGCATCGCGGTTGGCGCGGCCCTGGGCTTCTGGGTCGGCCAGATGCCGCCCGACCGGCCGCCGCCGGCCGTGGCCCCTGTCCAGACCGCCGCGCTGGCGCCGCCGCCGGCGCCCGCGCCGCAAACCCCGGCCCCGATCGCCGCCGAGCCCGCGCCTTTGGCTCAGCCCGACGCCGCGGCCGCATCGACGCCGACGCCGGACACCCTGGAGCCCGCCCACGCCGCGGACAGCCGCCCAGCCGATACAACGCCCGCGCCGCCGCCAGCAGTGCGCGCCGAGCCGGAGCCGGCGAAGAGCGCCGAGGCCGCTGAGCCTGCCCCCGAGCGATCGGCGCCGGCCGTGGCCGCAGGCTGTTCGGCCGCGCCGACGCCGGCGGACCGCACGATCTGCGGCGACGCGAAGCTGCGGCGGCTGCAGGAGGAACTGCGCCACGCCTACGCCGACGCGCTGGACGCCCACGAGGACCGCAACCTGCTGCGCGAGCATCAGCTGGCCTGGCGCGACGCGCGCAGCGCCGTCACCGATCCGACCCGCCTGGCGCAGCTCTACGAGGAGCGCATTCGCAAGCTCAAGGCGGCCACGGCCGAAGCGCTGGCCGGGAAGTAGCTGCGCCGAGGCCGCCGAGCCGCCCGGGCTCAGCGCCGAGAAGGTCGGCTGGCCGCTGGCTTCCATGTCGTCGAAGTACACCGTGTCGGTGGCCCCGACGGCGGCGGGCCTTGGACGGGCCAGCCCAACCTGTCACATTTCGCGCCTAACAAGCGCGATCCGCAAAGCCGCCGCCGTTTCGGGAGATCAGATGTCCAGGTTCATCGCCACCGCCGCGGGCGCCGCGGCTTGCGCGCTCGCTGTCTCCGCCGCGGCCTGGGCCGCAGGGCCGGACGACAGCCTGCGCATCAACCAGCTGCAGGTGATCGGCAGCCACAACAGCTACCACGCCGGCCTGACCCCGGGCGTCGCCAAGATGCTGCAGGCCACCAATCCCAAGGCTTTCGATGGGCTGGACTACCAGCATTCTCCGCTGAGCGTGCAGTTCGACCACGGCGTCCGGCAGATCGAGCTCGACATCTACGCCGACGCCAAGGGCGGCCGCTTCGCCCATCCGTTCGGGGCGACCCTCAACGCCGGCGGGGCGGCAGGCTTCGACAAGGAGGGCGTGTTCGCAAAGCCCGGGTTCAAGGTCATGCACGTGCAGGACATCGACTACATCTCCAATTGTCAGCCCTTCGTCGGCTGCCTGAAGGAGATCCGGGCCTGGTCGAAGGCGCATCCGCAGCACGTGCCGCTCTACATCCTGGTGGAGACCAAGACCCAGGAGCCGATCAAGGCGGTGCCCGGAATGGTCGACTATGAGCGCTTCACGCCGGAAGTCCTGGACGCGCTGGACGCCGAGATCCGCTCGGTGTTCCCGGAGCGCGAGATGGTCACGCCCGACCAGGTGCGCGGCAAGTTTGCGACCCTGCCGCAGGCCGTGGCGCACGGCGGCTGGCCGACCCTGAAGAACGCGCGGGGCAAGGTCGTCTTCCTGTTGGACCAGTCGAACATCACGCCGATCTACACCGCCGGCCATCCGGCGCTGCAGGGCCGGGTGCTTTTCACCAACGCCGATGCCGGGACGCCCGACGCCGCCTTTGTCGAGCAGAACGAGGGGACGCCCGAGGCGATCGCGGCCCTAGTGAAGCAGGGCTACATCGTGCGCACCCGCTCCGACGCCGACACCAAGGAGGCCCGCAGCGGCGACACCACCCAGCGCGACAAGGCGCTGAAAAGCGGGGCGCAGATGGTCAGCACCGACTACCCCTGGTTCGAGCCCTCGCGCTGGACAGGGTTCAAGGTGAGCCTGCCCGGCGAGGCCTCGGTGCGCTGCAACCCGGTCAATTCGCCGAAGGGCTGCTCGGACACGGGGCTGGGAGACACGCCCGTCGTCAAGTAGGGCGCAGGCGCGACGCGCGCCTACCAGCGGGGCGAGAAGATGTTCTCTATCCCTTGGAACAGGAAGTCGCCGGCGGCGACGCCCACCGCCATCTGCCCGGCGTTGCGCAGGAAGCCGCCGAGGCCGCTGTTGGCGGCGAACGGGCTGGATTGCACGGGCATGCCGCCCTGGCCGGCCCACGGGGAGGGCGCCTGTGCGCCGGGCGGCAGGAACGAGGTCGGTGACGGGCCCTGGGCTTGTAGCTGGGCCTGAGCGGCGTGCAGCGCCTGATCGGCCAGGATCGCGTGCTGCACCAGGAGATAGACCGCATTGGGATTTGACCGCACGGCGGCGGCGATCATCGCATCGGCCTCCGGGTCCTTGGCGACGTTCGGCGTCTGGGAAAGGTCGGTGAGGAAGGTCTGCAGCAGGCTGCGTTCGTCAGGCGTCACGGGGCCGTCTCCATGTCTGGAGGTGGGCTCATAGCATGCCGCCGCGCGAGGTTGGACCGGGCTTTAAGCCGCCGCCGTCAGCCGGAGATCAACCACTGGACCACGTATATCTGGGCTTTTCGGGCCAGCTCGGTCGGTCCGGTGAAGTAGAACTCGCTGCCCGAGAAGGTCCGCCGCTCGCGCCATCGCAGGGGGCCGGTGTCCTCCGTGCTCAAGGTCTGGCGGAGCAGGTCATTCTTCTTTTTCGGTACAAACGCCACGAAAGTTGCTTCGTCCATCGCACTAACCTCTACGCCCCGGCGACGATAAGGCGGCGAGTCTCGGGTGAGGCCAAGCGATACTGTGGTAGAGCTTATTCTTGAGTGGGTCCGGGGACGGCGCCAAGGCCAAGCTGCCTTGTTGTCGTCACGTCAGCCGGGAAGATGGGCGGGGGGCCGCGGCCCTCGGGGCTTTGCGGCGAACGGGCGGCTCAGAACGACCGCAGATCGGCCAATAGCGCCTGGCGATCCAGCGCGCAGCGTTAGAGTGGACATGCAGGACTTCATCGAGCTTCTGGGCGCCTCCGGGGCGGCCTATCGGTTCCGGCGCCGGCTGACCGGGACGCCGCACCTGCCGGCGGCGGGCAACTATGTGCTCGTCCAGGAAACCGCTTCGGGATTCAAGGTCTTGACCGTCGGCGCCTCGCTGGATCTGTCGACCTTGCGGCCGCCGTCGGCGGCGCGGACCGGACGCCGGCAGAGCCACCTTTTCACGCGGCTGAACATTGCGCGCGCAGCGCGCACAGCCGAGCATGAGGACCTGGCGGCGAACTATCAGGCCGCCCGGCTGGTCACCGACGACGCCTAGATTGATCAAGCGGGCCAACAAATTCCAACGCCGCTGCAGCTGACGTCGACGCAAAGAATTGAACGCTGATATTTGACCTGTCATCTAAGCTGACCTTGCGGCGAGGCGTCCTTAAGCCGGGCAGGGCGGACGACTTGCCGACGAGCGCGAGCGAGGGAGTGCTTGGGCAGCGTGCGAGAGGGGCTGATCGACAGGATCTACGAGTGCGCCTTCGCGCCGGAGTCCTGGCCCGGCGTGCTGGACGAGATTTCGGAGATCGCCCTGGCGCGGGGCGGGTGCCTGCTCACCGCCAACTCGACAGTGCTCCACTGGACGTCCTCCGACAGCCTGACCGAGGTCTGGGACGCCCTGGCCCGTAACAACCTGATGGACTGCGGCGACCGGTTCCGCCGGCTGGTGGAGTTGCGGCACTCAGGTTTCCTGACCGACCAAGACGGCTATGCCGACGAGTCGGAGATGGCGGCGGACCGCCTCTACCGCGAAGTGCTCTGGCCCATCGGCCTGGGCTGGGCCGTCGCCACCGCCATGCCGCTGCCGACCGGCGACACCATGGTGCTGACCTTCGAGCGCGACCGCGCACGCGGACCGGTGGAGGCTGCCGTGGTCGAGCAGTTGGACGCCCTGCGGCCACATCTGGCGCGCAGCGCGCTGTTGTCGGCGCGCCTCCAGCTGGAGCGCGCCAAGGCGGCGGCCGAGGCGCTGGCGCTGCTGGGGATACCGGCCCTGGTGTTCAACCCGGACGGCCGGGTGCTGGCGGCCAATCCGACGATCGAGGCGATGGCCGGCCCGATCCAATGGCGCGCCCGCGACCGGATTTCGCTGACCGATGCGGCGGCCGATGCCCTGTTGCAGCAGGCCATCGCCACCCTGGGCCTTGATGAGGCGGGCGGCCCGCCTGCAGTGCGCTCCTTCGCCGTCCGGGGCGCCCAGACCGCCGCGGCGATGGTCGCCCACGTGATCCCGCTGCGCGGCCAGGCGCGCGACGTCTTCGTGCAGTGCGCCGGGGTGCTGGTGCTGACGCCGGTGGCGCTGCCGCAGGCGCCTCCGGTGGAACTGGTGCAGTCGCTGTTCGACCTGACGCCGGCCGAGGCGCGGGTGGCCCGCGCGCTCAGCGCCGGCGACACGGTCGACGAGATCGCCGCGAGCGGCGGGGTTTCGCCGACCACGATCCGCAACCAGGTGCGCGGCGTGCTGCAGAAGACCGGCTGCCATCGGCAGACCGAGGTGGTCGCCCTGCTGGGCGGCATCCTCAACCTGAATTGAGGCCTTAGGCGGCGGCGGCCTTGGCGGCGGCGATCTCCTCGGCGGCCGCGGTTTCGCCGAGCGCGGCCTGCAGGGCGGCCAGCAGATGCTCGGGTTTCATGGGCTTTTCGACCACGCCGTTCATGCCGGCGGCGAGATAGCCCTCGGCGTCTTCCGGCTCGGCGTTGGCGGTGAGCGCGATGATCGGCACCAGGGCGGCCGGCCCTCCGAGGGCGCGGATGGCGCGGGTGGCGGCGACGCCGTCCATTACCGGCATCTTGATGTCCATAAGGATCAGGTCGAAACGGCCGCCGCGGGCGGCCTCGACCGCCTCGGCGCCGTCGTTGGCGCTTTCGCAGGTGCAGTCGAACATCTCGCAGAGCGCCTGGGCGACCATGCGGTTGGTGGCGTTGTCGTCGACCACCAGGACGTGGGCCGAGCGTTCGGCTTCCTGCGGTTCCTCGGCCGGGGTTTCCGACGCGATGGGCAGGAGGATCTCGAAGACGACGGTCTCGGATTTGCCGCCGGCGCCTTCGCTGCGCAGCGTGCCGCCCAGGCCGTCGAGGATCTGACGGGCCATGACGACGCCGATGGCCACTTCCAGGCCGAAGCGG
>NZ_SSMZ01000182.1 GCF_004799395.1 Phenylobacterium sp.
CGAAGCCCTATCGGGTCTCGCAGGGCAAGCAGCTCACCGGCCCGGCGGGCGGAGCGGTCTGGTCGGCGCCGACCCTCGATCTGAAGCGCGGCGTGCTCTACGCGGCCACCGGCGACAGCTACACCGACGTCGACACCGATGGCGCCGACGCGATCATGGCCATCGACCTGAAGACCGGCCAGGTGAAGTGGCGCAACCAGGTGACCCAGAAGGACAATTTCATGGTCGGCTGTCCGCCCGGCCCTAAGGCGCCCGCCAATTGCCCCAGCCCGGTGGGACCGGACGTCGATTTCGGCTCCTCGGTCATGCTGCGCACCCTGCCGAACGGCCACGACATCCTGATCGCCGGCCAGAAGTCGGGCGTGGTCTATGGCCTCGATCCTGACCAGGGCGGCAAGACGCTGTGGCAAGTGAAGCTGGGCCGAGGCGGCGCCGCCGGCGGCGTCGAGTGGGGCATGGCCGCCGACCGCGCCAACGCCTATGTCGCCATCGCCGACGCCGGGCGCGGCGGGACCCCGGGGATCAACGCGGTGAACCTGGCCACCGGCGCGGTGGTCTGGAAAACCCCGACCCCGGTCCAGCCCTGTCCGGCCGGGCAGCGCTGCGTCGTGGCTCAGTCGGCGCCGGTGAGCGTCATTCCGGGCATCGCCTTCTCCGGCGCCATCGACGGCCACCTGCGGGCCTATGACGCCAAGACCGGCGCCATCGTCTGGGACTTCAACACCGCCGCGGCGAGCTACGACACCGTCAACGGGGTAAAGGGCGCCAAGGGTGGCGCGCTCGACGCGACGGGGCCGGTGGTCGTGAATGGCATGGTGTTCCAGCACTCCGGCTATCCCGGGGTGATGATGGGCCCCGGCGGCCGCAATCTGCTGATGGCGCTTTCGGTCGATGGGCGTTAGCGGCGAGGCGCCCACACTCCGAGGTTGAGTGGGTCGCTTTCCCTGGTCTAGTTTACCCCCGACAAAGCGTACCGGGGGGTTTCGTCTTGCATATCTGGCTTGTTCTCGCCGCCGCCTTGGCCGCGGCCGCACCGACGCTCGCTACTGCAGCGCCGCCGCCGCTTGACGCCTATGGACGGCTGCCGGCCATCGAGGATGCGGCGCTCTCGCCAAGCGGCGGACGCTTCGCCGTGGTGATGGCCGACAAGGACGGTCGCAAGGTCGTCGTGCGCAAGTCGGATGGCGAGGTGCTGGGTGGCGTGGCCTTCGGCCCGGCGAAGATCCGCGGCGTCGATTTCGCCGGCGAGGATCACGTGCTGATCACCGTCACCGCGACGGTCTCGCGTCCGGTTATCGGCCTGCAGACCACCGAGATGGAAGGGCTGATCGATTTCAATCTGAAGACCCGAGCCAGCTACATGATCTTCGCCAAGTCCAACACCTACATGGACGCCATCGCGGGCTTCTATGGGGCGCGGCAGGTGGGCGGGAAATGGTACGCCTATGTGGGCGGCGTGACCTGGGATGCCGTCGGACCTCACGCCGATGGCGGCGTGGTCTATGCCGATCTCTATCGCGTCGATCTCGACACGGGGCATCCGGAGAAGGTCGCCACCTCGGCGCAACGCGACCGCGACTGGCTCATCGGGGTGAACGGCGAGGTGCTCGCCAACTCGGTCTATGACGCGAACCGCGGCCAGTACACGATCTATCCCGGCGCCGGGATGGAGCATCCTCTCATTCAGCGCGCGGGCGATAGCTCGATCGATCTGCTGAGCCCCGGGCGGACGCCTGGAACCGTCGTGGTGATCGAGCGGACCAAGGACACCATCGTGGGACGTGAAATCCCCCTGAGCGGCGCCGGCGAGGGCTCGGTGCTGATCTCCGGCGACAACGCCGCCGGCGTACTGGTCGACCGCGATACGAACACCCTGGTGGGGATGAGCAATCTGGCCGGCGAGAAGCTGCTGGATCCGGTCCTGCAGCGGCGAATCGACAGCTCGCGCGCCGCCTTCGCCGGCGAGGAGTCCTACCTGGCGGCCTTCTCCCACGACTTCGCCCAGATGATCTTCCGCACCGAAGGCCCCCACGACGCTGGACGCTACTGGCTGGTCGATGCGGTGGCCCGCAGCGCCACGCCGCTTGGGGACGTGCACCCCGACGTGCCGGCAGCGGAGGTCGGGCCCACGCGCATGTTCGCCTACAACGCCGCGGACGGCCTGGCCATGGACGGCGTGCTGACCCTGCCGCCCGGTCGCGAGGCCAAGAACCTGCCGGTGATCGTGATGCCGCATGGCGGCCCGATCGTCGTTGGCGACCGGGTCGGTTTCGACTGGTGGGCTCAGGCCCTGGCGTCACGCGGCTATGCGGTGTTCCAGCCGAACTACCGGGGCACCTTGGGGTACGGCGAGTCCTTTCGCCATGCGGCCGACGGGCAGTACGGCCGCAAGATGCAGACCGATATCTCCGACGGTCTGGCGGCGCTCGCCCACGCCGGGATCGTCGATCCCAAGCGGGCCTGCATCGTCGGCGCGAGCTATGGCGGCTATGCGGCCCTGGCCGGTGTGACCCTGCAGCGCGGCCTCTACCGGTGCGCCGTCTCTGTCGCCGGTGTCGCCGACATGGGCCGGATGCTGATCTGGACCCGAGAGCGCGGCGATGCGCGCGACACCCGGGCCCAGGATTTCTGGCGCGGTTTGACGGGGGCCCAGACCTCCGACATGGACGCGGTCTCGCCGCTGAAGGCCGCCTCGAAGGCGGACGCCCCGATCCTGCTGATCCACGGGGCGGACGACTCCGTGGTGCCGATCGACCAGAGCCGTGCGATGCAGAAGGCGCTGGCCTCGGCCGGCAAGCCTGTGGATTTCGTCCTGATGAACGGCGAGGACCACTGGCTCTCCAGCGCGCCGACCCGCCTGGCCATGCTCAACGCCGTGGTCGCTTTCGTCGAGAAGCACGATCCGGCGAACTAGGCTGCCGGGGAGGCGCTCATCAGGGTCTGGGCGATCGTGCGCATCACCTGTAGCTGGCCCGCGCAATAGGCCTCCACCTCGTCCGAAAAGGCGGGCGCGAAAACGACCTGCTCGGGCGCCGGCAGGGTGAGGGCGCCCGCCGCCTCGGCATCGGCCAGAAGCCGGGTGATGTGCGTGCGCGAGACGCCGAAGCGGCGCGACAGGTCTGCTCGGCTGATCTCAGCGGTCTGCATCAGCCGCTCGCGTCCCGGGTCTTGCCGCAGCATGAGGTGCTGCAATACCCGCATGCCGCCGTCGCGGGCGATGAAGATCTGACGCAGCGGGCCGCCGGGATTGCGATTGAGCTCCGGCCGCGCCTTGAGCAGGAAGCCCACCGCCGCCGTGGCCCGGCTCACGATGGCGTCGGATCTCAGCTTCGGCAGGGCGGCGGCGATTTCGGGCGCCACCAGGGCGGCGCTCTCCAGCCCGCCGTGCAACCGCTGGCGCATATTGTCCATGAACATCGGGGTCAGCGTCAGGCGGCGGCGAATCCAGGGCTCGGGCCCCGCCGCCAACGTCAGCCGTCCGGAGTCCAGGGCGTAGTGGATGAAGGCCAGCACGCGGCCGCGGCTGCAGACCCCGGCGCTCGCGGCGGTCGCGGCGAGGCCCGTGACGGTCAGGCCCTCCGGCGCGAGGTCGAGGATCGCACAGGCCATATAGAGCGAGGCTCTCCCGAGGTCCTTCTGCAGCCAGCGTGTGGCCTCGTCCGCACGCTCGAATTCGCGAAGCGCTTCCGCGGCGAAGGATTCCGCGGCCTCTCGAAACCGCGGATCGGCGCGCAGGCGCGCCACCGCAGCGTCCGACAGCGGATCAAGTTCGTCGACCTCGATCGGATCCGCGCCGTCCAACCGCTCCCCCGCGCCATCTCCCGCACGAACCTATGCGGCAGACAAGCGCAGGCGCGAGCGACTTTTTGAGTCAGGCGAAGCGACGGGTCCGGGCTGCGCGTTTCTCTAGCGGTTCGACCAGACGCCGGTGCGGCCGGACGACGAATTGCCGCCGCCGCGCTGCGGGCCCTTGAAGGCCGGGCGCTGCTGGGCCGGCTTGTTCTCGCCGCCGCCGCCGCCGCCATGTCCGCCGCTGCGCGCCGGAGCGCCCTCGTGGCGATGGCCGCTATTGCCGCCGCCGCCGTGATTGCGGTTGCGCTTCGGCTGATGGGCGCCGCGACCGCCACCGGCGCCGCGGGTGTCGGGACGCTCGGCCTTGCCGCCCGGATCGGGCAGGGCCGCGGTGGCGGCCCCCAGCTGCTTGTCGTTGCGGCGGTCGAAGGACGGGATGGTCTGGCGCGTCACCTTCTGGATGTCGCGCAGCAGGGTCCGTTCGTCGTCCGAACAGAACGCCACGGCCGAGCCGTCGGCGCCGGCGCGGGCTGTACGGCCGATCCGGTGGACATAGCTTTCCGGCACGTTGGGCAGCTCGTACTGCACGACGTGGGTCACCGCGTCGATGTCGATGCCGCGCGCAGCGATGTCGGTGGCCACCAGGGCGCGGACCTTGCCGGCCTTGAAGTCGGCGAGCGCGCGTTCGCGCTGGCCCTGGCTCTTGTCGCCGTGGATCGAGGCGGCGTCGACGCCGACCTGCTCCAGGCCGCGCGCCACACGGTCGGCGCCGCGCTTGGTGCGGGTGAAGACGATGACGCGCTTGAATTGGGCGTCGTCGAACAGTTCGGCCAGCAGGGCGCGCTTGCGGCCCTGTTCCACGAAGAGGACGCGCTGGTTCACCTTCTCGACGGTGGTCGCCTGTGGGGCCACCGAAACGCGCAGCGGATCGGTGAGCAGTTCGGAGGCCAGCTTGCCGATCTCGGTGGGCATGGTGGCGGAGAAGAACAGGTTCTGCCGAACCTTCGGGATGTGGGCGACGATCTTGCGGATCGGCAGCACGAAGCCCAGGTCGAGCATCTGGTCGGCCTCGTCGAGGACGAAGATCTCCACGCCGCGCAGGGTGATGGTCTTTTCCTGCAGGTGGTCGAGGAGGCGGCCGGGCGTGGCGACCAGCACGTCGACGCCATTGGCCATGGCCTTGTGCTGGGCGCCGTACTTCACGCCGCCGAAGATCACCGCGACGGTGACGCCCATGTGCTTGCCATAGGTGCGGAAGCTTTCGCCGATCTGGCTGGCGAGTTCGCGGGTGGGGGAAAGCACCAGGACGCGGGCGCCCTTGCGCTCGGGCTGGCGCTTGTCGGCGGCCAGACGGTGCAGGATCGGCAGGGCGAAGGCGGCGGTCTTGCCGGTGCCGGTCTGGGCGATGCCCTGCAGGTCGCGGCCGGCCATGACGCCGGGGATCGCCTGCGCCTGGATGGGGGTGGGCGTGGTGTAGCCTTCGCCGGCCAGCGCCTTGAGCAACGGAGCGGCGAGGCCGAAATCGGTAAACTGGGTCAAACAGAGTCTTTCACGTATGCGCCGAACGCGCCGGCTCGATTCCATCGAGGGCGCGGGGTCGCGGGGTCTTTGGGGAAGCGCCCCGCGTGATGGGCGATCTATGGATCTTACGGCGCTCTGCAGGCTGGATCTCGAAGGGAGACCCCACGCGGCTGCGGCGCCGAGCACGTCATAGTTCGTGACGCGGGCTGCACATCGGCGTTCGCAGGTGCGAAGTCAACCCACGGCGAGGCTTTGCCGCAGGCCTGTTGCCTTTATGACTCAGGCGGGGAAGGAAGCAGGGATGAGCGAGAAGCCCCTTCTGCTGGTGGTCGCCGCGGCCCTGATCGACGCCGATGGCCGAGTGCTGATCTGCCAGCGGCCGGAGGGCAAGCAGCTTGCGGGCCTCTGGGAATTCCCCGGCGGCAAGGTCGAAAAGGGCGAGACGCCCGAGGCCTGCCTGATCCGCGAGCTGGAGGAGGAGCTTGCGATCACGGTCACCCCCGCCTGCCTCGCCCCCTTCGTCTTCGCCAGCCACGGGTACGAGGGCTTCCACCTCTTGATGCCGCTCTACCTGATCCGCCGCTGGGAGGGCCGCATTGTGGCCCGCGAGCATCCGCAGATCGCCTGGGTGAAGCCCAGCAAGCTCGGCGACTATCCGATGCCGCCGGCCGACGCGCCGCTTGTCGCGTGGCTGCGCGATCTGATTTGACGCTTCAAGGCTTGGGCGGCGCCGGGCCTTTCTCGCCGAAAGCTTCCTTGACCTCGGCCTCGGTGATCCGCGCGCCCGGATCGCCCTTCTGGTTCAGGTTCTGCTCCTCGGTGCCGTCGCCCATCATGCCGGGGTGCTTGTCCGGGGTGCGGGCCGGCTTGGATTGCTGGGTCATGGGAAGTCTCCTTGTCCGAGGCTTCCAAACGGGCCGCGGGCGGGGCTGTTCCGGCGAGGCTCAGCGCGTGAAGCTCGCCCGGGTCACGGCCACCCGCCGCGGCGCCTCGGCGCGGGCCTCGGTCGCCTCGACCACGCACTGTCCGGGATCGATCATGGCGTGCTGGCCCAGGCAGAAGATATCCTCGTAATGCGGTCCGGCGCTGGCCAGGCACTGGTAGAGGTTGAGCTTGGCCATGTGCAGGCACGACGTCGTGCGCGGCTCGCTCATCAGGCTCTGCGCCTGGCGGGTCTCGCCCAGCACCGACAGCGCCGCCAGCGCCAAGCCGCGGGCGACCACCGGGCTCGGCGCGCCGCTGCGGCGCGCCGCGCCGGCCAGCGACATCTGCAGCTCAGCCGCGTCCTCCCGCGCCGGCTGATAGGCTTCTCCCGACAGCCGCTTGACCCGGCTGAGCCGACCGGCCGCGTCGGGGACCTTGGCCTTGGCCCAGGCTTGGTGCTGCACCGTGTAGGCGGCGTGCTTGATCTTTTCACCCTCGCCGCTCAGCGCCGAGCCTTCGGCGTAGAGCGCGCCGCTGGCGCGGGCCTCGGCGGCCTCGGCGCCGGGCAGAGCCAGCACGGCCTGCGGGTCGGCGGCGATGCGGCGGGCGAGGTCCGGGCCTTCGGCCCGCGCGGCGGCCACGAAGCGCGGCTCCTGCAGAGCGGCGAGCGCGGCGTAGGCGATCATGCCGGCCTCCAGCTCATGCGGTTCGTGCGTCGCGGCGGTCTGCAGGGCCTGGGCTACGTCAGAGGGGCCTCCGAATGCCGGATCGATCCGCCGCGCATGGCGCATGAAGGCCTCGAACGCGCTGGCCTGGACGGCGAGCCCGGACGGCGCCGGCGCCTGGTCGCGAAGGGTCGGCGGCGCAGGGCGCGCCGGCGCGCGCGCGGCCATCCGCGGCGCCTCGGGCCGTGTCGCGCAACCGCAGAGCGCCACCGCGCAGGCCGCTGCGGCCAGGCCCAGATGCTGGAAAAGCTTTGTCATTGTCGACTCCCGACCCAGGAGTCCCCCGAAGCGCCAGCCTAGGTGAGGCCTGGGCCAGCGCCGCCGTGGTCAGTTGTCGCGATGTTGGCTTTCCGGTGCGTTACCAAGCTCCACCGTATGCGCGCTATTCGTCCCGCGGCAGGCGGTGCTCGACGACGCCCAGCGCGTCGGCCAGCCGCATCCTGGCCGAGCCGGGCTGCAGGGGCTGCTGCTGGCTGGCGTGTGGCGCCCAGCCGGTCAGGGTGACGATCTCGAAGGTGGCGCTGACCCGCCCGTCGGTCCCTGAGAACCGCTCGGCGTAGATCTCGCTGGCGCGGGCCAGGAGCGCGCGAGTTAGCGCCCGCGGATGACGATCCGCCAGCACATTGGTCTCGCCCATGGCCCGCAGGTCGGCCAGCAGCTTCAACGGATGCTCGTAGCTGACCTTCACCCGGTCGACGTCGGCGACGGGCAGGGCGAATCCGGCGCGCTGCAGCAGTCCGGCGGCGTCGCGGCTGTCGGCGAAGGGCGAGACGCGACTGCCCGCGCCGCCCAGGATCTCGCTCTCGGCGTCGGTCAGCGCCTGGCGAAGCTCCGTCAGCGTCGAGCCGCCAAGGAAGGCCCCCAGGAACAGGCCGTCCGGCTTCAAGGCCCGACGAATCTGAATCAGGGCGCCGACCACGTCGTTGGTCCAGTGCAGGCCGAGAGTCGAGACGATCAGGTCGAGGCTAGCGGGCGCGAACGGCAGGCGCTCCTCGTCGGCGACCAGGCGCGGGCCGGCGCGCCCCGCCAGCATCGCCGCCGACAGGTCCGCCTCGATCAGTACGCCCACGCGCTCGGCGGCCGGGCTTTCGGCCAGCGCGCGCGCGAAGGCGCCATTTCGCGCCGACAGGTCGACGGCCACGGGGAAGTCCCGCATGATCGCTTCCAGGCGCTCGGCCAGGTCGAGGGCGGCGCGGCGCTGCAGGAAGTCGGCGGCCGCGAAGCCGCTGGCGGCGCGGTCCAGGCGCTTCTTGTGCAGGGCGCGGTCGAAGAGGAGCGGAGCGGACATGAGCGCGGAAGATGGCCTCTTCCGGTCGGTATTGAAACCGGGACCGCGCGTACGGGGCCTGATGCGCGGCGCGCTCGACCTGGTGTTCTCGCCGCAGGCCATCGATGGCGGCGCGGCTCTGGCCGGCGGTCTCTCGGCGGCGGCCTGGAGCCGCATCCAGTTCCTCGACGGACCGGTCTGCGACGGCTGTGGCGCGCCCTTCGAGTTCGAGGTCGGCTCGCGATGCGCGCCCTGCCTGGCCAAGCCCCGGGCTTTCGACGCCGCCCGCGCCGCCTGCCTCTACGACGAGACCTCCCGGGAGCCGATCCTGAAGCTGAAGCACGCCGAGCGCACGGACCTGGCGCCCTTGTTCGCCCGCTGGCTGTCGCGCGCCGCGCGGCCGCCGATCGATGAGGCCGCCGCGATCGTCCCTGTGCCGCTGAACCCCTCGCGCCTGCTCTCGCGCGGCTACAACCCGGCCGCCGAGATCGCCCGGCCGCTGGCGCGGATGACCGAGCTTGCCTACCTGCCCGACGCGCTGATCCGCCGCCGCGTCACCGAAACCCAGGGCGGCAAGTCCGGCGTGGGCCGCAAGCGCAATGTCGCCGGCGCCTTCGAGGTCCCTCACAGCTGCGCCCACCAGGTGCGCGGTCGCCATATCCTGCTGATCGACGACGTGATGACCACCGGCTCGACCGCCGAGGGCTGCGCGCGGGCGCTGAAGGCCGCCGGTGCTATGCGCGTGGATGTCGCAGTGGTGGCCCGGGTTAAAGAAATGTCCGGACTCGCTATATGAACGTTTCGCGACGGTTACAGCCTTAGAGACCCCAGAACGTCATGTCGTCCCACGTCACCATCTACACCAAGCCCTATTGCCCCTACTGCATCCGCGCGGTCTCGCTGCTGGAGAAGAAGGGCGTGGACTTCACCGAGGTCGAGGCCGCCTTCGATCCGGCCAAGCGCCAGGAAATGATGCAGCGCGCCGGCGGCCGCGCCACCTTCCCGCAGATCTTCGTCGGCGACCGGCACATCGGCGGCTGCGACGAGATGATGGCCCTGGAGCGAGACGGCAAGCTCGATCCCCTGCTGCAGGCGGCGGCCTGACTTTTCCGTTCGCGCGCAGCGGGAGAGGGCGAGGGACGGAGCGCCGAGCGTGCGGCTTTCCCGTTCCACCACGTCCTCTGCGGGCCGCGGTCCCCCTTTCCCACGAGTGGGAAAGGAAGATTTTGCTATAGGCTCAATCCATGATGGTCGCCCTGATCCAGACGCGCACGCCGGCCACCCAGGCCGCGGCGCTTGAGCACGTGCTGCCGATGGTTCGCGAGGCCGCCGCGGCGGGCGCCACCTTCATCGCCACGCCGGAGGGCACAAACGTCCTGCAGAAGGACCGCGTGACCCTCTTGGCGATGCTGGTCGCCCTTGAGGACGACGTGGTCGTGTCTGGGCTCCGCGACGCGGCCAAAGAGCTCGGCGCCTGGATCTTGGTCGGATCGGCCTTGGTCAAGCGCGAGGACGGCAAGGCCGCCAACCGCTCGGCCCTGATCTCGCCGGACGGCGCGATCGTCGCCACCTACGACAAGCTGCACATGTTCGACGTCGACCTGCCCACCGGCGAGACCGCCCGGGAGTCGGCGACCTATGAGCCGGGCGACCGCGCCGTCACCGCCCGCGCCGGCCAGCTGAAACTCGGCATGACGGTCTGCTACGACCTGCGTTTCCCCGCCCTTTACCGCGCCCTGGCGCTCGCTGGGGCCGAAGTGATGACCATCCCGGCGGCCTTTACCCGGCCCACCGGCGAGGCGCACTGGGAGGTCCTGATGCGCGCCCGGGCCATCGAGACCGGCGCTTTCGTCCTGGCGCCCGCACAGGGCGGCCGGCACGAGGACGGCCGCGGCACCTGGGGCCATTCCATGGTGGTGGCGCCCTGGGGCGAGGTGATCGCCCAGCTGGACCACGACGAGCCCGGCGTGCTGCTCGCCGATCTCGACCTCGCCGCTGCCGCGAAGGCCCGCGCGGCGATCCCCAACCTGGCCAATGCGCGGCCCTTCGCAGAACCCGCGCCGATCGCATGATCCGCTACGCCCTCCACTGTGAGCACGACCATGAGTTCGAGGGCTGGTTCGGCGCTTCCGGCGACTTCGACGACCAGCAGGCGCGCGGCCTGATCGACTGCCCGGCCTGCGGCTCCAAGGCGGTGCGCAAGGCGATCATGGCGCCTGCTGTGGCCGGGACGAAGACGCGTTCGCAGGACAACTCCCCCGCCCAGAACCAAGCAGTGATGATGGAGGCGATGAGCCGCATCCGCCGCCACGTGGAAGACAATTTCGACGACGTCGGCGACGCCTTCGCCACCGAAGCCCGCGCCATCCACGAGGGTCGCTCCGAAGACCGCGGCATCTACGGGCAGGCCACCTCCCAGGAGGTGCGCGACCTCGTCGAGGACGGCGTCCCCATCGCGCCCCTGCCGCCCGAACCACGCAAGAAGACCGAGCTCAACTGAGCGCAGCCGGGCTGATGGGCGGCCTAGAACCGGCTCCGGAGGCCGACCGACACCACATAGCCCTCGCCCTCGACCTGTCCGCGCAGGGCCGCGCTCGTGGCGGCGGGCGTGCCCGAATAGAACACCGCGTCGTTGTTCACCGAGCTGTTGGCGAAGTCGATGTAGGCCACCGCCACGTCCAGCTTCATGTGGTCGTTGATCTGCGCCGTGCCGCCGGCGCCGAACAGCCAGCGGTCACCGTCGGGCACCCTGGCGGTGCGGCCGACGTCCGGGGTCGGCGTCGGATCGTACTGGACGCCGGCGCGGAGCGTCAGCTTGGGGTTCAGCGCATAGTCGAAGCCGACCCCGCCGGAGGTGGTGTCCTGATAGTTCTGCGGCAGCACCTGGGCGCCGGCGGCGGTGGTGACGTTGATGCTCCTGAATTCGCTCCAACCGAAGCGCTGGATCTGGGCGTCCAGGGTCAGCTTGTCATTCAGCTGATAGCGTCCGCCGAAGGTGGCGATCCAGGGCGTGGTGAAGCTCGCCTTGCCGCTCAGGTTGGCGTTGCCGGCGGCCAGCGGGCCCAGCAGGCCGCTCACCGAGACCTGGCCATTGAGGTCGTGGTCCATCGCCGAGCGGTAGCTGGCGCCCAGCGTCAGGCGGTCGAACTTGGCCTGGGCTCCCAAGGTGTAGCCATAGTTCCAGCCATCGCCGCGCAGCTGCGAGGCTCCGTCGGGCAGCGTCGGCGACAGGTTCGGTTCGGCGGTGATTAGCCGCGCGGAGGTGTATTCGCTGTCGAAGCCCACGCCGACATTCAGCCAGTCGGTGACCTTCATGGCGCCGGTCAGCTGGATGTCGGCGGTCGTCAGGCGCGAGGTCAGGGCGTCGTAGCGCGCCCAGGAGTCCGGCTGGTATTTGGTGATGAAGTTGTAGGGCGCGGCCACCGAAAGCCCGACGGCGAAGCGGTCGCCGATCGGGGTGGCGATGGCGAAGTTCGGCGCCAGGCCGTTCTGGATCGGGTTCTTGGCGGTGGGATTGCCGCCGACCGGGACGGTGGTCCCGCCGGGATAGGTGATGGCGGAGCCTTGGTTCTGGACCTTGGCGTCAACGAAGACGCCGTTGGCGCCGACGTAGACTTCCCGCGGCGAGTCGGCGATCGCCGAGGGGTTCCACCACAGGGACTCGACGCCCTGGTCCGCCACTTCGCCCGAATAGGCCCGTCCCGTGCCGCGCACGGACTGTTCCTGGAGGTAGAAGCCGCCGGCATGGGCCTGGGGGGCAAGGGCGGCGAATGCCGCCCCTGACAGAAGGGCGAGGCGGGGAAGTGAGGTCATTGGGAGGCTCCTGACACGATCGAACCCCCCCAACTCGGACGTCGAGATGGTGACTGTTCATCCGAGCGAAAGACCGTCCAGGTGTGATCCGAGGCCAAAAGCCGTTCGGCTCGGGGTTGTGTGGCCAATCCGCCACACTACATCCGGGGAGCCGGCGTTGCGCTTGATCAAGGCGACGCCGGTCAATCCGCCTACCGAGGGGACCCATGAACATTGACGTCTATTCCGATCGCGCCAAACAGGCGATCCAGTCGGCGCAGAGCCTGGCGCTGGCCCGCGGCCACCAGCAGTTCGCGCCCGAGCATCTGCTGAAGGTGCTGCTCGAGGAAAAGGACGGGCTGTCGCGCGCGCTGATCCAGAGCGCCGGCGGGCGGCCTGACGAGGCCGACACGGCCATCGACCTGTCGCTCTCCAAGCTGCCCAAGGTCGAGGGTGGTACAGGCCAGCTCTATA
>NZ_SSMZ01000183.1 GCF_004799395.1 Phenylobacterium sp.
CTCCTCGTTCACGGCGATGCGGATCGCCTGGAAGGAGCGCGTGGCCGGATGCACCTTGGCGCCGCGCCGGCCGCCCAGGGTCTTCTCGATGAATTCGGCCAGCTCCAGGGTGCGGCTGAAGGGCTGCTCGTCGCGGCGGCGCGCGATGGCGCGAGCGATCCGGCGGCTCTCGCGCTCCTCACCATAGACATAGAGGATCCGGGCGATCTCTTCCGGCTCGGCCTCGTTGACGAGATCGGCGGCCGTCGGTCCGTCGGTGGCCATGCGCATATCGAGCGGGCCGTCGCGCATGAAGGAAAAGCCGCGCTCAGCCTCGTCGAGCTGCATGGACGAAACGCCGATGTCGAGCACGACGCCGTCCACCGCACCCTCGCCGGTCTCTTCGTCCAGCTCGGAGAAACGGCGCTCCACCAGGCGGAAACGGTCGGCAGGCAGGCCGTCGGCGAATTTCCGGGCGCTGGGGTCGCGGTCGAAGGCGATGACCGCGGCGCCGCCGCCCAGCAGGGCGCGGCTGTAGCCGCCGGCGCCGAAGGTTCCGTCCACCAGGGTCTTGCCCGCAGCGGGCTGCATCGCATCCACGACCTCGTTCAGCAGGACGGGAATATGCGGTGCGTTCATAGGGCCGCGCTCAGCTTGGCGGCGCGCTGCTGCGCCCGCATGGTCGCTAGGCCCTCGCGGGCGATGTCGCGCTGGGCGGCGCGGTGCGCCTGGAAGGCCTCGCGGCTCCAGATCTGGAAGCGGTCGCCGAGACCCACCACCACCACCCAGTCGGTCAGGCCGAACTGGTCGCAGAGCACCTCCGGCAGGGTGATCCGGCCCGCGGTGTCGTAGGAAAGCTGGGCCATGCCGCCCAGGACTGAGACCTCAAGGGCGCTGCGGATCGGGTCGCCGAACTCCAGTTCCTCGATCACGCCCAGGTAACGGTCGAACAGGGATTTTCCGCCACCCTCGATGCAGTCGGCTTCGATGGAGGGGAAGCAGAACACGCCGTCGAACGGCCCCGCGGTCTGGGCGCGGAAGTCCTGCGGCACGACGATGCGCCGCTTTCCATCCAGCTGTTTCTCGAAGGTCGAGAGAAACACCGCCACGCCCCAAGACTGAGCGACCCCACCAGCCGCTCTCCGCCTCGCCTGCCACCGGCCCGCCCCTACGGCCCAGGATGGTTAGCGAAGTACGAATGGGGTAACATGGGATGAATTGGGAGTAAATGACTCCAATTGACCTTTTGTTAGAGAAACCAAGGCTTCACGCCCAAGTATGGTTAATCAGATATTGTTATCCCCAGAACATACAGCGAACTTTCGCCACAACTGTTAACGAACTGGGCCGTAGACCTGTGGACGGAGTCATTCCGTCCCAGCGCCGGATGCGGGAAGATGGACCAGACGGCCTGTAAGCCGGGTTCTGTGCCGCCCCGGGCCGAAACCCAGAACGCGACGATCATTCCTCTGGACCGCCCCTCGCGGGACGGTTCTCGCGACCTACCCGGACCGCCCAGGCCTACGACAGCCCTGCCCTCCTTGCGGAGAGCGCACGGTCCCTATTCGGTCTTGCTCCTGGCGGGGCTTGCCATGCCGTCCCTGTTACCAGGCACGCGGTGGGCTCTTACCCCACCCTTTCACCCTTCCCACTCCTAAGAGCGGAGGTTTGCTTTCTGTGGCGCTATCCCTGGGGTCGCCCCCGGCGGGCGTTACCCGCCGCCATGTCGTGGTGGAGCCCGGACTTTCCTCGACCCCCTTGCGGAGACCGCGATCGCCCGGCCGTCTGGTCCGGGGCGGAACCTGATCGGTCGGGCGAGGCAGGTCAAGTTCGGGGCGCCGGGGCTGCGGGGATCGGGCAGACCCGGCGTCTCAACCGTAGTCACATCAGCTCTGGATATGACGATGGATGCGGTTTTCCTGATGGTTCAGGCGCTTGACCTGCACCGGGGTCAGGTGGCCGCTGGTCTTCACGTCGCGGGCGATGCGGCGGTCGGCGGCCAGCAGGCGATGAGCCTTCATCGGGCTGATCTTGCCGGCGCGCTGTTCGGCGCGGATTTCCTGCTTCTGGGCGTGAACGCGGGCGAGGACCTCGCGCTTGGCCGGCTGCAGGGGCTGGGCGTCGGCCGTCGCGGCCGCGGCGCCGAAGCCGACGACGCCCAGTGTGAGGACGAGGACGGTGCGTTTGAAGTTCATGACGAGGTTCCTTTTACTCTCTTAAGCCGCTTGCGCGTCGGAGGACCGGCGCCAAGTGTCATGAGATTGAACCTCGTCCTCTGAACGGCCTCTGAGATGCGGCCGGGCTCGCCGTTCAGGCTCCGGGCGGAATTGTGGCGGCCATCAGGACGGCGATGGGAAGGTCGCCCAGGGCGGCGATCACGCCGGCGCGTTCGGCCGCGGTCTTGTTCTGGCCGAGCTTGGTCGTACCCTCCAGCCGCTCCACCGTCAGCCGCGCGCCGATGATCGCACGGGCCATGGCCTCGAAGCGGCCCGGCGACATCTTGGCCCGGGTCCAGGGCCGCTTGGGCGCCAGGCGGGCTTCTTCCTGTGCCGACAGGTCGTCGAGCAGGGCCACGAGCCCCGCGCCGTCCATGGCCGTCACCGGTCCCTCGGCCTCGACGGTCACGTAGTTCCAGGTCGGCACCTGGTCGGCAGTCCCGTACCAGTCGGGGCTGATGTAGGAATCGGCCGCGAGGCTGATGGCCACCGCGCGGAAACCTTGCGCCAGGGCCGGCGCCAGCAGGTTGCTCCGCGCCAGGTGGAAGTCGAGCGCCAGGCCGCCGGCCAGCCGGCGGACGACCACCGGCGCATGCGCGATCGCCAGGCGCCCATCCGGCGCGGCGGCGAGGGTGACGAAGGGATGCCGGGCCAAGTGGGCCAGCATCTGCTCGGCCTCGCCCTCGTGGAACGTCGCGGCGGGATGCATCAGCTGGCCAACCTCAGAAGCGCGATCAGCTGGGCGCGGGTGGCGCCGTCGGCGACCCCGTCGACCTGACCCTGGCGCCAATGCCGCTGGAAGGCGGTGACCACGGCCTTGGTCGCTGCGTCGAACTTGCCGGAGGGCGGCAGGTCGTAGCCCAGGCGCGTCAGGCCGGCCTGCAGGGCGAAGACCTCGACGCCCTCGGCGCCTTCGGCCAGCGGTTTGCCGGGCGCGGGCGGCGCCTCGACCCACAGGCCGTGGCCCGCCTCGGCTATCCGCTTCCAGGGGAACAGTTCGCCAGGGTCATCCTTGCGGTCGGGGGCGACGTCGGAGTGGCCGACGATGCGGTCGTCGCCGATCATCCAGCGGGTGCGGATATCGCCCACCAGGGCGATCACCGCGGCGACCTGCGCGTCGGGGAACCGGCGGTAGCCCCACTCGTGACCCGGATTGACGATCTCCACGCCGATGGAGACGCCGTTGATGTTGCGATCGCCCTTCCAGTAGGAGACGCCCGCGTGCCACGCGCGCCGCTCCTCCGGAACCAGGCGGAAGATCCGCCCGTCCTCCTCGACCATGTAGTGCGACGAGACCTTGGCGACGGGATCGCGCAGGCGGTCCAACGCCTCGGGCCCGGTCTTCATGCCGGTATAGTGCAGCACCAGGATCTCCGGCGGCGCGGTTCGCGCGTCGAAGTTGGGGCTGGGCGCCTCTATGAAGCTCAAGGACATGGGAGGCTCAGGGTCATTGGGCGCGGTTCCGGATGGCGAGCAGCAGCGGCATGACGTGGTTCCTCCGCGCCGCGATGATCAGGACGCCGGTGAGCGCGATCAGCGAGCCCAGGGCCATCCGCGGCCCGAACGGATCGTGGAAGATCGCGACGCCAAGGGCAATCGTCGCCAGCGGCGTCATCAGCGTCAGCGGCGAGATCAGGTTCGCCTCATAGCGGCCGATCAGGAAATAATAGACCGTGTGGGCTCCCACCGAGACCACCAGGCCGGAATAAAGCACCGCCGCCAGGAACGGCCAGCCGCCGGCGAGCCCGGTCTGGAGCTGCCCCGGCTCCAGAGCGGCCGACAGCGCCGCCAGCGGCCAGACCGACGCGAAACCGACCCAGGCCTGGAACTGCAGCGGCTGCACGCCTTCGATCTGCTTCATCATCACCGCGCCCAGCGAGCCGGCCGCCGCCGAAGCGACCACATACATCAGTCCCAGCGAGATCGAGAACCCGTGCGGGTCCCACATCACCGCCATGGCGCCGGCGAAGGTGAGCGCGATGCCGAGCCCGCGACGCCAGTGGATCTTCTCGCCCAGCATGACCATCGACAGCAGCGTGGTGATTGGCACACCCAGCTGGCCGATGACCGCCGCGGCCGACGGCGTCGAGGTTGTCAGGCCGACGAACAGCAGGGCGAAATTGCCGCCACCCATCAGCAGGGCCACCACCACCAGCCGCCAGCGGGGCCGCGGCATCGGCAGCAGCCAGGGCAGCGTCGCCAGCGCCACCACTGCGAACCGCATCGCCGCATAGAACAGCGGCGGCACGCCCAGATGGCTCACCACAAACTTCGAGACGATGTTGTTCGAGGCCCAGACCAGGCAGACCAGCGCAAGGAGGCCAAAGTCGCGGAGGGACATGGGTCCCGCTTAGTGCGCGTTGGCCCTGGGGTCACCCCTCGGCGGGATCGGGCGCCGCGACCTTGGCCCGCGTGAAGCGCAGCGACGAGTGGGTTGGCGAAAAGGCCACCACCTTGTTGTCGATCAGGCCCTTGGCCTTGGCGGCCTCGATGACTTCGGCGCCCTTGACGATCGCGGACTTGCCCTTGGCGGAGACGACCCACAGCGCGCCCTTGTCGGCCAGCATGGGGACGAGCGCGTCGATGCGGGCAAGCGCCTCGGCGCTGTCGGCGGCGTAGAACAGGATGTCGAGGTTGCCGAGCTCGGCGACCGGGACCGCGCCTTGCTCGGCCAGCTCGGCGCTCAGGGTCGGATCCTTCACGCCCATGACGGCGACGCGCATGCCGCCCTTCACGCCGATCTTGTCCATCCGGCTCTTGGTGCTGACAACGGCCATTCAGATCTCCGCTCAACCCTGCCGGCCGCGTGGCCGGACAAGGGCGAGCGGTGGCCTATAGCACTAAGCAGCCTGTCCCAAGCTCAGGAACTCGTAGCGGGCCAGATGATGGTCGGTGCTCCCGAACGCGCTCTCGATCATGGTGGCGCGCTTGAAGTAGTGGCCGATGGCCATCTCGTCGGTCATGCCCATGCCGCCGTGCAGCTGGATGGCGTTCTGGCCGACGAACTTGCAGGCCTTGCCGATCTGCACTTTGGCGGCGGCGGCGGCCTTGGACCGCTCGTGGTCTTCCGAGAGCTTCACGGTGGCCATGTAGGTCATCGAGACCGACTGCTCGACCTGGATGAACATGTCGACCATCCGGTGCTGCAGCACCTGGAAGGCCGAGATCGGCTGGCCGAACTGTTTGCGCTGGCGGGTGTACTCCAGCGTGCCTTCGTGCAGCTTGGCGAGCACGCCGCAGGCCTCGGCGCAGGTGGCGACGATCGCCTCGTCCACGACCTTTTCGATCAGCGGCAGGGCGTGGCCCTCGGGTCCCACCAGGGCCTCGGCGCCGACCTTCACGTTTTCCAGGATGACTTCGGAGGCGCGGAAGCCGTCCACGGTCGGATAGTCGCGGGTGGTGACGCCGGCCGCGCCCTTCTCGACGATGAAGACGCTGATCCCCTCGGCGTCGCGCTGGCCGCCGGCGGTGCGGGCGGTGACGATCAGGTGGGTGGCGTAAGGCGCGCCGATGACCACGGCTTTTTGGCCGTTCAGCACCCAGGATCCGCCGTCCTTCTTGGCCGTGGTCTTCAGGTCCGCCAGGTTGTAGCGACCCTGCGGCTCGGCATAGGCGAAGGCGAAGATCGCCTCGCCGGCGATGATCTGGCCGATCAGGGTCTCCGCGCCGACATAGCCGGAGTGCTTCAGGAACCCGCCGCCGATCACGACGGTCCCCAGATAGGGCTCGACCACCAGCGCCTTGCCCATCTCCTGCATGACGATCAGGTTCTCGACCGGCCCGCCGCCCAACCCGCCCAGTTCTTCGGCGAATGGCGCGCCCAAGATGCCCAGTTCCTCTGCGAACGCCTTCCAGATCGCCGGGCTCCAATGCGGCTCCTTGGCCAGCTGCGCGCGCCGCTGGTCGAACGAATAGTGGTCCGCCAGATAACTCGCGACCGTGTCGCGCAGCATCGACTGCTCATCGGTGAAGTTGAAGTCCATCAGTCGATCCTGGGTGTTGGTGACTTGGGTTCTTGGCTCGGCGAGAGGGTCTAGAGTCCCAGCACCATCTTGGCGATGATGTTGCGCTGGATCTCGTTGGAGCCGCCGTAGATCGAGGTCTTGCGGCCGTTGAACATGTCGCCGGCCAGGCCCTGGGCGTAGTCCGGTCCGACGCCAGCGTTGTGGCCGAGGTCGCGCAGGAACGGGGCGCCGTAGTGGCCTACCGCCTCCAGCGCCAGCTCCTGCAGCCGCTGCTGG
>NZ_SSMZ01000184.1 GCF_004799395.1 Phenylobacterium sp.
CCGAGCTCGGGATCGAGTTCCTGCTGCCCGAGGCGGTGGAACTGCTGCGCGGCGCCGGTCAGATCGTGGAGGAGGAGAACCGCGTCTCATCTACGAGATCGTCTGGTATCCGGAGGACCGGCCGCAGGGGATGTACGACCGCCGCCTGCGCGACATCGTCCGCTACGAAAACGGCGTGAAGTTCCAGGACCTGCACCTGCCGACGACGCTCGGCGACTACCGCGCGGTCTACAGGGCCTACCTGCACGATCCCGATATCCAGGACGCCCGCGCGCGCTTCGCCTTCGTCAACATGTGGGACAACCACGAGTTCTCCTGGCGCGGTTACCAGGGCATCGAGAAGTTCGGCAAGGACGTGGTCTGGGGCCAGACCCGCAAGGTCGCCGCCAACCAGGCCTGGTTCGAGTACCAGCCCTCGCGGGCGAAACAGGCCGGCACCCTGCAGCAGTTCGCTGGCCCCAGGGTGGTCGACGCGCCGGTCACGGTCTTCGACGACCACGGCATGGGCCAGGAGCCGAACAACCTCGCCGCCGTCGAAAGCCTGACCGGCTACCGGGCGCTCCGCTTCGGCCGCCACGTCGAGGTGATCCTGACCGACCAGCACAGCTATCGCTCGGACGACCCGCTCGACGGCCCACACGGCAAGGACTTCGATGCGTCCGAGTTCCCGGAATTCACCCCCCAGGAAGTGACCGAGATCCTCGACGCGGGCCGCGCCTACGACGGCGGCAGGCCGCCCTCGGCCATCCAGCTCGGCGACAGGCAGGTCCCCAACTTCCGCAAGGACGAGCCGCCGGTGACCATGCTTGGGGTCAAGCAGAAGGCCTGGTTCTTCGAGACCCTCAGGGCTTCGAAAGCCACGTGGAAGGTCTGGGGCGCCACCAACGGGACGCTGGAGTTGCGCGCCGACTTCCAGAACCTGCCGGCCGGCCTGACCAAGGCGGCCTGGCCGGGCGCGGGCTATGCGGACGGCGGCGGCGGCGATTGGTCGGGCTGCTACGCCGAGCGGGCCGAGGTCTACGACTTCGTTCGAGACCACCAGATCACCGGCTTCGCCACCGTGGCCGGCGACAGGCACAGCTTCTGGGCCGGCCTTTCAGCCAAGTCCCTGCCGCCCAAGGCCTTCGAACCGGTAGGGATAGCCTTCATCACCGGATCGATCTCCGCGCCCGGCATGGTCGAGGCGATCAGCCACGGCTTCCCGAAGGATATGCCGCTGCGCCTGCTCTTCCTGCGCGACATGCCGTCAGGTCCGCCGGAGCCGACAGTCAACATGCTGATGCGGCACGGGGTGAAGTCGACGTTAGAGTACGCGAAGAGCGGCGACATCGTGAAAGCCCGGGCGCTGTCCAACCCCGATCTGTCGCCGCACCTCAGCTTCGTGGATATGGGCGGCCACGGCTATGCGGTGGTGCGCGCCTCGGCCGAGGCCTTCGAGACCGAATTCGTCTGCATCGCGCGCCCGCTGGAGCGCGCCGCAACCCCCGACGGTGGCCCCCTCGCCTACCGCGTCGTCCACCGCGCGCCGCTGTGGAAGGCCGGCGAACGCCCGCGGCTCGAGCAATGGGTGCTCGAGGGAAACCCTAAGCTCTCGATCTAGGCGCTGACCGTTTCCAGGGCCGGATAGTCCACGTAGCCCTCCGGACCCGGCGAATAGAAGGTCTCCATCGTCCAGGGATTGAGCGGGGCGTGGGCCTTGAGCCGCGCCGGCAGGTCCGGATTGGAGATGAACAGCTTGCCGAAGCCCACCGCGTCCGCCGCACCTGAGGCCACGGCCGCCTCGGCGGTTTCCAGATTGAAGCCCTCGTTGACGATGTAGGCGCCGCCGAACTCGGCCTTGAGGATGGCGCCGATGCTGTCCTCGGCCTGGCGCTCGCGGGCCATCAGGAAGGCAAGGCCGCGCTCACGCATGGCGCGCGCGACATAGGTGAAGGTCGCAGTCAGGTCTGAATCGCCCATGTCGTGCGCGTCGCCGCGCGGGGCCAGGTGCAGACCGACGCGGCCGGGTCCGAACACCGAGACCGCCGCGTCGACGGCTTCCAGCATCAGTCGCGCGCGGTTCTCGATCGGTCCGCCGTAGGCGTCGGTGCGCTGGTTGGACTTGTCCTGCAGGAACTGGTCGAGCAGGTAGCCATTGGCCCCGTGCAGCTCGACGCCGTCGAAGCCGGCCTTCTTGGCGTTCTCCGCGCCCTTGCGATAGGCCTCGACCACGCCGGCGATCTCTTCGAGTGAGAGCGCCCGCGGGACCGGATAGGGTCGCTTGGGCCGCAGCAGGCTCACGTCGCCCTTGGCGGCTACGGCGCTGGCCGAGACCGGCGGCTGGCCGTCCAGGAAGCTGGGATCGGAAATCCGTCCCACGTGCCACAGCTGCAGGAAGATCAGGCCGCCGGCGTCGTGCACGGCCTTTGTGGTCAGTTTCCAGCCCTCGGTCTGCTCGTCCGACCAGATCCCTGGTGTGTCGGCGTAGCCCACGCCCAGAGGCGTCACCGAGGTGGCCTCGCTGAGGATCAGGCCGGCCGTCGCGCGCTGGGCGTAGTACTGGGCGACCATGGCGTTCGCCACCCGCTCGACGCCGGAGCGCTGGCGCGTCAGCGGCGCCATGACGATGCGGTTCTTCAGCGTGACATCGCCGATCCGGATGGGGTCGAAGAGCGTGGGCATGGGCATTCCTGTGGGTAGATGCAGGCCCCTAGGTAGGGGCCCGCGCGCCGCCTCGCACGTGGAGAATTCCTGTCGCGGCGATAAGCAAAAGGCCGTCGGGTTTCCCCGACGGCCTGAAGCGTTTCGTTCAAGCTTGGCGCCTGGCCTTACTTGATGATTTTGGAGACCACGCCGCTGCCGACCGTGCGGC
>NZ_SSMZ01000185.1 GCF_004799395.1 Phenylobacterium sp.
ATTGTGCTAACTTCACCCACGGACGCCTCCTTTGCAGTGGTGTTTTCAACACCTCCACTTTGGCACTTCGATGCCGTTAGGCGGCGTCCACCCCATCGCTTACAGTTGCCTGCGGTGATCCGCCGGGGGGCGTATGGACATCCACAAACCCAAGCCGTGGCATGGCCTTCGGGAGTTCCTGAAAGAGTACGCGATCATCGTCGTCGGCGTGCTGACGGCGCTGGGGGCGGAGCAGATCGCCGAGACGCTGCACTGGCAGGAAAAGGTGCGCCACGGCGAGGCGCAGGAGCGGCTGGAACTGTCCAACGTCTATTCGACGGCCACGGAGCGTATCCACCTCGAGAGGTGCCTGGACGCGCGGCTGGACACCTTGGCGCAGGCGCTGTTGGCCCATGACGGCCCCTGGACACCGCTGCCGCTCATGAACAATGGCCGTCTTGGTGAGGCCGCCTACGAGCCGCCGCTCAGGGCCTGGTATGAAGGAGTCTGGAACACCCTGGTCGCCGACGGCACGGCGAACCATCTGGCTGAACAGCAGGAGCTACTCTACGCGGGCACCTATAGCGAGATCTCCCTTGTCCGCGAATGGAACCGGCGCGAGGTCGAAGAGGCTGAGGCGCTCTCCGTATTGCAGCATCCGACGGAGCTCAGCCGGGCCGAGCGCAATGCCCTGGTCGAGCGCATCGAGCAGGAACGCGGACGCAACCACATGATTGCGCTGGGGTCGGACCAACTCATGCAAACCATCCGGCGCATCACCACCGTCGATCCCAACCCCTCCAAGCAGCTGCTGGAGGGGTCGCCGGTCATCAAGGCGTGCGCCAGGTTGGGCCTGCCGACCTGAGCGACGATAAACTGATGGACATTCACGAAGACCGCCGTGGGCAACGTGAGCTTTCCCCCCGATCCGGACTTGCGCTGTGTCCGCTTTATGAAAAAGGGGAGACGACCGCTTTGCCCCCCAACACACCCCGCCCGAAACCCATGCCGGCCAGAGTTTGCCTGCGGGTCTGGTCAACTCAAGGATCACCAAATTCGCCCCTCAAGCGAGTCTGATTTTCATAGAGCAGCATTTGGTTAACGTGCCTTGTGGCCCGGGCACCGCGTCCTGCGGAAGGGCTCGCGGGGGATTTTCGATGACGTTTCGTAGAACTCTGGCGAGAGCCCTGTCGGCGCTTGCCGCAAGCGTCGCCGCCGCCGCCGGGGCCTCGCCTGCGACCGCGACAGTGATGACCGCGACCTACACTGGCGTTACCTGCGCCTGCCCCAGTTTCGCGCACCAGTGGACCGACGGACTGGGCCTTTTCGGCCCGGTGGGAGGTTCCCTGGAAGACACGGCCTTCACAATCTCCTTCACCTACGACACCGCCATTGGAGCGGACACGCATCTGTCAGGCGGTGAGCTGTTGCGAGGCGGAACCAACTTTTCCCTGCCCCAGGACGCCACCGCCATCGTAACCATGAACGGAATCTCGCAGACGATCCTGGGCACAGCCGCTTCCCTGCAGGTGGCGGTGCCTGCTGCTGACCAGTGGTCGAACGGCGTAGAACAAGTCACGGCGAGCCTTGACTATTCTGCTAATATTGAGGTCCCCGGGATTGGCCTGCCGGCGAACCTGACGACGCCATTCACGGTGACGCTGAACGCCCCGAGCGCCGGGGGACTTGGGTTTCTCGACCTCGTCTCGTCCGACGAGACCGGCATGAACCTAGACATCCAGACCCTCACCGTCACTGAGGGCGGAGCCGCCCCTGAGCCGGCGTCGTGGGCCTTGATGCTGGTCGGCTTCGCAAGCCTCGGCGCCGCCTTGCGCCGCCGGCGCAAGGCCGCGCTCGCATAAGCCTCCGACCCCATGGAGGCCGGCTGCGAGCCCCCCAACACACTCCGCCTTAAACCCATGCCGGCCAGATTGCTTGCTGGTCCGGGGCGGCGACATCCCTGAAGGACGGAGCCCATGCACATCCGACCACCTTTGCCTGACGTCGGGTCCGTGCTCGACGCGCAACGGTCGCAATGGGGAGCCTGTGTCGTCCGCCTCCCGATCTGGATCTGAAGGCCGCATCCTAGGGCGTGGGAGGAGGCAACTCTAAGACCGCTTTCCCTCTGTGGACCTTGGGAACTTCCGCTTTCGGGTTGAACGTCGATAAGTGCTGCTGGCGCGGTCATGACACTCACCGTCCGCCCGCCGGAATCGGTCTGTTGGAAAGGAGCGATGTCCTCAGTTGACGCAAGCCTGACGCTAAATCGCTTCTAATTTGTGATCTTTGAATGTCGTCAGGCCGGCCGAAATTGAGGTCGTATAGA
>NZ_SSMZ01000186.1 GCF_004799395.1 Phenylobacterium sp.
AGCCGTCCAGCGAACCGATGTAGAGGCTGACGGTGGTGAGGTCCGCCAGGCTGAGCGTGACCGATTCGCCGCCCTGGATCGACAGGTACTGGGTCCCGTCGCGTCCGGTGGACGGATCGTAAAGGCTGGCCGCGGAGGGCAGCGCCGGGGCGGCGCTGTTGCCGTTGGAGCCGGTGACCAGCTGAGCGTCGCCGGTCAGGCTGTAGCCCGGTTGGC
This sequence comes from Phenylobacterium sp., assembly GCF_004799395.1. Classification (GTDB taxonomy): domain Bacteria; phylum Pseudomonadota; class Alphaproteobacteria; order Caulobacterales; family Caulobacteraceae; genus Phenylobacterium. The sequence goes on from NZ_SSMZ01000186.1 coordinate 217, forward strand.
TGAAAATCACGTTGGACAGCGCCACCGGCGCGTCGCCAGTTTCAAACTGGGTGATGTCCGTCAGGCCGGCCGGCAGGTTCCAGGCCAGCGGGTCGAAGAAGGCCGAAACGACGGCGGCGTGGGCGGAGCTCGCCACGAGGGCGGTCGCGGCAGTGGCGGCCAGGGCCAGGAGGCGAAGCTTCATTGGGTCAGGTCTTTCCGTCGTCGCCGGGCGTTCGGCCCAGGCTTGATCCAAAACGGCACAGCGAATTGCGGCCGCGCTTCTCGTCGTGCAAAGGCGAGACCATGAAGACTCGCGCCGACCTGATCGCCCGGCTGGACGCCGAAGGGATCGCCCACGACACGCTCGACCATCCGGCCGTCTTCCGGGTCGGCGAGGGCGAGGCGATCAAGGCCGCCATCCCCGGCGCCCACACCAAGAACCTGTTCCTGAAGGACGCGAGGGATCAGCTCTGGCTGATATCCGCCCAGGACCGCACGGTCATCGACCTCAAGCGCCTGCATCTCGTGATTGGTTCGGCGCGGCTGTCTTTCGGCAGTCCGGCGCTCATGGAGGCGGCCCTCGGAGTCACGCCCGGGTCAGTGACCGCCTTCGCCCTGATCAACGATACGGACCGCCGGATGCGGTTCGTCCTTGACCGGAACCTGGCCGAGGCGTCGCGGGTGAATTTCCATCCCCTGACGAACACCGCCACCACAGGGGTCAGCCAGGCGGGGTTCCGCGCCTTCCTGGCGGCCATCGGCGTGACGCCGCTGGTGGTGGATTTCGCGACGATGGCGGTGATCGCGCGTTGAAGCCGTCGCATCTCGGGACCATCTTGGCGCTCGACGCGTTTCGCCAACTGACTTTGAGGACCTGGCCATGAGCCTGATCGGGGAGGCCGCCGGACCGCCGGCCGGCGACATCATCAAAGACGCCACCGACGCCAGCTTCGCCGCCGACGTGCTGGACGCCTCACGCGACACGCCGGTGATCGTCGACTTCTGGGCGCCCTGGTGCGGTCCCTGCCGCCAGCTGGGCCCGGCGATCGAAAAAGCCGTGACCGCCGCCAAGGGCAAGGTGAAACTGGTCAAAGTCGATATCGACAAGAACCCGGCCTACGCCGGCCAGCTGCGCGTGCAGTCGATTCCGGCGGTGTTCGCCTTTGTGAACGGTCAACCGGTGGACGGCTTCATGGGCGCCTTGCCCGACAGCCAGGTGAAGGCCTTCGTCGACAAGCTGGCCAAGATGGGCCCCGGCGGCCCATCGCCGATCGACGAGCTGCTGGGCCTGGCCAAGGAGTCGCTGGAGTTGGGCGACATGGGCGGCGCGGCCCAGGCTTACGCCCAGGTGCTGCAGGCCGATCCGCAGAACGCCAAGGCGCTCGGCGGCATGGCCAAGCTCTATCTGGCCTCGGGCGACACCGAGCGCGCCGCGGAGATCCTCGAGATGGCCGGCCCCGAAGCCAAGGACGCCGACCTCGACAGCGTGCGCGCCGCCCTGACGCTGGCCGCCGAGGCGCCTTCGGAAACCGCCGAATTCGAAATGCGCCTGGCCGCCAACCCCGACGACCACGCGGCCCGCTTCGAGCTCGCCAAGGCCCTGGCCGGGAGCCACCGCCTTGAAGAGGCGGCGAACCAGCTCCTGACCATCATCGAGAAGGACCGCGCCTGGAACGACGAGGCGGCCCGCAAGCAGCTGCTTACCGTCTTCGAGGCCGCTGGCCAGATGTCCGAGATATCCCGCAACGGCCGACGGCGGCTGTCGGCCATCCTGTTCAGCTGAGGCGTCACGGACCTGATCCCCATGCCGGCTTATCGCCGCACAGCCGACCTGCCTCAGATGATCCCGGTGTTCCCGCTGGACGGCGCGCTGTTGCTGCCTGGCGGCGACCTTCCGCTGCAGATCTTTGAGCCGCGCTATCTCAATATGGTCGACGACGTGATGGCCGGCGACCGGATCATCGGCATGATCCAGACCCGCGCCGGCGGCGACCGCGAGCGGCCCAAGCTGACCGATGTCGGCTGCGCGGGCCGGATCACCAGCTACGCCGAGACAGCCGACGGCCGCTATCTGATCACGCTCACCGGCGTCTGCCGCTTCGATGCCGGCGCCGAGCTGATCATCCCGACGCCCTACCGGCAGCTCCGCGCCCGCTACGACCGATTCGAGGCCGACCTCAGCGAGGACGAGGCCGCACAGGCGCCAAAGGCCGCCCGCGAACGCTTCGCCAGCGCGCTCAAGCGCTACTTGAACCGCCGCGAGCTGGACATCGACTGGGAGACCGCCCAGAGCGCGCCGCTGGAGGCGCTCGTCAATTCGCTGGCCATGGGGCTGCCCTTCGAGCCGGCTGAAAAGCAGGCGCTTCTCGAAGCCCCCGACCTGGCCGGCCGCTTTGAGACCCTGTCCACCCTGCTGGAGATCGACGGGGTCGACGACGGCGACGACGAGGGCCACTCGCTTCAATAGCGCCGGCCGCCGCGCTGCTTGACGCGCGCCGGCCGCTGTCACAGGAGACGGATCGCGGATCGCGGATCGCGAATATTCGATGATTCGCGGGGGGCTCGGATGACCGAACGCGCGGTCTTCATCAACTGGCGGTTGTCCAGCTTCTTCGGCTGGGGCGTCTACGGCCTCAATCTGGCACTGCACTGGTCCGCCGATCGCGACATGTCGGTCGTCGTAAGCATGCCGATCTCGGATGGGGATCTGGCGCTCGGCCCTCTGCGAAGGCGTGCTCTTCAGCCGCTCATCGAGCGGTCGCGGGAATTCCAAGCGAAGCTCCGGCCGTATGAAAACCGCGTCGCCACAGTCCAGGCGCCCTGCCTGAACTCCTGTGACCGCCGTTTCCTGGTGAGCGGGGTGGCCCATAACGTGAGGCTGGCCGGCACGCCCACCATCGGCGTAACGTTCTTCGAAACGCCGCAACTTGACGCTGACGCGATCACACGGGCGCGGGCTTGTCCGGTCGTCGTCACCGGATCCACTTGGAACGCCGAACTGCTGCGGGCCCACGGCCTGACCAACGTGCGAAACGTCCTCCAGGGGATCGACCCGAGCCTGTTCCATCCCGCGCCGCGCCTGGGGGTCTACACCGACCGCTTCCTGATCTTCAGTGGCGGAAAGCTGGAGCGCCGCAAGGGGCAGGACATCGTGCTGACCGCCGTGCGGCGGTTCGTCGAGCGTCATCCCGATGCGCTGTTGGTCACCGCCTGGCATGGCCCCGTCACCGACTACATCCGCACTCTGGATGCGGGCGGCCTGACCTCGCCGGTGCCCTTCGATGGGATCGGCCAAGTCGATGTGACAGGCTGGGCGCTGGCCAACGGGATCGGCCCTGACAACGTCCTCGACCTGGGCTCCGTGCCCAACGCCATGATGCCCGGCCTATTGCGTGAGATGGACGTGGCCTTGTTCCCCAACCGCGCCGAGGGCGGCACCAACCTGGTGGCCATGGAGTGCATGGCCTGCGGAGTCCCCACGATCCTGTCGGCCAACACCGGGCATCTGGACCTGATCGAGGACGAAAACTGCTACCCGCTCGTGCAGCAGAACGCGCTGCCGGGTGAGGAGGCCGGCTTCGGCGGCGTCGCCGGCTGGGGTGAAAGCGATGTCGAGGAGGTCCTTGAGCAGTTGGAGCGAGTTTACGCCCATCGCGCCGAGGCGCTGAGACGCGGCCGGCTGGGCGCGGTCGCAATGCGCCAGCTGACCTGGGCGCGGACTGCCGCCCAGATGAAGGAGATCGTTCTGGCCGCCTGACGCCGGGGCTCCCGAGACGCGATGACGGCGGCCGTTCGTTGCGCTAGGACTGCGCCGCATGACCGACGCCGACCAACCCAGCCCGCCGGCGCCCCAGGGCGTCGAGGTCGATCCCCGCCTGCTGGAGGTGCTGGTCTGTCCGGTGACCCATGGGGCGCTGGAGCTGGACCGAGTGAAGGGGGAGCTGATCAGCCGCTCGGCGCGCCTGGCCTACCCGATCCGCGACGGCGTGCCGATCATGCTGCCGGAAGAGGCGCGCGACCTCACCGATGCCGACTGAGGCGGAGCCCCGAAAGGCGCGGGACTTCGGCGCAGTCCGCCGCTATGGCCTGGCCCA
>NZ_SSMZ01000187.1 GCF_004799395.1 Phenylobacterium sp.
TCGAGATCCGCCTGCAGACCGGCGAGCCCTACCTGATCTTCTCCGACACCGTGAACCGCGCCATGCCGCAGCATCAGCGCGAGCTCGGCCTGTCGGTCCGCCAGTCGAACCTCTGCTCGGAGATCATGCTGCACACCGGCAAGGATCACCTCGGCGCCGAGCGCACGGCGGTCTGCTGCCTCTCCAGCGTCAACGCCGAGACCTTCCTGGAATGGCGCGACCACCCGACCTTCATCGAGGACGTCATGCGCTTCCTCGACAACGTGCTGGAGGACTTCATCCTCCGCGCGCCGCCGGAGATGGCCAACGCCGTCTACGCCGCCAAGCGCGAGCGGTCGGTGGGCCTGGGCCTCATGGGCTTCCACACCTTCCTGCAGCAGCAGAACGTGCCGTTCGAAAGCGCGCTGGCCAAGAGCTGGAACATGCGGCTCTTCAAGACGCTTCGCCGGCAGTGCGACGCGGCCTCGCGGACGCTGGCCGCCGAGCGCGGTCCCTGCCCGGACGCCGAGGACCGCGGCATGATGGAGCGCTTCTCCCACAAGCTCGCCATCGCGCCGACCGCCTCGATCTCGATCATCTGCGGCGGGACCTCGGCCGGCATCGAGCCGATCCCGGCCAACATCTACAGCCACAAGACGCTCTCCGGCACCTTCGCGGTGAAGAACATCTACCTGGAGCGCATCCTCGAGCAGACCGGGAACAACACCCCGGCCGTCTGGGACTCGATCCTCGAGAACGAGGGCTCGGTCCAGCACCTCGACTTCCTCAGCCAGGACGACAAGGACGTCTACAAGACGGCCTTCGAGATCGACCAGCGCTGGGTGGTCGAGCTGGCCGCCGACCGTACCCCGGACATCTGCCAGTCCCAGTCGATCAACATCTTCCTGCCGGGCGACGTCGATAAGTGGGACCTGCACATGCTGCACTGGCAGGCGTGGGAGCGGGGGTGCAAGTCGCTCTACTACCTGCGCTCCAAGTCCGTGCAGCGGGCGAGCCACGCAGGCGGGGAGACCCATGCGGCGGTCGACATGTCGGGCGTGGCCAAGACCGACTACGAGGAATGTCTCGCCTGCCAGTAGGCAGGGATTGCCCTCAAAACCTACCGCCGCCCCGGCTCAGGCCCGGCCAAAAAACGTGCAATCGCGCGGGCCGGGCGGCACGAAGCTTGCATAGCCAGATTTGACTCGCGAAAGCCCAGGCCGGCGCCTAGGCTGATTGTGGGGAACCGCAAGCCGGTTTGCGCTCTATCGCAGGTGCGACGGACCGCTCGCTTGGGACTGCGGACTGGGGAGACGAGACGATGCGGCCGCTGGCTATTCTGGCCACCGTCCTGACCTGCGCCGCGGCGACCGCCGCGAGTGCGCAAGCCCTCACCGGCGTCGCGCCGCTTTCCACTCAGATCCAGCCGGCCGGCAACGCGAACGACGCGGTCGCCGCCCTGGTGCTGCTCAACAGCGCCGCCTTCGCGCCCCGCGGACCGAGCGAGGCCGTCGACCCGATCAGCCGGCTGATCGACCATGAATCCTACCAGCCCGGCGCGGGCCTGGTGCGCTGGATGACCGGCGAGACCCAACTCACGTCCCCTGACGCCGCCGGCGGCCCGGTGGACACCCTGCGCGTCAGCATCGGGGGCGCCCTGCGCACGCCGCTCGGCCTGCCGCTCAACCTCGGTCGTGCGCAGTACGATCCGGACGCCTATGAGGTCGCCGTGACCCGCGACTGGCCCGCGGCGCTGGCCTTCGACGGCAAGGGCTTCGGCCTCGATGTGACCCCGCACGCCGGCGTCGGCATGACCAACTTCGGTGGCTCCGCCGAGGCCGGGGCGACGCTGCGCCTGATGCAGACCGACGCCAGCCTGAAGCAGCGGCTTAACGCCATGGGCGTGCGCGACGGCACGGCTTTCGGCGACAAGGGCCGCTGGTACCTGTTCGCCGCCGCCACCGGCCGCGCGGTGGGCCTGAACATGACGCACGGCGACTCCGGCTGGGACCGCGCGGGCTTCTCCACCGACGCCACCTCCACCCTGATCGGCGACGCCCAGGTGGGCGTGGGCTGGCGCAAGGGCTCGATGCAGACCTCGCTCGGCTACATCCACCGCGAGGTGAAGGGCCAGAACATGCTGTTCGGCGTCGACCCCGGCTCCGACTCGATGGTGGCGTTCTCGCTGTCCATCCGGCCGGGCAGCTAGCCCTCCCAACCTTCCGAAAACGGGAACCGTTCGGCCCAGAGCGCGGCCAGGCGCGGTTCTGCATCGACGGCGCGGACCACCTCGGCCAGGCCCGGCGCGGCGGCGTAGAAGCCCTTACGCCTGGGGCCCCATCGCGACACCACGGTCAGGTAGAGGTCGAGGACCGAGACCTCGTCGCCCAGCAGGAAACGGCCGGCGGGCGCGACCTGGGCGTCCATGGTCCGGTAGCAGTCGGCGATGCGCTGGGCGGTGCGGTCCTTGATCACCGCCTCGCTCTGCGCCCCTGAGGCCAGTCGGCTCGGCACGTCGCGCACCCAGTAGAGCGAATAGATCTGGGCGGAGATGAAACTCATCCAGCGCAGGAACCGTGGCCGCAGGGACGAATCGATCGCCGGCGCCAGGCCCGCGCCCGGATGGCTGTCGGCCAGCCAGGTGAGAATCGCCGCGCTCTCGGTCATCAGGTCCCCGGACGGCAGGATCAGCGCCGGGACCTGGCGCATGGGATTGACCCGCGCCATCTCGTCGCTGTCGGTCACATCCTTCCAGCTCTTCGCGTCCTCGAGCCGCCAGGGTGCGCCGATCAGCGTCAGCGCCGCCTCGACGGCCACCGAACCGGAGCCGGGCGCCCCGTAGAGAACATATCCACCGTCCATCACAACCTCGTGGATAAACGCAACATGCGGCGTGGCGCCGCTTGCCGACCACTACATCTTGGGTCACCTTAACCCGGAAGAAACCATATCCGACAGGGCGCGCGCGATGAACAAGCCACCAGTCTCCACCATCCGAGCGCTCCCCGGCCTGCTCACGCCCTCGGCCGCCTACAAGCCCTTCCGCTATCCCTGGGCCTACGACTTCTGGAAGCGCCAGCAGCAGGTCCACTGGATGCCCGAAGAGGTGCCGCTGGGCGAGGACCTGAAGGACTGGGCCACCAAGCTCAACGACAAGGAACGCAACCTCCTCACCCAGATCTTCCGCTTCTTCACCCAATCCGACGTCGAGGTGAACGACAACTACATGGAGCGCTACGCCCGCGTCTTCAAACCGACCGAAGTGAAGATGATGCTGGCGGCCTTCTCCAACATGGAGACCATCCACATCGCCGCCTACGCCCTGCTGCTCGAGACGATCGGCATGCCGGACAGCGAGTTCACGGCCTTCCTGGAATTCCAGGCGATGCGCGACAAGCACGACTACATGCAGCGCTTCGGGGTGGAGACCAACGCCGACATCGCCCGGACACTGGCCATGTTCGGCGGCTTCACCGAGGGGCTGCAGCTCTTCGCCTCCTTCGCCATGCTGATGAACTTCCCTCGCCACAACAAGATGAAGGGCATGGGCCAGATCGTCAGCTGGAGCGTGCGCGACGAGAGCCTGCACTGCGAGGGGATCGTCCAACTCTACCACGCCTTCAACGCCGAGACCGGGGCGGTGACCAAGTCGGTCGGCGACGACATCATCGACTGCTGCAAGACGGTCGTCGGCCTGGAGGACAAGTTCATCGACCTGGCCTTCGAGGCCGGCGAGATCGAGGGCATGACGCCCGAGGACATCAAGAAATACATCCGCTTCATTGCCGACTGGCGCCTGCGCCAACTGCAGCTGCCGGAGGTCTATGGCGCGAGGGAAAACCCGCTGCCCTGGCTGCAGTCGATGCTGAGCGGCGTCGAACACGCGAACTTCTTTGAGGCGCGCAGCACGGAGTACTCGAAGGCGGCGACCCGCGGGCAGTGGCACGGCAATGACGGGGTGTGGGCGGCGTTCGAGAAGATGCAGGCGAACAAGGCGGCGAACGAGATGCCGGCGGAGTGATCTATTGGTCTTCCTTCATCTGGGAAGTTTTTGCCACATTGGCGACCGGCCTCGCAGCGGTAGCAGCTGCGCTGGTCATAGGTCTGAGGCAGATGGGGATCGCCAAGGATCAGGTAGCGATTGCCGATCGTCAGAGTCGCATCCTCGCCAATCAGGCTCACCTTGAAGAGCTTTGACTCCGGACGGAACTCTTCGAGCGACGCTTCGCCACCTATAACGCCACTCGCTCTGCCTGCGATCGCGGTGTCTATGGGTTCCCGGTACAAGCCCGGGAATGCCGATCAAGGGTTGTGGCTCGGTCTGTCCGATGGACGCCTTGTTTAGTTGGAACGGACGGCGTCATCTCCAATCACCACCTGCTGCGGCGGATGGCCCTTCACGACCGGGGCGTCGGTGGGGTTGCGGATGTATTGGCGGCCATCGAACCGCAGGCGCGCGCTGTAGCACCGCATGATCCCACCACCGCAAACAAGGACGGCGATGTCCCGGCGTCCGTGGGTGCGGGTTTCGAGGACGGCGACCGGAGGCCGCGCGAGGCCGGTGTCGGCCAGCTTCCTCACACCAGTGCGCGTCAGCTCCAGGACGTACAGGTCGCAGCCGCCGGTCCCGCACCAATCGGGTCCAGAGACATAGACGAACGCCTCCAGCCGGCCGTCGTCGTTCAGGTCGGACCAGCCTATCGTATAGTGCGGCGGCGAGACGTCCGTCGACTTGAGTTCATGCCGCAGCCATTCCCGAACGACCTGCTCGTCGTCGGGCCGTGGCGCCGGCGGCGTTTGGGCGGTGACAGAGGTCGCGGTCAGCAGCGCCAGAAGGGTGGTGAGGCCGCCAGTCCTGATCATTGACGATGCCCCTAGCCGGTGCGTCCGAAGGACGCCTCCCGCCCTTAGACCTCGCGATCCAACCGCTCGTCCACCATACGAGGACCGGCCCCCGCCTCCTCCAGCGTCGGCGTCCAGCCGCCGGGGCGGCGTTTCAGGACCAGGTGATACCAGGCGAGGGCCGCGGCGAAGACAAGGCCAAGGAGCAGCAGGCTGGGGCGACCGGCGTCGGCGTCCATCAGGTCGGAGACCGCGAAGATGGCGGCCATGGCCAGGCCCAGGATCGGGAAGAGCGGGAAGAACGGCGCGCGCCAGTAGCCCGGCGCGCCGGTCAGGCCCTTGCGCCGCCCGACGAGGACGGCCAGGCAGACGAGACCCCAGCCATAGACCAGCATGCCGGTCATGAAGACCAGCAGGATGTGGCTGTCCACGAAGGCGCAGGCGAGGCTGAAGGCGGTGACCACCAGGGTTGCGGCCCTGGGCACGCCGGCGGGCGTGACAGAGGCGAGCAGCCCGTCCACAGCGGCGCCGAACAGGCGGTCGCGGCCCAGGCTGAAATAGAGCCGTCCGTAGGACATAACGCTGGCCACCAGCGCGTTGAAGATCGCCAGCGCCACCCCGGCGCTAAGCGCCGGTCCCGCCCAGGCGCCCAGCGCCGAGGCGAGAAAGGTCGCGAAGGGCGCAGGGCTCACCAGCACGGCGGGCAGGTCGCGGGCGCTGAGGATCACCAGGATCACCGGAAGCGCGGTGGCGAAGGCGCCGATCATGCAGGCGACGATGACCACCGGGCCCATGCGGCGGTGCGGGTCCTTGAGCTCCTCGCCGAAGGACAGCGCCTGGTTGCCGCCGATAGTGGCGTAGATGGCGCTGAGCGCGCCGAGCGCCAGGGCGGCGGCCGGGACCGCGGTCCAGTGGCCACCGACCACGGCGAACGGCTGGGCGATCAAGGCGGCGGGGCCGCGGACCGGGTGGATGACACCGACGCCGATCAGGACGGCGACCGCGGCGAGCTCCACGGCGAGGAAGGCTCCGGTGACCAGCGCTCCGGTGCGCACGCCCAGCAGGGCAATGGCCGCCGCGATGGCCAGGGTGACGAACGGGATGGGCCCGGCGGGCAGGCCCGGGGCGAGCTCGGTGACATAGGGCGCCAGCGACTTGGCGGTGAACGCCAGCGACGGGCCGACGGTCGCCGCCCACATGGCGAGCGTCACCACGCCGGCCCAGCCGCCCAGGATGGAGCCCACGCCCACATAGTCGGCGCCGGCGTAGGGGTAGGCCGATCCCAGCTCCGCATAGATGACGGCCCAGACCACCGCGGCGGCGATGCCGAGGCCGAACAGGCCCGCCGCGCCCGTGCCCACCTGATGCAGCACGTCGCCGCCGATGCCGAAGATCGACACCACCGGCGACAGGCAGGAGAGCGTCAGCAGCAGCACCTCGAACGAGTTGAGGTTGCGCCGCAGGCGCCCGCCGGCCGGTTCTTCCATAAGCATCCCCCCCAGACGCCCACAGCAATCGGTGAGCCGGCGGCTTCGTCAACCGCGGGCGCTAGGGGAATCAGGCCCGCGGACTAAAATGTCGGCGCGCCGGGCGGCTATCCGTCCTTCGGGCTCCGGCGCGGGTGGCGCGCCCTACAGGAGAGACCCATGCGGTTCATGTTCATCGTCAAGACCGCCAGCCAGGCGGGGCCGACCCCGGCCCTGATGGAGGCCATGCACGCGATGGCCGAGCGGGAGGTGAAGGCCGGGCGGATGATCGCCGACGGCGGGCTCATGCCGCGCGACGCCGGCGCCGAGGTGGCTGTGCGCAAGCGCAAGCTCACCGTCACCGACGGGCCGTTCGCCGAGACCCGGGAGGTGATCGGCGGCTTTGCGATGTTCGAGCTGCCGGACATGGCGGCGGCGATCGAAAGCGCCCGAGAGTTCATGGCCCTGCACGTGGCGCACCTGCCGGACTGGGAGGGCGTCTGCGAGGTCCGGCAAGTGGCCGGATCGCAGGTGGAACTGATCCGGGGCGGCGGGCGCTGAACCTTGGAAACGCAGAAACCCTTCGTCTTCGCTTGCGCGGGGATGAGCGGATGGGCGTACTGACCCTCGACGTGAGGGGACGCGGGACATGATCGACAGGCGTTCGGTGCTGACGGCCTCGGCAGGGCTCGCCCTGGCCGGCGCGGCGGCGCGGCCGGCTTCAGCAGCGGCGCCGGCGATCCAGGCCTCGGGCGGCTCCCCGGACATCGTTGTCGTGGGGGCCGGCGCCTTTGGCGGCTGGACCGCCCTGGAACTGCGCGAGCGCGGCTTCAAGGTGCTGTCCATCGATCAGTACGGCCCTGCCAATCCGCGGGCGGCCTCGGCGGGAGAGACGCGGTCGATCCGCTCGGGCTACGGCGCGGCGGGGATGTATTCGGCCTGGGCGGTCAAGGCCCTGAAGCTGTGGAACGCGCGGCAGGCGGAATTCGGCCGGACCCTCGTCTATCCCAACGACCGCATCGAACTGGCCGACCGGTGGCTTCCGGGCCTGGTGGCGCAGCGCAAGATCTTCGACGACCTGAAGCTGCCCTACGAGATCCTGAAGCAGCCGGAGCTGCGCGTGCGCTATCCGCAGATGAACTTCGACGACGTCGACTTCGCCTTTATCGAGAAGACCAGCGCCGCGGTGATCAAGGCCCGCGAGGCGATGATCGTGGTCTCCGAGGTGTTCCAGAAGAAGGGCGGCGAATTCCGCATCGCCAGGGCCATGGCCGGCCCGGCGGCCGGTCGCAGGATGACCGCCGTGACCCTGAACAACGGCGATGCGGTCGGCGCCGCGACCTTCGTCTTCGCCTGCGGCCCCTGGTCGCCGAAGGTGTTTCCGAAGATCATGGCGCCGAAGGTCCGCGTCACCCGCAGCGAGTACTTCTACTGGGGCGTGCCGCCGGGCGACGATCGCTTTTCCTGGCCCAGGCAGCCGGCCTGGCACGACCACATCTCCGGCGGCTATGGATTCGGCAGCCTTGAGCGGGGGCTGAAGTATTCGCCGGCGAGCATGGGCGGGGTGACCCAGGACCCCGACACGGCCGAGCGTCTGCCCACGCCGCTCTTGATGAAGATCGGCACGGACTATGTCGGCCGCCGGTTCCCTGCCATGCGCGACGCCCCGATCCTGGAGACCCGGGCCTGCAACATGGAAAGCGCGGCCGACGACGACTTCATCATCGACCGTCACCCGGACTTCGACAACGTCTGGATCGCCAGCGGCGGCGGCGGGCACGGCTTCAAGCATGGCCCGCTGATCGGCGAGTACGTCGCCGACCGGATCATGGGCCGGCCGACGTTCGATCCGGCGGCGGACAAACACTTCCAGCTCACCGCCCACGCCGACCAGAAGGCGGTCGGGTCGGCGGAATAGGGCTGTCCGCGCTGGGCGCGTGGCCGCGGGCGTATGACCTTGATATGCGTCCATCGGTTGCAACAACTGCCACCCAGGCCACGGTCAAGCTTGCCCGGCCAGATCGGAGAGCGACATGCGTAGGGTAATGGGCGGCGTCGCCGCGGCGATCGGCCTGCTGGCGGGTTCGCATGTCTGGGCCGCGGACATCACGCGCACCTACTATTTCAGCCTGACCGACTTCGTTCCGACCGCCGTGTCCGGGCCGGCGGCGCCGGTGGAGACGCTCGACGGCTCCTTCACCGTGACCTTCGATCCCACGGTGGCCGTGTTCGACGTAACCAGCGGCCTCACGGTCAACAGCTTCAACCTGCCCTTCAGCGGCCAGTTCGCCTTCTCGTTCGTTCCGCTGGGTCAGCTGGCGTTCGGTGGGATCGTGGGGCCTGGGGACCAGGACTTCACAGAGTCGGCCAACACCAACGACTTCGAGGTCAGCTTCTACCATCCCCTGGACGCCAATCCTTTGGCTCCGTCCGCCGCCTATACTCAGGTGGGCGCCAACACCGCCTGGACCTCCGCCCAGGGGACCGTCATTGGAATCGACGGTGTCCCGGAACCCTCCGCCTGGGCGTTCCTGGTCATCGGATTCGCCGGCCTGGGCGCAATGCTCCGAAAGCGCGGGGCGGCGGGCCTCGCCTGAGGGCCGATCCCGGTAAGCCTCGAGAGACTCCGCCGAGCAAGGGCTGTCCGCGCTCGGGCCAGCGGCAGGCTGAAGGCGGCGTCTTGCGAGGCGCCAAGGAACCAAACCGCCGCGAATGTGCTGCTGATGAAGTGGCCGTCGGCGGGAGATTCGCGACATGAGACGCCTTGTATTTCTGGGTTCCGCCGTTGTGGGCGGGTTGGCGCTCCTGCAGGCCTCGGCGGCGGCGGCGCAGCAGGCGGCTGCGCCCGAGGACAACATGACCCTGTTCGGCTGGGCCGTGGCGGGGCGGGTGCAGGCCCAGGTCGCGCCGGACTATATGGGCGCCAAGACCTACAGCGTGGGCCCGTCGGGCAGCCTGCAGTTCTTCCGGCCCGGAACGGAGCCCGTCTTCAGCGCGCCGGATGACAGTCCCAGCCTGCAGGTCCTGGGCGACCGCACCCTGTCGGCGGGCCTGGTGGCGCGCTACCGGTCGGGCCGCGGCGACGACGACGCGCTGCGCGGCTTCGACAAGATCGACTGGGCGATCGAGCCCGGGATCTACGCCGAGTGGTGGCCGATGGACGGCATCAGGCTGCACGCCGAGGCGCGGCGTGGGGTGCACGGCAACGAGGCCTGGATGGGCGACCTGGCCGCCGACGCCGTGCACGACGATCCCCGGTGGCTGTTGAGCATCGGCCCGCGCCTGCATCTGGCGGAGTCCAAGTTCACCGAGACCTATTTCGGCGTGACGCCAGCGGACGCCGCGCGCAGCCCGTTCGGGATCAGCCCCTATTCGGCGGACGGGACCTTCACCTCCGGCGGCGCGCTGGCCAGCGTCGAATACCGCTGGACCCGCCGGTGGAGCATCCTGGCCGACGCCGACTACGAGCGCCTGTTCGGCAAGGCCGGGGACAGCCCGATCGTCGCGCGCCTGGGGTCCCGCGACCAGATCACCGCCGCGCTCGGCCTGAGGTACGCGTTCGGACGGTGAGGCTTGGCCGGGCTCCGCCGCGGAGCGCGACAAGCTGGACAATTCGCGGCCTTGGGCGGAGCTTGGCGCGCGCTGTCTGGGGAGCCCGCCATGAGACCTTTCGCCTGCCGCCTTTCGCTGGCCGCCGCCTTGAGCCTGGGCGTGGCGCTCGCCGCGGCGGCCCAGCCGCCCGCGCCCGCCGCCCCACTGGCGCGGCCGCCGCTGGTGATCAAGCCGGTGAAGCCGGAGCTGTTCATGATCGTCGGCGCCGGGGGCAACACCACGGTGCGGCTGACCGGCGAGGGCGTGGTGCTGGTGGACTCGAAGAACCCCGGCCAGGCCATCTATGACGAACTGGTTGGCGACGTGGGCACGATCAGCGGCGGCAAGCCGATCCGCTACCTGATCGACACCCACCACCACGCCGACCACACCGGCAACAACGGCCGCTTCGAGGCGGCGGGGGTGAAGGTGGTGGGCCAGAAGAACCTGGCGGCGGAGCTGGCGAAGTTCACGCCGCCCCCGAACAACCCGACGGCCACGGCGCCGGCCAGCCCGGACATCACCTACGACAAGACCTACGACATCAAACTGGGCGGCAAGACCGTGCGGCTGCTGCACTTCACGCCGGCCCACACCGACGGGGACACCATCGTCTATTTCCCCGACCTGAAGGTGATCGCCGCCGGCGACGAGCTGACCGCGGTGGCGCCCAATCTGGACTATGTAGGCGGGGCCTCGATCTCAGGCTGGATCGGCGCGCTCGATCAAGTGCTGAAGCTCGACTGGGACCAGGCGATCCCCGGTCACGGCGACCGGCCCATGACCCGTGACGAAGTGGTCGCCTTCCAGGGCAAGCTCAGGACCTTGCTCGGCCGGGCGCGCGAGCAGGTGAAGGCGGGCGTGCCGAAGGACCAGCTGATCGCGGCGATCAAGTGGGACGACCTGTGGACCTTCAATCCGACGTTCTGGAGCGCGCCCGGGCGGCTGGACGGCTTCTACGCCGAGGCGTCGAAGTAAGCGGCGGCGTCTTCGGCCGGCGACGTCCAGCGGTCGAGGGCTTCGAGCATCCTGGGCAGGTTGATCGGCTTGCCGAGGTGGTCGTCCATGCCGGCTTCGCGGCAGCGGGCGACCTGCTCGGGCAGGACGTTGGCGGTCATGGCGATGATCGGGGTGCGGGCCACGTCGCGGTCGGCGAGGGCGCGGATGCGGCGGGTGGCGGTGAGGCCGTCCATCACCGGCATCTGCATATCCATCAGGATCACGTCGTAGCGATGGCGGCCCACGGCCTCCACGGCCTCCGCGCCGTCGCAGGCGGTGTCGATCTCGATGCCGAAGGGACTGAGGAGCGTGGTGATCAGCTCGCGGTTGACGGCGTTGTCCTCGACGACCAGCAGACGCATGGGCCGGTCCAGCGCCGCGCGGGCGGCCTCCGGCTCAAGGTCCTCAGCGTGCGCCGCAGCGACCGGCAGCTCGATCTCGAGCCAGAAGGTCGAACCTTGGCCGACCACGCTGTCCACGCCGATCCGCCCGCCCATGGCCTCAACGATCTGCTTGGAGATGGCCAGGCCCAGGCCGGTGCCGCCGAACTGGCGCGACACCGAGGCGTCGGCCTGGGTGAAGCGGGTGAAGAGCGCGCCGATGTGCGCCTCGTCGATGCCGATGCCGGAGTCGGCCACGGCGATCCGCATGCGGCAGCGGTCGGCCTGAAGGCCTCCCGAGAGGTCGACCGTCACGCTGCCTTCGCGGGTGAACTTGATGGCGTTGGAGAGGAAGTTGAGCAGGACCTGGCGCAGGCGCGGCGCGTCGCCGATCAGAACAGGGGCCGGCTCCGGCGCGTCGATGCGGAGCTCAAGCGCCAGTCCCTTGCCGGCCGCCTGTTCGGCGACGATGGCGACGGCCGAGCGCACGGTCTGGGCCGGATCGAAGGGTTCGGGGTCGAGCTCGAAGCCGCCGGCCTCCAATTTGGAGAAGTCCAGCACGTCGCCGACCACGCCCAGCAAAGTCATTGAGGCGTCATGGATCAGGCCGGCGTGACGGGCGTCCTGTGCGTTCAGCGACGGCGACTGACGCATGACGCCGGCGAAGCCGACGATGGCGGTGAGCGGCGTGCGCAGCTCGTGGGTCATGTTGGCCAGGAAGTCGGTCTTGGCCGCCGCGGCGCCTTCGGAGCGGGCCAACGCCTCCTTCAGTTCGGCCTCCAGGGCCTTGCGCTCGGTGACGTCGCGCGAAACCGACAGCAGCCGGCCGCTGCCGTCCTTCAGCCGCGTGAACGTCGTCTCGGCCCAGACCACGGAGCCGTCCTTGGCGAAGACCCGGTAGTCCATGGTCCGCGCTCCGGTCTCCTCGGTGACCGACTTGATGAAGTCCTGCACGGCCTCGGTGTCATCGGGGTGCATGTACCTGTAGTTCGGCGTCGCCAGGAGCTCGCCCGGAGAGAAGTTCAGGATCCGCTCGATGGAGGGCGAAACGTAGAGCCGCTCGTTATCCGCCGAGGCCAGGGAGATCACGTCGGTGACGTTGTCGGCCAGCAGGCGGTAGCTCTGCTCGCTGTCGCGCAGGTCCTGGGTCGCCTTCTCGTAGCGGTTCCGCGCGGCCATGGTCTGCTGGGCGCCGGAGACCGAGAAAGCGACGCTGACCGCCAGCATCAGCCAGGCCGCGGCTCCGTGCATGGCCGGGCTCGGCGAGATCAGGGGGGTCAGCAGCATGGCCGCCGCCGGGATCACCCCGGCCAGCAGGAATCCCGCGCGTGACTGGTAGGCGTAGACCTGGGCGAAACCCATGACCGAGAGCCAGACCGTCACCCCGCAGATGGCGCCGCCCGTCGTACCGGTGCGCCAGAAGAGCACGCCCAGCGTCACCCAGCCGATGACGCCGCCCACCAGGCAGCCGACATGCTGCAGGCGCGAGCGCCAGCTGACCGCGCGACCCAGGAACTGGTCCCGGGTGATGAACCAGCTGACGATGTCGAGGCCGCCCACGCAGGCAGCCCAGATGGCGCAGGCCCACCAGGGTAGGAAGGCCAGCGCGATGGCGGCGACGCCCAGAAGGGCGCCTAGCCGCGGCCAAAACGAGGCGCGCGCCCCGGCGGCCATCTCGTCGAGCCCCTGATCGAACAGACGCAACACTGGAACGGGTGATCCTCTCGTGCGGGCGGATCATCCCAGACAACGATTAACCCCGGATAAGCATGGGCCCAACTCGGCGTCGGACCCGCCTCAGACCTCGATCACCGCCTTGCCGACCGGGGTCAGGGAGGCGAGCGCGAGCTTGATGTGCTGCCAGGCGAAAGGAATGCCGATGATGGTGACGGCGAGCGCCAGCGCCAGGACCAGATGGTGCAGGGCCAGCCACCAGCCGGCGAAGATGAACCAGAGAACGTTCAGCAAAAGGCTCGCCGGCCCGTCGTCGCGGTCGATCAGCATCTTGCCGAAGGGAAAGTAGCTGAACCCCGCCAGCCGGAACGCCGCCGGCGTCCAGGGCAGGCCCACGATGGTGAGGGCGAAGATCAGGCCCGCCAGAATCCACAACGAGCCGGATATCCAGCCGCCGAAGATGAACCACAGGACGTTCATGATGGTGCGCATGGGATGTTCCTCGGCGGCGTCAGCGGGAAGCCTGGCCGGCCTTGACCAGGATGTCGATGGCCGGGGCGATGGCGATCAGCAGGTCGGCGGGCGGCGGCTTGGCCAGGAAGGCGAAGATCGGGCGGCTGGAGGCGGCCCGGTCGGCCAGCGCGCGGGCCAAGAGCGCCGTCTGCGGCTGAATCGATGGATGGTCCAGGGTGTCATTGGCCTCAATCGCGAAGAGCGCGTTCAGACCAAGCCTCGTGAGGGTGGCGACCTCGGCGTTGACCGGTAGGGCCGCTTCGAGGTCCGGATGGCCGTGCGCGGCTTCGATGAAGCGGGGCGTATTGCCACTCCAAATCATGAGCTGGGATCGCAGGGCCGGAATGACCGACCGGTCCCCGGCCGCGAGGTGTTTCGCCAAACTCTCGAACCGTAGGGCCTCCGCGCCGTCCACCGGCGCTGCATCGGCGAGCGCGGTCAGACGCTGCGGCGGCGGGTGGCGAACGCCGGCCAGCATGGCCCGCAGGCCTTGATTGTGGGTGGCGTAGCGGCTGGGCGCGACCGTCTGCAGAAAGATCGTCACGGCGCCCGGCGCGTCGGGCGACAGTCGGGCCGCCATCCGCGCGCGGTTCGCATCGCTCTGCAGGCCATCGAGGTTCAGTTCGTCTTCGATGAGCGGCAGGCGGCGGACGAGGCTGTCGGGGTCGCGGACCTCGCGCGGCGACCAGAGCCGCTCGGCGATGGCGGCGGCGCGGGGCCAGACGCGGGCGTCCAGCATCTCGTCGGTGACCAGTTCGGCCCACATGGCCATCTCGCCGCCCAACACCAGCTTCTCCTGCTCGGGCGAGAGCGGGGGCATGGGCTTGATCTCGAGCGGCTTGGCGGCTCCGCCGGCCAGGGGGCTTATCTTCTGCAGCTGGGCGGCCTCGTCCGGGGTGATCCCGTCGGCCTGAAGGTCGACGGGATCGACGGCGTAGTGGCTGGCCGCCGGCATCAGCTGGTCGAGGTAGTAGCCGGACGAGACGATGGTCGGATGGCCGCCGGTGACGGCCAGGCCCACGGCGTTGGAATTGCGCCACGCCTGGACGATCACGTCCTTGGGGATCGGCGTAGCGGCGATCTCGTCCCAGCCCACCGTCGTCTTGCCGTGGTGGGCCAGCATGGCGCGGATGCGGGTGTGGAAGTACGCCTCCATCTCCACGCGGGACTTGAGGTTGTGGGCCGTCATGAAGGCCGCGACCGTGGGCTCATGCGACCAGGCCGCGTCATTCACCTCATCGCCGCCGATGTGGAAATTGCGGTCGGGGAACAGGCCGGCCATCTCGCCCAGCAGGCCGTCGAGGAACCGGTAGGTCGCATCTGAGGCGGGGTTCAGGGCGCGGTCGAAGGCGCCCATGGCGTCGGCGGGATCGCCGGCGGCGGCGATCTCCGGATAGGCCGAGGCGATGGCCGCGGTGTGGGCCGGGACATCGAACTCCGGGACGATGCGCACGCCACGATCGGCCGCGTAGGCGACCAGGTCGCGAATCTCAGCCTGGGTGTAGAACTCGCCGTGTTGGGCGGCCTGCAGCTTCGGATAGAGCCGGCTCTCGACGCGGAAGCCCTCGTTGTCGCTGAGGTGCAGGTGCAGCACGTCGAGCTTCACCCGTTCCATGGTGTCGACCTGGCGCTTGAGCGCGGCCAGCGACATGAAATGCCGCGCCGTGTCGATCATTACGCCGCGCCAGGCGAAGCGCGGGGCGTCATCGACGCGGACGAAGGGGATGGCGGCTGGATCGGTCCCGATCCCAGCCAGCTGCCGCAGCGTGGCGAGCGCGTGGAGCGCCCCGGCCGGGCCGTCGGCGTCGATCCGCACGCCGTGGGCGTCGACCTCCAGGCGATAGCCTTCCTGGGCGGCGGCGGTCTGGTAGCCGGCGTCGGCGCTGCGGCAATGGATCGTGAGCGCGGGCCCGACGCCGAAGGGATCGGCCAGGCTGCGCTGGCGGGCGATGTCGGCCTGGGCGCGGGCGATGGCGTGGGAGATGAGGGGCTGAGGACAGCCGGTCGCCGTAGCGGCGAAGGGCGCGGTCAGCGGCAGGGCGCCCGGCGCGAACGCGACCGCCTTCGGCTGCGGCATCAGCACAGGCTCGGCCACCGCGCCGCCTGCCGCGAGGCTGAGCGCGGCGGCCAGGGCCGGGGCGGCGATCAGGTGACCTGTCCCGTGCGCGCGATCGCGCCGAAGAAGGCGGCGCTGGGCTTCGGCGTACGCTTGAAGGTCTGGCGGTCCACGGCCACCAGCCCGAATTTCGGACGATAGCCGTTGGTCCATTCGAAATTATCCAGCAGCGACCAGTGGATGTAGCTGCGCACGTCGATCCCATCAGCGCGGGCGGCCAGCACCCCCTTCACCGCCTCGCGGATGAAGGCCACCCGGCGGGAGTCGTCCTCGGTGGCGATGCCGTTCTCGGTGACATAGATCGGCCGTTTGGTGAGGCCTGCGACGGTGCGGATCACCGCCTCCAGGGCGCGCGGCGCGAAGGGATAACCCATCTGGGTGACCTCGACGCCCGGGTCGTTGGGCAGGTCCGCCGTCAGGCCGACCCGGGCTTCGGTATAGTTCTGGATGCCCACCCAATCGCCCGGGGCGTTCAGCCATGGCGTCAGGATCTGAGCGCGTTTTGCCTGGACGCCGCTGGTCAGGCCGCTCTCGGGGCGGGGCGGCAGGTCGTTGTTCAGCGCCAGGGTGACCCCGACCGGAAGGCGGCCGCCGGACGCGGCCTTGATGGCGTCATAGGCCCGGGCGTGGGTTTCGATCATGATCGGCTGCTGGATGTGGAAGTCGCCGAAGATCGGGCTGGACCAGCGCGGCGCATTGAGGTTGGCGGCGATCGAGCGACGCATGTCGGCGAGCGCGGCCTGGCCGGCCTGCAGCTGTGGGATCCAGTACAAGAGCGCGTTGACATTGGGCTCGTTGAGGGTCGCCGCGACGGCGATCAGGTCGCCCATGTGGCGGGTGACAAGGTCGCAAAAGCCCACGAACGGCAGGATCCCGTCGGGGGTCTCGAAGCCGCCGGCCGCGGCGAACCAACGCGGCACGCTGTT
This sequence comes from Phenylobacterium sp., assembly GCF_004799395.1. GTDB lineage: Bacteria > Pseudomonadota > Alphaproteobacteria > Caulobacterales > Caulobacteraceae > Phenylobacterium. The sequence continues at coordinate 16,487 of NZ_SSMZ01000187.1, forward strand.
GTGGTTGTAGGTGACGACGGGCGCCAGCTTGTGGCGGTGGCAGGCTTCCAGCACCCGGCGATAGTAGTCGAGCCCGGCGTAGGAGATCTGGCCCTGTTCCGGCTCGATCCGGGACCATTCGAGCGAGAAGCGATGGCAGTTGAAGCCCAGCGAGGCGACATAGGCCAGGTCCTGCTCGACACGGTTGTAGACATCCGCCGCGTCGCCGGAGGGCTCGACGAAGTAGGTGGGCTTGATGTGCTCCAACGCCCAGACGTCGCTGGCGTAGTTGCCGCCCTCGACCTGGTAGGCGGCGCCGGCGGTGCCCCAGAGAAAGCCCGGTCCTGTCGCTCGCTTCACCTCGGCCTTGGCCGCGCTGGCCGTGGCCGCCAGGGCGCCGGCGGCGATGAGAGCGCGGCGGTCGATGTCGAAGGAAGCCATGAAGGGTCCGTCCGGCGAAGCTGCAGCTGGACGCTAGGCAGAGTCCCCGGGACGGGCAATTCCGATGGGTCGCCGCACGCGTCAGAAGCTCGGGTCGTAGTTGAAGTAGATCGGGTTGGAGAGGCCGACCATGTCGCCGCTGAGGGCGGCCGACTTGGGGACCTGCGGATAGGGGGTCTGCGGGCCGGTGACCTCGACGCGGTAGTAGCTGCGCACGTCGGCGGCCGGGGTGTCGGTGAAGTCGACGTGTGGGCTGGCGCCGCTGATCTGCAGGGTCTTGAAGGTCCCGCCGTCCTTGACCACGCGGACCGAGTAGGTGGCGGCGGGCTGCACCAAGGCGCCGGTGAGCTGGACGCGAAAGGTCACCGGCTTGCCGCTGGGCCTGGCGTTGTCGCCCATCATCATGTCCATCCGCCCGTCGCCGTCGCGGTCGGCGTAGAACTCCACCCGCGGGCCGTAGGGATTGGCGCTGACCGAGACGCGGCCGTTGGTCAGCGCATCGACCGCGGCCTGGCGGGTGCGGGCCGTGGCGTAGACCCAGGTCGTCGGCGTGCCGACGTTGTTCTCCGGCGCCTGGTAGCTGAGGTTGGTGGTCTGCTCGGGGGTGTCGGGCGTCCCGTGGTGGCTGTCGCTGCCGCCGCGGCCGGTGATCTTGCGGCCCGACTTCAGGACCCCGTCCCAGATGTGCATCGAGATGGCGTTGCGCGACCAGATGGCGGAATTCCAGACCTCGATGGAATCGACCATGTCGTAGGAGAACATGAAGGCGTCGGTGGTGCCCGGATGGTTGGCCGAAAAATGGATGCCGAGCTTCTTCTTCTGCGCGGCGATGACCGTGTCGCGGGCGTCGCGCACGTCATAGAAGGCCTGGTGGTCGTAGGGCTTGGCCGAGATGGTCGTGGCGTGGCCGCGATGGGTGGTCCACTCGGCGCACCAGAGCAGGAGCACCTTGTCGGAATGGAACTCCGGGTCGGCCCAGGTGTGGTGGGCGACGTCGCCGGTGACGTGGTTGTCGTGGTCGGAGATGCACAGGTAGTCCATGCCCGCGCTCTCGGCCAAAGCCACGATCTTGGCGATCGGGTTGTTGCTGGAATCCTTGCTGTGGCGCGAGTGGATATGCAGGTCGCCCTTCATCCAGACCCCACCATCGAGGCTGACCACAGGCGGCAGGGCCGGCCCACGGAAGACGTTGGTGGCGGTGAGGCCCGTGGGCGCCGGGGCGGCCGTTGCGAGCGAACCTGCGGCCAGGGTCAGGGCCGCCGCCAGGGCCAGTGCGCGCATCCGATGATCCTCCCGCCGACAGCGCACCGTGGCGGGTTATTGTTACGCCAGTGCGTCGCGGCCCGACTAGGGCTCGGTGCGGGGCAGGCTGAAGAGGGCGCGGTCGGAGGGGGTGAAGACCAGGCTGTCGATCTGGCGCACCTGGGGGGGATTGTGGTCGACCGTGATCGTTTCGCGGAAGGCGACCCGGACCGGGCCGAGCTTGCGGTAGTCGGCGAGCTCGATGGTGACGGGCTTGGGACCCGTGCGGTCGACGATGCGGCCCAGCAGATGGCTGCTCCGGTCGAACCACAGCTCGCGGGCGTCGCCGCCGAAGGGTTTGACGTCGATGACGTCGAAGCTCCTGCCGCCCGCCTGGCGCACGCCCAGCGCTTGGCCATGGGCGTCGAAGCGGGAGGCGTAGAAGAATCCGTAGACGCCGAGGAAGGCTTCGCCCCGCGCCGTCGCTGTAGCGGCCTCGTCGCCGGTGACCGGCGCCGCGCCGGGCGTCGCGATGATCCAGTCGCCCTGGCCGTTGAAGCCTTCGACCCGCAGGCCGGCCGGATCGTGGCTCTCCACCCGCATGCCGAATCTCAAAGGGTCGAGCCAGCGCTCATAGGCGACGCCGGCGACATGGCCAGTCTCGTGCCATCCACGCAGCATGAACCAGCCGTTCCCGCCGGTGGCAGCCCGCGCATCGGCCAGCACCTTCTCCGCGTCGCGGGAATAGCCGATGGCCGCGGCGTGGTGAGACGCGGCGCGCGCCGGCGGGGCGTCGAGGATGGCCCCGGCGAGGGCGGCGGCCAGGGCAAGCTTGAGCATCGGCGCTGTCATGCAGGCGCGCAGACAAGCGGGCAAGCGTGTTCGCAATGGGGCTGCGCAGCGGCCTAAACCGCAGCGGACTCAGGCGCGGGCGCGGCGGCGCGACGGCTGGGCTTCGAAGACGCGCGGTGCCTGCTCGTGGGAGGCGCGCAGCTGGGTCTCCATGTCGGCGGCGGGCATGGGCCGGGCGAAGAAATAGCCCTGCATGCGCTCGCAGCCGGCGTGGCGCAGGAAGATCGCCTGGGTCTCTTCCTCGACGCCCTCGGCGACGATGCACACGCCCAGCGCACGGGCGGCGTGCAGCATGGAGCTGACCAGCTTGGCGACCCGACCATCCTTGGCGACGTCGCAGATCAGCGAGCGGTCAAGCTTCACCGTCTGGATCGGCAGGTGCATCAGCGCGCGCAAGTTGGAGTAGCCGGTGCCGAAGTCGTCCAGCGCGATCTTCACGCCCTTGGCGCTCAGCCGCTCGATGTGGCGGCGCGAGAGCGCCAGGTCTTGCAGCAGGAAGGTCTCGGTGATCTCGACGGTGAGCGCCGTGGCGGGCAGATCGGTCTTGGCGAGCCGGCCGATCAGCTTGCGCGAAAACGCTGGGTCCAGCAGGTCGCGGGGCGAGACGTTGAAGGCCACCGACTCGATCAGGCCCGCGGCCACCCAGGGCGCTGCGCGGGCGCAGCCGGCCTCGAACACCGCCTCGTCGATCCGCCCGATCAAGCCCAGCTCCTCGGCGATCGGCACGAAGGCTCCGGGCAGAAGCAGGCCCTGCTCGGGGTGGCGCCAGCGCGCCAGCACCTCGACGCCGGTGATGCGCCCGTCGCGGGCGTCGACCACCGGCTGGAACCAGGGCTCGATCTCGCCGGCAGGGATGGCGCGGCGCAGCTCGGCTTCCAGCGTCCGGCGGCGCAGGTTCTCGGCGCGCAACTCGGCGTCGAAAGCCGACCAGCGGCGCCCGCCCTGGGTCTTCACTCGGTAGAGCGCCATGTCGGCAAAGCGCTGCAGATCGCCGGCGTCGGGCGCGTCGTCCGGATAGATCGCCACGCCGACCGAGGCGCCGGGCGAGACCATGCGGCCGTAGATCGAGTGCGGCTGGGTCAGCAGGTCCAGCAGCCGTTGCGCGCGGTGAGCCGGCTCGGCGGCGTCCCTGTCGGCGAGCGTGCAGATCACCGCGAACTCGTCGCCGCCCAGCCGGGCGACCAGCTCGCTGGGGCCGGCGTCGCAGCGCAGCCGTTCGCCGATCTCCGCCAGGAACAGGTCGCCGGCGTGGTGGCCCAAGGTGTCGTTGAGATGCTTGAAGCGGTCGAGGTCGACCACGAACAGGGCGACGCGCCCGCTGGCGCGCCGCGCCGCCTCGAGCCGTTCGCAGAGCGCCGCGGTGAACGCGCCGCGGTTGACGAGGCCAGTCAGACTGTCGGTCTGGGCGAGGCGCAGCGTCAGCTCGCGCTCGGACTCCAGCTCCGCGACACGCGCCGAAAGTTGGGCCAGTTTCTGGGCGCTGTCGGACAAGGGGAAGGAGGCCTCGGGCAAGCAGGGGTTACTCGCCGGCGAGTTAGCGCGGTCGAGGCGAACGCCCCGTTAAACGACATGCCTAACGAGAGCCTATGCCGCGTTCTCGGCGATCACCTCGTCCTCGGTCCTCGGCTCGACGATCTGGCCTTCCCACTTGGCGACCACGGCGGCGGCCACGGAGTTGCCGACCACGTTGGTGGCCGAACGGCCCATGTCGAGCAGGTTGTCGACCGCCAGGATCAGAACCAGCCCGGCTTCCGGCAGGTGGAAGTAGGACAGGGTGGCGGCGATCACCACCAGCGAAGCGCGGGGGACCCCTGCCACGCCCTTTGAGGTCACCATCAGGAGCAGCAGCATGGTGATCTGCTCGCTGGCGGACATCCGGATGCCGTAGGCCTGGGCGACGAACAAGGTCGCGAAGGTGCAGTACATCATCGTGCCGGTGAGGTTGAACGAGTAGCCGAGCGGCAGGACGAAGCTCGCCACCCGCTTGGAGACGCCCCACTGCTCCAGCGCCTGCAGGGTGCCGGGATAAGCGGCCTCCGACGACGCGGTGGAGAAGGCCAGCAGGGCCGGGCCGCGGACCAGCTGGATCAGCCGCAAGGCCCGGGGGCCGACGATCAGCAGCAGGACGGCGATCAGCAGCGCCCAGAGCAGCAGCATCGAGACATAGAAGCCGCCGACGAACTTGGCGTAGGTGGCCAGCACCCCGATGCCCTGGGTCGAGACGGTGGCGGCAAGCGCGGCGAAAATCGCCAGCGGCGCGGTCTTCATCACATAGCTGGTGACCTTCAGCATGATCGCCGAGACCTGCTCGACGACGGCCAGCACGGCGGGCGCGCGGTCCTCGATGGCCGCAATGGCGGCGCCAAAGAACACCGAGAAGATGACGATCTGCAGGATCTCGTTGTTGGCCATCGCCTCGGCGATCGACCGCGGGAAGATGTGGGTGACGAAGTCCTTCAGATTGAACTTGCTCACATCGACCGCCGCACCGGGCGCGACGGGATCGGCGATCAGGTGCATGCCGGCGCCCGGCTGGATCAGGTTGACCATGATCAGACCTATGGTCAGGGAGACCAGCGAGGCGGCGATGAACCAGCCGAGCGTTTTGGCGCCCACCCGCCCGATCGTCGAAGCGTCCTCCATCTGGGCGATGCCCGACACCAGGGTGGCGAAGACCAGCGGGGCGATGATCATCTTGATCAGCCGCAGGAAGACGTCGGTGACAATGGAAAGGTTGGAGGCCACCGCCTTGGCCGCGGCCGGCGTGGCGTACTGGTGGACCCCCCAGCCGACGGCGACGCCCAGCACCATGGCCATGACGATAAGGATCGAGAAAAGGCGGTTCATTCAGGGGGCCCGGGCGTTTCTTCGGGCGCCTTTGTCGCTGGGAAGCTCGGCCACGTCTATCCCGCGCGCTCGCCAACCTCGGTTCGGCGGCGCTATAAGGCCTCGATGACATCAAAGACAGCAGCAGCCGGCATCGTTGATCGGCTAGAAGACGAATACCGCAAGACGGTCGAGGCCCTTCGGGGAGCCCTGAAGGAATTCCTCGCCGGAGGCCCGCCGCCGGACCCGGCGGTGCGTGCGGCCGGCGCCTTCGTCTATCCCGAGCTTCGCCTGCACTGGCCGCCGGGACAGCCCTTCCCGCGCACCAGCCGCGCCTACGCCCGCATCGGGACACCGGGCCACTATGCGGTCACGGTGACCAAGCCGGCCCTCTTCCGCGCCTATCTGATCGAGCAGCTCAGCCTGCTGATGGACGACTTCAAGGTGGAGATTGAGG
>NZ_SSMZ01000188.1 GCF_004799395.1 Phenylobacterium sp.
CCTTGATCAGGTGACCGTTGGCCACCAGTTCAAGGCCGGCATGGGTGCTGGAGGAGAGGTTCTCCTTGGTGTCCAGGAGGGCGCCGCCGGCCAGTTCCGTGACCACGTCGGTAAAGTCGTGGTTCGACTGCCGGTAGTAGGCCGTCGCCAGGTAGAAGGTCCCGCCCGAGCGATACTGATAGCCCGCCTCGAAACTGTCGGTCTGCTCCGGCTTCAGGTTGAGATTGCCCTGCCGGAAATAGAGGGTGGTGGACTCGATCAGGAAGGGGTTCAGGTCGGCGGGGTTGGGCCGCGATATCCGGCGGCTGTAGCTCAAGGTCAGTTGCTGGTCGTCGCTGAACCCATAGTTCAGGTGCAGGGTCGGGTAGAGATTGACCGCGTTGCTGTCATGGGTGACCGCGCCGGTGACTTGGTTCAAGTCGAGTTGGACGTCCTCCAGCCGCAGGCCGCCCAGGACCGTGAACTTCCCGAACGGCCGTTCGTAGGTCACGTAGGCCGAATTGATCGTCTGTTTGTAGAGGAAGAGATTGGTCTGGGTCGGGTCGAGGCTGGCGCTCCCGGCGCTGACCCCGCTAAGGGCGACATTGTCATAGGCGTTGTCGTCGATGCGTAGGTCGTAGCCCGCCTTCAGCCGTGACCCGTCCGCCATCGGATGCCGATAGTCGGCGCGCACGTCGCTCAGCGTCAGGGTGTTGTGGCTGCGGATGTCGAAGAAGCTGTCCGGCAGGACCGGCAGGCTGGTGATGGCGGTGAAGGCCGTCTCGTTGCGCTCGTAGGTGGTCTCGTGGCTGGCGTTGACCGAGACGTCGTCCTCGACGCCGTAGCTGCGCCGCCAGCTCGCCTGGGCGCCGCGGTTGTCGCGCACCTGTTGCACCGTTCCCGGCTGCTCGAAGATCTCGTTGAGGGCGCCGGTGTGGTCGAAACCCTTCAGGTGCTGGCCGGTGTGGAAGTCGACGTCGGTCTGGTTGGCGTGGACTTCCGCCGAGAGCCGGTCCTTGGCGGTGATGTCATAGTCGAGCCCCACGCGCCCGTTCCACTGGTCGACCGGCCCACGGTTGTCGAACTGCTGCTGGAGGGTCTCGGCGAGAGCTCCGGTCGCGTCGAACTGGCTGCGCTGGTCGGTGCCGGTCGAGTGCTGCGGGTCGTGCCGGAACCCCGCATCGGCGGAAAGCGTCAGCTTGTTGGAGTTGTAGGCGCCCGAGACCCCGGCGTTCTGCCGCCCTGCGGTGCCGATGTTGTAGCGCAAGCTGCCCGAGCGGCCGGCGCGGCGGGTCTTCTTCATCACCAGGTTGATGATCCCGGCCGAGCCATCGGGCGAGAATTCAGCCGAAGGGTTGGTGATCACCTCTACGCGCTCGACAGAGTCCGCCGGCAGCGACTGCAGAGCCTGGGCCGCGCTCTGGCCGCGAAACAGGGCCGAGGGCTTGCCGTCCACCAGGATGGTGACGTTGGTGTCCCCGCGCAGCGAGACATTGCCCTGCACGTCCACCTCGACCGATGGGATGTTTTTCAGGGCGTCGCTGATCGTGCCGGTGGTGGCGGCCAGGTCGTTGGCCACGCCGTAGCTGCGCCGGTCGATGGAGGAGCGGAATGCGCCCTGCGACGCGCCGGTGACTGTGAGTTCGTCGACGGTCTTCGGCGCGGCGGGTTTCTTGGTGGCCGGCGCCGCGGGCTTCGCCTGAGCCTTGGCAGGCGCCTTGGCCGCGGCGTTGCCGTTGTTCGCGGCGGGCGTCGTCGTGGACGGCGCGGCCGGCTGGCTTTGGGCGAAGGCGTGTGGGGCGGCCAGCAGGGCGGTGGCGGCCAGCAGGACGCGAACTCGGTTGCGCAATCGGTCCCCCCAAGAGCCCCGGCGCAAGGCTGTCTAAGGGAGCCAGGTCGCCAAAACATAACCGAGACGAACTTCGTGGCGGCTATGGGGCGGTGACGCTTGTTCAGCGCGCGACGCTGGCCCGTGCGCGCTGCAGGTTGACTCGCCGCGGCTCCTCCTGGCCCTCGTCGTTGAGGGCGGCAAGCAGGGCGGCCCGCAGCGCATTGCCCTTCCGCGCATCGGTCACCTTCGCGCCCTTGGGGCCGGTGACGTAGAAGGCGTCTACGGCGCGTTCGCCATAGCCGTCGATGTGGGCCGACAGAATCGACAGGCCGGCGTCGGCGATGGTGCGGGCGAGCGCCGCCAAGAGGCCGGGGCGGTCGCGGCCGGAGGCCTCTACGACCGTCGAGGTCTCCGAGGCGTCGTTGTCCAGCATCACCGCCGGCTCGATGGAGAAGGCGGCGGCCCGGCCCAGGTCGGCCCCTCGGCGCGGCTCGTGCGGCACGGTCGCGCCGCGGGCGGCGGCTTCCAGGCTCTCCACCAGGCGCGGCAGGGACCGTGGATTGTCGATCCCATAGGGCTGGCCAGCGGCGTCCTGCAGGTAGAAGACGTCGAGCGCCTGGCCGGTCCGCGAGGTAAAGACCCGCGCGCCCAGCACATTGGCGCCGGCCCCGGTGATGGCGCCCGCCAGGTCGACGAACAGCCGCCGGCGGTCGACAGCGGCCACCGAGACTTCCGCCGCGTTTCGATCCAGCCGCACCCGGCCCTCCGCCGCAGCCCCGTTACCCGCCCGCCTCGACAGCGCAGCGTGGGCCAGGACCTCGCTCTCAGTGAAGGCCGAGAAATAGGCGTCCTCCATGGCGTCGGCCCAGGCCTCCGCCGCCGGATCGGCCTTGGCCGCCCGCACCCGGGCGTCATAGGCGGCGTTCTCGTGATAGCGCTTCAGGGCCGCGGCGCTGTCCGACCCGCGTCCGCCGCGGAAGATCGCCTCGGTCGCTCCATAGAGCTCGCGCAGCAGCTGGCCCTTCCAGCCGTTCCAGACGCCCGGCCCCACGGCGCGGATGTCGGCTACGGTCAGCACCAGCAGGAGGCGCAAGCGCTCCGGCGTCTCGATGATCTTGGCGAAATCGGTGACCGTGCGGGGGTCGGAGATATCTCGCTTCTGGGCGGTGTCGCTCATCACCAGGTGGTGTTCGACGATCCAGGCGACCAGCTCGATCTTCGAGCGCTCCAGGCCCAGCCGCTCGCAGGCCGAGCGCGCCGCCCGAGCTCCGGCCTTCTCCTGGCCGCCCGCGCCGCCCTTGCCAGTGTCATGCAGCAACATGGCCAGGTAGAGCGCATCCTTGTCGACGATCAGCGGCATGACCGCCGTGGCCAGCGGGTTCTCCTCGGCGTATCGACCGGCGGCGATGTCGGCGATCACGCCCACCGCGCGCAGGGTGTGCTCGTCCACCGTATAGGAGTGGTACATGTTGAACTGCATCTGGGCGACGATCCGCCCGAATTCCGGGAGGTAGCGGCCGAGCACGCCGGCGTCGGTCATCAGGGTCAGCGTCCGCTGAGGATCGCGCCCGTGGGCGAGGATGGACAGGAACACCTGGGCCGCGTGACGGTCGCGCCGTACGCCGGAGGTGATCAGAGGCGCCAGCCGCGTGGCGGCGGTGAAGGCGTCGGGGTGCAGGTCGAGGTTGCGCTCGTCGGCGATCTTGAACAGGCGCAAAAGGTTGATCGGATCTGTCTCGAAGATGTCGGGGCTGTCGATGTTCAGCCGTCCGCCGATCTCATGGAAGCCTGGCTCGTCGAGCGGCGTGCGCTTGGCGCGACGCGCGGGCAGCAGACGCGAGAGGCCTCGCGGCGCCGTCTTCACCTGCTCGGCCTCCAGCTTGGCGGCGAACACGCGGGTGAGCGCGCCGACCTCCTTGGCGATCAGGAAATAGCGCCGCATGAACCGCTCGACCGCCGGATTGTCCGCCCGGTCGCCGTAGCCCATCCGCCGCGCCAGTTCGGGCTGCAGGTCGAAGGTCAGGCGCTCTTCCGGGCGGCCCGTCGCGAAGTGCAGGTGCGCGCGCACCGCCCACAGGAAATCAAAGGCCTGGATGAAGGCGCGCACCTCGCGGTGCTCGAACATCTCCAGCTGCATGACCTTCTCGATCGACTGGCCGGGATGCAGGTACTGCGCGATCCAGAACAGGGTGTTGAGGTCGCGAAGCCCGCCCTTGCCCTCCTTGATGTTGGGCTCGACCATGTAGCGGCTGGCGCCTGCGCGGGCGTGGCGCTCATCGCGCTCCTTCAGCTTGGCGGCGACGAACTCGGCGCCAGTGCCCTTGACCACCTCGTTCTGGAAGCGGCGGACCAGTTCGTCGGCCAGCTTCTCGTCGCCGATCAGGCGCCGCGCCTCAAGGATCGAGGTGCGAATGGTGAAGTCCTCGCGGGAGAGCTTGATGCACTCTTCGACCGTCCGCGAGGCGTGGCCGACTTTGAAGCCCAGGTCCCATAGGGCGTAGAGCATGTACTCGATCACGCTCTCGGCATGGGCGGTCTGCTTATAGGGCCGCACGAAGAGCAGATCGATATCGCTGTAGGGGGCGAGCGTGCCCCGGCCGTAGCCGCCCACCGCCATCAGCGCCAGACGCTCGCCCTCGGTGGGGTTGCGGGCGCGGAACACGTGGACAGTGGTGAAGTCCCAGAGCGCGGTGATCACCTCGTCGGTCACCCCGGACAGTAGCCGCGCCGTCTCGATCCCGCCGGCGCCGTTCTCGAGCCGCTCCTTGGCGATCATCCGGCCGCGGAACAGGGCGGCCTTGAGGATCTCAAGCGCTGCCTTTCGCTGCGCCGGCCCGTCGCCGGCCTCCAGCGCCGCCGCTGACAGCTGGGCGCGCAGTCGCACCCCATCGACGACGTACTCGAGGCGTGTGGGTTTGAGGCGCGGGGGCATGAACGGGATATAGGATGCTTTGTCCCAACCTGCTCCTGCGGAGTTTCCTCAGGCGCGCGGCAGGGCGCGATGCAGGGTGCGCGAGCGGGCGACGCCCATCAGCACGGGAATGGCCGAGCCGGCGGCGATGCCGACCGCCAACGCCACAGCGCTCTGGATGATGAAGCCCAGGACAACCAGACCCAGCCCGGCCACCACCATGCCGCGCCCGGTGTAGCGGTGTGTCTTGTCCCACACCCCGGCGTCGGCCAGGGTCCACGGCGTCTTGACGCCGAAGAAGCCGTTGCGGCGGGCCTTGCCCAGGTAGTTTCCGACGGCGGCCAGCAGCACGCCGACGGCGATGGCCACGGGGCGCATGACGTTGAAGTCCGGGTCCTGCGCGCGGCCGACCAGGGCGAATTCCACCACCAGCAACAGGCCCGCGACCGCGATCAGGGTGACATCGAACACCTCCGCCGCACGATCGACCTCGTTGCGCATGCCGAACCCTGGCGCGAAGGTCATGGCCGTGGCCACGAAGCCCGAAATCACCGGGATCAGCCAAAGCGCGGTGCGCGAGACCCCATGATGGCGCAGGCCGTCCAAGCCGAGGTAGTTGAGCGGCACGCCGAAGCCAGCCGGAAGCATGAACCACGCCCAGGCGGCGACGGCGACGGAGGCGGCGGTGAGGATCGCGGCGATCCAGGTCGCGTTGGAAATTCGCATCAGCTTTCTCCCTTGCGAGGCTTGCTCGGGGCTTGGCTCGTCGGCTTGGGCCCCAGGAATTTGAAGGCGCCCATCAGCGCCATCAGGGCCTCTTCGAGCACCGAGACGTTGAGGCGGTAGATGATGGTCGTTCCGGTCTTTTCCGGGGTGACCAGCCCGGCTTCGCGCAGCACGGCGAAGTGGCCGCTCAGCGTCGGCTTGGCGAGCTGGAAGTGCTCGGCGATCTCGCCCGCGTTCATGTCCCGCTCGCGGAGCAGCTCGAGGACGCGGCGCCGGGTGGGATCGGCCAGGGCTTTGTAGACTTCGGACACGGGGAGCCTGTTGGTCATTTTGTAATTCGCTAACTAGCAAAATACCAAACAATGACAACGAAGCAAGAGGTATTTAGGCAAGCGCCGAAATTCAGGCGATCGAGATGGAGGCGTCGGGGGGCGCATCGCCGGTCCTGGGCGGCAAGGCCCTCGACGCGCCTCCCTCAAGGGGCTTGCCCTTGTATCAGCCGTGACGGCCAGCCGATCCGCACCAGCAACCCATCCGGTCCGCAGATCCCGACCTCATAGAGGCCCCACTCGCGGTGGCGCAGGACGCCGCCGGGGCGAATGATCAGGTCGTCGACGCGCGCGGCGATCGCGTCGACATCCGGCGTGCGGATGAAGACGCCGAAGGGGTTGTTCTCCTGCGGTACGCGCCAGGGACCTTCGCCCGCCTGGGCCAGGTGCACCTCGCAGTCCCAGCCGGTCATGATGATGTATTGGGCGTCCCCGCCGGTGCGCTCGAAACCCAGCCGCTCCCAGAACGGGATCGCGCCCGCCAGGTCATTGCTCGGCACGATGGCGAAGGCGCCGACGGTCGCGGGTATGGGCATCGATCAGCTCCTCCTTGAGGGGGCGACGCTAGCTCAGGAGCCCTTTCAGCCGATAGAGCGCCTCCATCGCCTCGCGCGGGCTCATGCCGTCGGGGTCCATGACCCTGAGCGCCTCTTCCGCCGGGCTGGGTCCGCTGGCGGGCGCGGCCTCCGCTACGGCCGCGAATAGCGGCAGGGCGTCGAGGTTGGGGGGGCCGGCGGCCTCGCGCTCCAGGCGCTCCAGCACGTCCTTGGCTCGGGCGACGACGGGCGCAGGCACGCCCGCCAGCTTCGCCACCTGGACGCCGTAGGACCGGTCCGCCGGCCCGGGCCCGGCCTCGTGCAGGAAGATCAGGTCGCCATTCCACTCCTTGGCCTTGAGCGAGAGGTTCGCGACATAGGCCAGTCGCTGCTCCAGCACCGCCAGCTCGTGATAGTGCGTGGCGAAGAGCGCGCGGCAGCGGTTGGTCTCGTGCAACGCCTCGGCGCAGGCCCAGGCGATCGCCAAGCCGTCGTAGGTCGCGGTGCCCCGGCCGATCTCGTCGAGGATTACGAAGGAGCGGGGCGTCGCCTGGGTGAGGATCGCGGCCGTCTCCACCATCTCGGCCATGAAGGTCGACCGGCCCCGCGCCAGATCGTCGCCCGCGCCCACGCGGCTGAACAGGCGGTCGACGACACCGAGCCGCAGGCGTTTGGCCGGAACAAAGCAGCCGGCCTGCGCCAGCACGGCCAGAAGCGCATTCTGGCGCAGGAAGGTCGATTTGCCGGCCATGTTCGGGCCGGTGACCAGGGCCAGCCTGGGCCCGCCGGCCCCCGCGCCGTCCAGGCGACAGTCGTTGGGGGTGAAGGCCTCGCCCGCGCGGCGGACGGCGTTTTCGACCACCGGATGGCGGGCCGCCTGCGCCTCAAAGGCGGTGGAGC
>NZ_SSMZ01000189.1 GCF_004799395.1 Phenylobacterium sp.
CACACGGTCATCGACAGGTCGAAGTTCAGCATCTGCCACAGGGCCACGCAGCTGATCAGCAGACCCGTCAAGAGGATCAGCCGGGTGTCCACCTTCCCGATCAGCCGGCCCACGGCGAACATGGCGACGAAGGATCCGACGCCGCGCGGCATGCTGACCAGGCCGGAGGTCAGCACCGGATAACCCAGCAGCGTCTGCATCATGGGCGGCAGCAGCGCCATGGTTGAGAACAGCAGGATGCCGATGAAGAAGCCGAAGATGCTGGCGGTGACGAAGTTGCGGTCGCGCATCAGCGCCTTGTCGAAGAACGGATGCGACGTGGTCAGGGTGTGGATCACGAAGACCCACAGGCCGACGCCCGCCAGAATGGTCTCGGTCCAGATTTCCTGCGAGTGGAACCAGTCCTGGCTGGGCCCGCGGTCAAGGACCAGCTGGAAGGCGCCGATGAACAGGGTGAGCATGCCGAAGCCCAGGAAGTCGAACTTCTTGGCCCGGGCCAGCCGGTCGCCGGAGATGAAGAACAGCACCCCGAGGAAGGCCAGGATGCCGATCGGCAGGTTGATGTAGAAGCACCACCGCCAGGAGAAGTCCTCGGTGAAATAGCCGCCCAGCGCCGGACCCAGGATCGGTCCGAGGATCGCGCCGGCGCCCCAGATCGCCATGGCCTGGCCGTGCTTCTCCGGCGGGTTGATGTCGAGCAGAACCGCCTGGGACAGCGGGATGAGCGCCGCGCCGAACACGCCCTGCAACAGGCGGAAGATCACGATTTCCGGCAGCGACGTGGCGATGCCGCAGAGCATCGAGGCAAAGGTGAAGCCTCCGATGGAGATCAGGAACATCCGCTTGCGGCCGATCCGATCGGCGAGCCAGCCCGACAACGGCGTCATGATCGCCGCGGCCACGATGTAGGAGGTCAGCACCCAGGTGATCTGCTCGGGCGACGCCGACACCGAGCCCTGCATATGCGGCAGGGCCACGTTGGCGATCGTCGTGTCCAGTGAGTTCATCACCGTCGCCAGCATGATCGAAATGGTGATCGGCCAGCGGTTCTTGGCGTCGTGTTGCGTGACCATGGCCGTCAGGCCCTAGCGGGCGCCCGGCGCGCGGACGTCGACGGTCACCTTGGCTGAAAGGCCTGCGCGTCCCGCCATGTCCGGCGGCGTCTTGTCGAACGCGATCCTCACCGGCAGGCGCTGCACCACCTTCACCCAGTTGCCGGTGGCGTTCTGGGCGGGCAGGGCCGAGAAGGCCTGGCCGGTGCCGGGTGAGAAGCTGGCCACGTGGCCCTTCAGAGCCTCCGGATAGGCGTCGATCTTGATGGTCACCGGCTGGCCCACCTTCATGTGGGCGAGCTGGTCTTCCTTGAAGTTGGCCTCGATCCACGGCTCGCCGGACAAGAGCCAGAAGCCGGTCTGGGAGGCGTTCAGATAGGTGCCCACCGGCATCTGGTCGACGCGGGTGACGATGCCGTCGGCGGGCGCGGCGACCGTGCCGTAGGCGACGTTCAGCTTGGCGCGGTCGAGCTGGGCCTGGGCCTGCATCACCGCCGGCGCGGCGCCGGGGGCGAGGTTCGGGTTGCCGCCGAGGTTGGCCAGCACCTGGGCCGCCTGCTGCTGGGCCGCGGCGAGCTGCTGGCGGGCGGCCAGCACGGCGTGGTTGGCCTGATCGACCTGGGCCAGGGAGTCCACCCCGACATTGGCGAGGTTCTTGGTCCGCGCGGCTTCGGTGGTGGCGTAGGCGAGCTGGTCCTTGGCGGCCTGCACCATCGCCTGCTGCTGCTGGTAGCTGGCGCGCAGCGCGCCGACCTGCAGCGCGGCGTTGGCGACCGAGGCGGCGGCGGCGTCGGCGTTGGCCTGCATGTCGCGGATGTCGAGGCGGAACAGCACCTGGCTGCGCTTCACGACCTCGTTCTCGTGCACATAGATGTCGGTCACCCGCCCGGCGATCGACGGCGCCACCGGCGCCTTTTCGATCTGCACATAGGCGTCGTCGGTGGTCTGGGTCTTGCCGCCGGTGGCGATGAACCAGATCACGATCCCGGCGATCAGCAGCGGACCCCCGATGATCAGCGGCCAGCGCCAGCGCTGCATGAAGCTGGGCTTGGCCTTCGGATCGACGTCGGCGTTGCCACGCAGCGGGATGACTTCAGGTTCGCTCAACGCGAGCCCCTTTCACTCGGAAATGACGCAAAGGGCCACGCGGACGCTGGCCGTCCCTGGCCGCGCCGGCGTTCCCGTCGAAACCTGAGATAGGGCTGCCCGCCCGATGATCCAAATGATATGTTGTCACGCAACATATGAGCCTTGTTCATAACATCCGGCCTTCGAGCCTCGACCTGAACCTGTTGCGCGTCTTCGACGTGCTGCTGGAGGAACGCAGCGTGACCCGCGCCGGCGCTCGCCTGGGCCTCACCCAATCTGCGGTGAGTCACGCGCTCAACCGCCTGCGCTACATGTTGAACGACGAATTGTTCGTTCGAGGTCCCGCCGGAATGCAGCCGACGCCACGCGCAGTGGAGATGGGCCCGCAGGTGCACGCCGCGCTCAACCAGCTGCAGGCGGCGCTGGCCCCCTCCGACTTCGATCCGGCCACCAGCGAGCGGCGCTTCGCGGTCGTGGCTGGCGCCTACGCCAGCGCCATCCTCGCGCCGCCGATGGCCAGCCGCCTGGCCCAGGCCGCGCCGCGCTGCGAGCTGCTGATCGCCGAGCTGGCCAACGACGTCCTGGAGCGCACCGACGCACGGCGGGTGGACTTCATGGTGGGCAGCGTGCTGGCCGCGCCGGAGCGGTTCGCCCGGGAGACGCTCCTCACCGAGGAGTTGGTCTGGGTGGTGCGCTCCGGCCATCCGGTCTTCGCCGGCGAACGGATCGAGCTGCAGACGCTGGTCTCCGTCCCGCACGTGGTGATCGCCCGCAGCCTGCCGGGCCTGATCGAGGATGGCGGCGAGCGTCGCGCCTTCGTCAGCCGGGCCAGCTGGGAGGACGCCGGCGCCTTCGAGGCCGCACTGGCCTCGCGCGGCCTGACGCGGCGGGTCGGGGTTTCGGTGCCCGACACCTATACCGCGCTCGCCGTCGCCAGCCGCACGGACATGGCGACCCTGATCCCGCGGCGCCTGGCCCTGATGTCGGCCCAGGTCGGTCGCGTGAAGCTGATCGATCCGCCCTATGAAAGCCCGGCCGTGGATGTGAGTCTCCTATATCTCAGGGAACGCCTGGCGGAGCCGGCCATGGTCTGGATGCGCGATCTGATCCGCGGCGTTGCGGCTGGACTCTAGGAACCTATGCGACAGACCCTGACCGCCCTGCTCGTCCGCGACTATGACGAGGCCATCGCCTTCTACGTCGGCAAGGCCGGCTTCACGCTCGTCGAGGACACGCCCCAGGGCGGCGGCAAGCGGTGGGTGGTAGTCCGCCCCGGCGGCGGCGGCGCGGGCCTGCTGCTGGCCCGGGCCGCAGGCGAGGCCCAGACCGCCCGCATCGGCGACCAGACCGGCGGGCGGGTGTTCCTGTTCCTGGAGACCTCGGACTTCGCCGCCGACCACGCCCGGATGAGCGCGGCCGGCGTCCGCTTCTTGGAGGCTCCGCGACGGGAGCCCTACGGCGCCGTCGCAGTCTTCGAGGACCTCTACGGCAACCGCTGGGACCTGATCGAACCCAAGGCCTAGGCCGACTGCGGCTGGGCCTGGGCCGCGGCGATCAGGCCGTCGTCGATCTCCCGGGCGCGCACCGCCGCCGGACGGCTGGAGACCCGCTCCCAGTAGGCGGTGAAGGCCGGGCGCTTGTCGATCGATCCGAACTGCATCCCCCAGCCGATCTGCGAACCGGTGTAGACGTCCGCCGCACTGAACTTGCCGCCGGCCAGGTATTCGCGGCCGGTCACCGCCGTCTCCAGGGCGTTCAGGGTGTCTTCCAGCGAGCCGAAACCGGCCATGCGCTTCTGCTCAGGCTTCGGGTCGAAGCCCAGGCTGCGCGCGGTCACCGCCGCCTCGACGGGTCCCGCGCCAAAGAACAGCCAGCGATAGTAGTCGCCGCGCTCGGCGCTCGGCGGCGCCAGTCCCGCCTCCGGAAAGGCGTCGGCCAGGTAGGCGCAGATCGCCGCGCCTTCGGTCACCACCAGGTCGCCGTGCTTGAGCGCCGGGATCTTCCCCATCGGATTGATCGCCAGGTACTCCGCTCCCTTCAGCGTCGACGCATAGTCGAGGATCACCGTCTCGTACGGTTGGCCCACCTCCTCGAGCATCCAGCGCACGATGCGCCCACGCGACATGGGGTTGGTGTAGAAGATCAGGTCCTTGGACATGGCGGTCTCCCTCTTCCGCCCGCAGCGGGCGGCGCAGACGTGACCCTATTGTGCCTCCACTGACAGCATTCTGTCAGCATGCCGTCGTGTGAACCCGCCGCGCAGGTTCGCCCAGTTCAGATAGATCTCCGCCACGACGAGGTTCGACGTCCAGGAAAACCAGGAGATGATCCGGTAGCCCTCAAGGAAGTTCATGTGCAGGAACATCGGCGGGATCGGCAGATAGAGGCGAAGGGTCACCGCCGCGAACGTCATGGCGAATGAGCGGATCATCCAGCGCCGGTGCTCGGCGATCCGGCCCTGCGTCGCCAGCCAGAAGGCGTAGGCCGTGGCGCCGAACCAGAGCACGGCCAGGGTCCCAAAACCCCACTGGGCGACGGGCCCCGCGTCCGTGCCGGTGGCCAGCACCAACCCGGCGGGCGCCGCGGTCAGGCAGGCGATCACGTACGTCTTGCCGATGTTTCGATGCAGCTTGGGCAACCGCATCCGCAGCCTGGGCAGGAACTGCAGCGGCCCGATCAGCAACGCGGTGGCCGCGAACCCGGCATGGATCGGCAGCCAGGGCCTGCGCATCACGTTGGCGGCGATGTCATTGCCGACCGCCGGAAGGCTGGGCAGCAGCAGGCGATAGGAGAACAACGCCACGCCCAGGCTGAGGAAGGCGGCCAGGGCCCAGAGGCTTTTCGAAACGCGGGACATCGATGAACTCCGTTTGACCGCCCATCGGATGGCAGAGCCCCGGACCGCTCGCGACCGCCAACCCGTAAACGGCGCCTAATCTGCGCGAACGGGTCGCGCGGCCCCGTTGGCGCGTGCCAGACTGCGCCGACTCTTCGCGGACGGAGCCTTCATGCCGGGACCCAGGACACCGCTGCTCTTGCGCCGCGCGGCGGCGGAGACAGCGCTCCTGCTGGCGGTCGGCCTGTTCCTTGGCGCGCTTGGCCCCTTTGGCGCGGCCGCGGAGAGCGCCCTGATCCGCTTCACCTACTGGCCGATCGTCATCGTCGGCGGCGGGGTGATCGGCATCGCCATCGACGTCGTGGTCAGCGCCCGCCTGACGGGGTTCTGGACCCGTCTGGCCGCGGACACCGTCCTGATGACCGCGCCGGTGACAGGCCTCGTCTGGTGCGTGTCCGAGCTGATGTTGGGCCTGCCGGCAAACCAGCCGCACCTTGCTCCGCTCGTCTATCAGGTCGCGGTGATCAGCTTCGGCGTCATGCTGCTGCGCCAGCTCGCCTGGCGCGGCGTCTGGACCGAGCGCACAGCCGCCGAACCCGAACCGCCGCCCGAGGCGTCAGACCCCTTCCGCCTGCGCCTGTCGGCCCGGCGCCGGTCCGCCCGCCTGCTCGCCGTGGAAGCCGAAGACCACTACCTGCGCGTCCACACCGACGCCGGCGACGAGCTGATCACCGCCAGGTTCAGCGACGCGTTGCAGGAGCTCGCTCGGCTCTCCGGCTACCAGACGCACCGGTCATGGTGGGTCGCGGCCGGGGCGATCGAGGCCGTGCGCTGGCGGCGCGGACGCGGCGAACTGCGGCTGGCGAGCGGCCTCACCGTCCCGGTCAGCCGCACCCACTCCGCCCTCTTGAAGCGCGAGGGCTGGTTCTAGCCCCTAGGCCTGCGTCGCGATCCACTCCGAGACGTGCCGCTGCAGCACGGTCAGCGGCATCGCGCCTGAGAGCAGCACCGCATCGTGGTAGGCCTTCAGGTCGAACTTGGCGCCCAGCTTGGCCTTGGCCTCGTCGCGCACCTTCACCCAGACGGTATGGCCGACCTTGTAGCTGTTGGCCTGGCCGGGCCCGGCGAAGTAGCGCTCCACCTCGCGCTGGGCGCGGGTCTTGGTGTTGCCGATGGTGTCGACCATGTACTGGGTCGCCTGTTCGCGGGTCCAGCGCTTGGCGTGGATGCCGGTGTCGGTGACCAGGCGCGCGGCGCGGAACAGCAGGGACTGCAGGTAGCCGGCCTCGCCCAGCGGGTCGAAGTCGTTGGCGCCCATCTCCTGGGCCAGCTGTTCGGCATAGAGCGCCCAGCCCTCGACGAAGGCCGAATAGCCGCCGCCGTTGCGCCGGATCTTCGGCATCTGGGCGGACTCCTGGCTGAGCGCGATCTGCAGGTGGTGGCCGGGGATCGTCTCGTGGTGCGCCAGCGTCCACAGATTGTAGCGCGGCCAGTCGGAGGTCTCTTTCAGGTTGATGTTGAACACCGCCGGGCGCGATCCGTCGGGCGCGGCGCCGTTGTAGTAGCCGTTGGCGGCGCCATCCTGGATGAACACCGGCACCCGGCGCACCTCGACCTTGGCCTTCGGCAGGGTCCGGAAGGCGTTGGGCAGCAGTTTGTAGACCTCGACGATGTGGTCGTTCAGCAGCTTCAAGATTTCCGCGCGGCCTGCGTCGGTGTTGGCGAACACCTGGTCGGGACGGTTGTTCAGGGCCACGAGGCGTGCGCCCACCGTGCCCTGGGTCAGGCCCTGCTTCCTGAGGATCGCGTCCAGCCGGCCGCCGATCTCGGCCACCTGGTCGCGGCCGAGCTGGTGGACCTGTTCGGGAGTGTAGTCGGTGGTGGTCGAGGCTTTCACCGCGTCGGCGTAGTAGGCGTCGCCGTTGGGGAGCGCCCACGCGCCCGCGTTGGGCTGGGCCTTCGCTTTCAGCGCGGTCATGGCGGCGATCTGGCGATCGAGCGCCGGGAACACCTCAGCTTCGACGATCCTGCTCGCGCGGCCTTCCCAGTCGCCGTCGAGGTTGGCGGTCTTGGCCTTCTTGACGATCGAGGTGACCAGGATGGTCTTGCCCGCTGGCTGGTCGCGCAGCGCGCGCATCTGGCCCACGCTGAGGTCGCAGATGAAGGCCGCCGGGATCGCGCCCAGGGCGACGTCATGGCGCTGCCGGTCGAGGTCCTGGTCCATCACCCGGGCGAAGGCGGAGAGGCGCGAGAGATAGGCCTCGGCGTCGTTGGCGTCGGCGACGCGGTGCGATGAGTCCAGGAAGTCCGGGACCTCCTGATAGGAGCCCGACTGCTGGCTGATCACATAGGGCCGGAAGTTGCCGCCGGTGTCGCCGAACTTCCACTTGTCGGCGCTGCGGACCGACTGTTCCTGCCCATAGAGGATGACATCGAGGTCGATCTTCGAGGCGGCCGAGAGCTTGGCACGGTCGATGGTCTGCAGCTGCTTCATTCGCATGCGCGTGCGCTCGAGGCGCTGGGCGCGGGCTTCCAGGGAGTTGTCGTCGAGCTGCGACTTGAGCGCCGCGCGGGCGCCCTTGTCGAGGTTGAGCGAGGTGGCGCGGCGCGGGCTCTCGTCGATCTGGGCCTCGTAGATCTGGTCGAGCATGGCGCGAAGCCTGGCGTCCTCGGAGGCCGCCGGGGCTTGGGCCTGGGCGAGCGCCGGGGCCGCGGTCAGCAGGGCCGCGCCGGCGGTGGTCGCGAGGAAGGTGCGACGATCGAATTCACTCATATTTTCTATCCCCCGGGAGAATGACTTAAGGTTTTGGATCAGGCCTTGTTGGCGGCGATGTAGCTGTCGACCACGTTGCCGAGCACGGTCAGCGGCATGGAGCCGGCGGCCAGCACCGTGTCGTGGAATTTGCGGATGTCGAATCTCGGACCCAGCGCCGCCTTGGCCTTCTCGCGCAGCCGCAGGATGGTGACCTTGCCCACCATGTAGCTGCAGGCCTGGCCCGGCGTGACGCAGTAGCGTTCGATCTCCTGCTGGGCGAGCGGGATCGGGTCGCCGTCGGTGCCGGCCAGGGTCTCGCTGGCCGTCTCGCGGCTCCACTTCAGGGCGTGCAGGCCGGTGTCGGTGACCAGCCGGCCGGACCGCAGCAGAGCGTCGTGGATGTAGCCCAGCTCCCAGTCCGGATGATCCTTGTAGAAGCCCATCTCGTCGGCGAGTTGTTCGGAATAGAGCGCCCAGCCCTCGGCATAGGCGCCGAAGCCGCCAGCCTTGCGGATCAGTGGCAGGTCGGCCTGGCGCTGCAGGGTGATCTGCAGGTGGTGGCCGGGGATGCCCTCGTGGAAGGTCGTCGTCGGCATGTCCCAGAAGGGCGCCTCGGCGGTGTCGCGCAGGTTCAGCCAGTAGATGCCGGGCCGCGCGCCATCCAGGCTGCCGCCGGTGTAGTGGGTCGAGGCGCCGGCCTCGGTCGCGGCCGGGATGCGGCGGATCTCCAGCGGCGTCTTGGGCAGGGTTCCGAAGTACTCCGGCAGCCGGGCCTGCATGGCCTGGACGAGCGCGTTGAGGTCGGCGACCTCCTTGGCCTTGCCCTCATCGGTGTTCGGATAAAGGTACTTGGGGTCCTTGAAGAGCGCGCCATAGCGCTGGGCCACCGTGCCCTGGCTCAGACCCAGTTTCCGGAAGAGGACGTCGGCGCGCGCCGAGAGCGTCTTGGTGACGTCGAGGCCGAGCCTGTGCACTTCGGCAGGCGTCATCGTCGTGGTCGTGCGCGTCTCGAGGGCGAGCGCATACCAGGCCTCGCCGTCCGGCAGTTTCCAGACCCCGGCGTCGTGCGTCGCCTTGCCCTTCAGGCTCTCCAGCAGCGCCATCTGCCGATCCAGCGCCGGCAGCACCTTGCGTTCGTAGACCGCCGCCGCCTGCCCGGCCCAGTCGCCCTCGATCCCCTTGGCCTTGGCCCTTCGGGTGAGCGAGGCGACCAGGGTCGATTTGTCGGCGGGCGCATGCAGGGTGTTCATCTGGGCGAGCGCGCCGGCGATGCAGAAGTCCGGCGGGATCACGCCCAGCCCCGCATCGTGGCGGACCCGCTCGCACTCCTCGTCCATCACCCGGGCGAACTCGCCCAGCCGCGCGAGATAGGCCTCGCAGTCTTCCTTGGTGGCGATGGTGTGCTGGCTGTCGAGGAAGTCCGGCGTGCCCTGATAGGCGCCGGTGATCTGGCTCAGCACATAGGGCGAATTGCCGGTCGGATAGGCGAAGCGGCGATTGCCCCGGTCGGCGGCCTCGAGGTTGTAGAACACGCAGTCGTAGTTCACCGCCGCCATGCCGGTGAGCGCCTTGCGGTCGATGCCGCGCAGCCGCGCGAGGTTGGCGGCGGTCTGCGCCTTGCGCCGCTCCACCTCGGCCAGGGAGGCGTCGTGCAGCTTGAACTTGGCGCTCGCGCGCGAGCCCTTGTCGAGGCCGAGCCCGGTGACCTGCTCAGGGCTCTCGTCCAGCGACTGGTTGAAGATGTCGTCGAAAGCCTTGTTGAGCTGGGCTTCGGCGTCGCCGGTCGTGGCCGCGGCCCGACCGGCGGCGAACGCCAGCGCAGCGCCGGCGGTGGTCGCCAGGAAGCCCCGGCGATCGAATTGGCTCATGTCTTCATTCCCCCGAATGCGTTCGCCCCTGGCGCCTTGGATCAGGCTGCCCGGTGCGCGGTGATGTAGTTGTCCACGGCGTGCTCCAGTACGGTCAGCGGCATGGAGCCCGCCAGCAGCACCGCGTCGTGGAACTGGCGGATGTCGAACCGCGGTCCCAGCGCCGCCCTGGCCTTCTCGCGCAGCCGCAGGATGGTGACCTTGCCCACCATGTAGCTGCAGGCCTGGCCCGGCCAGACGCAGTAGCGTTCGATCTCCTGGGTCGCCAGCGAGATGGGATCCCCGTCGGTGTCCGCGAGGGTTT
Organism: Phenylobacterium sp.; assembly: GCF_004799395.1. Classification (GTDB taxonomy): domain Bacteria; phylum Pseudomonadota; class Alphaproteobacteria; order Caulobacterales; family Caulobacteraceae; genus Phenylobacterium. The sequence continues at coordinate 9,905 of NZ_SSMZ01000189.1, forward strand.
GCGCGGCCTTCTCGCGGGTCCAGCGCAGGCTGTGCAGCCCGGTGTCGGTGATCAACCGCCCGGAGCGCAGCAGGGCGTCGTGGATATAGCCCAGCTCCCAGTCCGGGTGGTCGGCGTAGAAGCCCATCTCCTGGGCCAGCTGCTCCGAATAGAGCGCCCAGCCCTCGATATAGGCCCCAAAGCCGCCGGCCTTGCGCAGCATCGGCAGGTCCGCCTGCTTCTGCAGCGTCAGCTGCAGGTGGTGCCCCGGAATGCCCTCGTGGAAGGTCGTCGTCGGCATGTCCCAGAAAGGCGCCTCGGCGGTGTCGCGCAGATTCAGCCAATAGATTCCGGGCCGCGCGCCATCGAGGCTGCCGTCCGTGTAGTGGGTCGACGCACCGGCCTCGGTCGCGGCCGGGATACGGCGGATCTCCAGAGGCGTCTTCGGCAGCATGCCGAAATAGGTCGGCAGGCGGGACTGCATGCCCTGAACAAGCGCGTTCAGATCATTGATCTCCTTCGCCTTTCCGGCGTCGGTGTTGGGATAGATGTACTTCGGGTCCTTGAACAGCGCGCCATAGCGTTCGGTGACCGTGCCGCCGGTCATGCCGATCTTCCTGAACAGCACGTCGGCGCGCGCCTGCAGGTCTCGGGTGACGTCGAGCCCGAGTTGATGCACCTCGGCCGGCGTCATGGTCGTGGTGGTTTCGGCTTGCAGGGCGTGGGCGTAGTAGGCCTCCCCGTCCGGCAGCTTCCAGACGCCGGCGTCGTGCGTCGCCTTGCCCTTCAGGCTCGTCAGAAGCGCCATCTGCCGCTCCAGCGCCGGCAGCACCTGGGCCTCGTAGGCCTTGGTCGCCTTCGCCGTCCAATCGCCGGCGAGGCCCTTGGCCTTGGCGCGCTCGGCCAGCGAGGTCACCAGCGTCGACTGCGCCGCCGGGGCGTGCAGGGACTTCATCCCGCCGAGCGCGCCGTCGATGCAGAAGTCCGGCGGCGTGACGCCCAGCGCCACGTCGTGGCGGACCCGCTCGATCTCCTGGTCCATCAGGCGGGCGAACTCGCCCAGGCGCGCCACATAGGCCTCGCAGTCGGCGGCCGTCTCGATGGTGTGCTGGCTCGCCAGGAAGTCCGGCACGTCCTGCCAGGCCCCGGTGATCTGGCTGAGGATATAGGGCGAAGAGCCGTCGCCGTAGTTGAAGCGCCGGTTGCCGGCCTCGGTCGTCTCCAGGTCGTAGAGCACCGAGTCGTAGTTCACCGCGGGCATGCCCGAGAGCGCCGGACGGTCGATACCCTTCAGCCGGGCGAGTTGGGCGGTGTTCTCGCGGCGATGGCGTTCGACATCGGCCAATGAGCCTTGATGCAGCTTCGCCTTGGCCGCAGCCCGTGTCCCCTTGTCGAGGCCAAGCGATGTCGCGAGCTCCGGACTTTCGTCCAGCTCCTGGTTGAAGAAGTCGTCGAACGCCTTGTTGAGCTGGACCTCAGGGCCCTTCGAGGCCTGGCCGCGGGCGACGCCCACGAGCGCCAGGGACGCGCTTGCCGAGAGCAGGACATGACGGCGGCTGAGCAAGGCTTCGGCTCCGGTTTATTTTGCAGCGGTCAGGATTAAGGTCGGTCGAGGCTGGACAGCAAGCGAGGTTTCCCTCGCAGCGGCCTTTCTGCGCCACGCGTCTCGCAGATGTCACCTAACGCAGCCAGGATCCTCGACAAATGCGCCTCCGCCGAATCATCGCCTGCATCGCCGCCCTGTTCGCTGGCCTGGCCACCGGACTGGCCGCCGCGGCGTCTGGCGAAATCCTGCCCACCGGCCAGCACCTCACGCCCCAGGCCGCGAACGGCGCCCTGTTCCAGGCGCTGAATCCCGACCTGCCGGACCTGCCCGCCTTCACCGCCGGCCAGGCCTCCGCTGTCGCCCTCTCCCCCGACCGACGGACCCTGCTGATCCTGACCACCGGCTACAACCGCAACGTCGGCGCGGACGGCAAACAGGTTCCGGCGCTCAGCAACGAATATGTCTTCGTGTTCGACGTCTCTGGCGCCGCGCCGGTGAAGCGGCAGGTGCTGCAGATCCCCAACACCTTCCTGGGTCTCGCCTGGGCGCCGTCCGGCGAACGGTTCTACGTCTCCGCCGGGGTCGATGACGCGGTCCTCGAGTACCAGGGCGGGGCGCGGGGCTTCCAGCCGGGGCGCCGCTTCCCGCTTGGGCATAGGGCGGGCCTGGGCGTGCAGGTGAAGCCGGAGGCGGCGGGGGTCGCTGTCAGCCCTGACGGCCGCCTCCTGCTCGCCGCCAATCTGCAGAACGATTCGGTCAGCCTGATCGATCTCGCCAGCGGCGAGGTGACCGCCGAACGCGACCTGCGCCCCGGCAAGAACGATCCCGCCCGCCATGGCCAGCCCGGCGGCGGCTACCCTCGCGCGATCGCCTGGACCGGGCCGCGCCAGGCCTTCGTCACAGCGGAGCGCGACCGGGAGATTGTCGCCCTGTCAGTCACCGGCCACGCGCTGACCATCACGCGGCGCATCCGCACCACCGGCCAGCCGACCGCCCTGCTGGCCACGCCGGGCGGCCGGCGGCTCTATGTCGCCTTGGGGAACACCGACGGCGTGGCGCAGATCGACCCCGCGAACGGGCGCGTCCTCTGGCGCACGCCCACGCTCGCCACCGCCGCCCTGATGGCCGGCAAGCGCTTCGAAGGCGGCGCGAACAGCAACGCGCTGGCCTTGTCGCCGGACGGACGGCGGCTCTACGTTTCGAACGGCGGCGAGAACGCCGTGGCGGTGCTGACCCTGGGCGCTGGCAAGACCGGAGCCCGCGTCACTGGCCTGATCCCCACGGGCTGGTACCCGACGGGCGTCGCGGCGACGGGCGGCCGCCTCTATGTCGTCAACGGCAAGAGCGACCCGGGCCCCAATCCGGGTTGGTGCCGCAACACGCTCAGCACGGACCCCAAGGACGCAGCCGCCTGCCGGGCCACCAACAGCTACGGCTGGCAGCTGGAAAAGGCCGGGTTCCTGGCGCTGCCCGCGCCGGACGCAGCGGAGCTGAAGCGGCTGACCCATCAGGTGGCGGTCAACGTCGGCTTCGCGCCCGACCCCGCAGCGGCCGAGGACGCCGCGGTGATGGCCGCCGTCCGGGCGCGCATCAAACACGTGATCTTCATCGTCAAGGAGAACCGCACCTACGATCAGATCCTGGGCGACCTGGAGGTGGGCGACGGCGATCCGAAGCTGGCGATCTTCCCGCGGGCGATGACCCCCAACCAGCACGCGATCGCCCGCCAGTTCGTCACCCTGGACCATCTCTTCGCCTCGGGCGAAAGCTCCAACACCGGCTGGAACTGGACCACCGCGGCGCGAACCACCGACTTCACCGAGCACGAGGCGCCGGTGAACTACGCGGGCCGCGGGCTGCAGTACGATCAGGAAGGCGAGAACCGCAACCTCAACGTCGGCATCGCCGACCACAAGGCGCGCAAGGCGGCCAAGGCGGCCACGCCCGACGACGACGACATCCTGCCCGGCGCCACGGACGTCGCAGCCCCCGACGGGCCGGAGGGCGAAGAAGGCCAGGGCTATGTCTGGGACGCCGCGCTGCGCAAGGGGCTCAGCGTGCGCAACTACGGCTTCTACGGCGATCTCTCGCGCTACAGCGACAAGGCCGCCGATCCGATCCCGCCTGAGCGCGACCCCTTCGCCAAGCGGTTGCCGGTGTTCATCACCACCAAGCCGGCGCTGGCCAGGGTCACCGACGTCTATTTCCGCGGCTTCGATCAGGGCTTCCCCGACTACTGGCGCGTCCAGGAGTGGAAGCGGGAGTTCCGCGGCTACGCGGACAAGGGGGACCTGCCCAACCTGACGCTCCTGCGGCTGGCGCATGACCATACCGGCGCCTTCGGCAAGGGCGTCGACAGGGTCGACACCGTCGAGACCGAACAGGCGGACAACGACTACGCCGTCGGCTTGGTGCTGCAGACGCTCTCCGAAAGCCCGTTCGCCAAGGACACCTTGGTCTTTGTCATCGAGGACGACGCCCAGGACGGCCCGGACCATGTGAGTTCGCGGCGCACGGTGGCCCTGGTGGCCGGCCCCTATGTGCGCCAGCACACCGTGGTGTCGCGGCCCTACACGACGGTCAATTTCGTGCGCACCATCGAAGCCGTGCTGGGGCTTCAGCCCATGGCGATGAACGACGCCCTGGCGCGGCCGATGACCGACCTGTTCGACCTGAAGCAGGCCGCCTGGAGCTATCGCGCCGAGCTCCCCGCCGTGTTGCGGACCACCGACCTGCCGGTGCCGGGAAAGACCGCCGATGCGGGGTCTGTCGGCCTTTGCCGACCCGTGCGGACCGCCGGCTACTGGGCCCAGGCCATGGCGGGCCTCAACTTCGATGTCGAAGACCATCTGGACACCCCGCGGTTCAACCTGGCGCTCTGGACCGGGATGACCGGCGAGGCGGTCGTGCCCACACCCACCGGCGAGGACCTGAGCCACGACCGCGCCGCGCGGCTGGCGGCGTCGGCCTGTCGCTGAGCATTGGCTGGCCGGAAGTGTCCCGCGGCTGATATGGGTCGCCCTTGAGACCTAGAGGATTTGCCTGTGACGCCCGCCGCCAAGCTCCGCCCTGTCGCCGTGATCGGCGGCGGGCCCGCCGGCTTGATGGCGGCGCAGGTGCTGGCTGAGCGCGGCTGTCGGGTCACCGTCTACGACCGGATGCCATCGGTGGGGCGCAAGTTCCTGATGGCCGGGCGCGGCGGTCTGAATCTCACGCATTCCGAGGCGATCGAGCCGTTCCTGACCCGTTATGGGGCGGGGGCCGCCCGCCTCGCCCCGCTGGTGGAGGCCTTCCCGCCATCGGCGCTGATCGCGTGGGCCGAGGGGCTCGGCCAGGCGACCTTCGTGGGGTCTTCAGGCCGGGTGTTTCCCAAGGCGCTCAAGGCCTCGCCCCTGCTGCGCGCCTGGCTCGGACGGCTGCGGGAGCTGGGTGTCGAGATCAAGACCCGCCACGATTGGCAGGGCTGGGACGCCGACGGCGCGCTGCGCTTCAAGACGCCCGACGGCGAAACCGCCGTCTCGCCCGACGCCACCCTCCTGGCGCTTGGCGGCGCGAGCTGGCCGAAGCTCGGCTCGACCGGCGGCTGGGTGGACGTGCTGGCTGGGGCCGGTGTGGTGCTTAGCCCGCTGAGGCCCGCCAACGCCGGCTTCGACGTGGCCTGGAGCGAGATCGTCCGCGACCGCTTCGCCGGCCAGCCGCTTAAGGGTGTGGCGATCACCTTCGGCCGGGTCCGGGTGCGCGGCGAGGCGATGGTCACCCGCCACGGCCTCGAGGGCGGCGCGATCTATGCGCTCTCGGCGCCGCTGCGAGACGCCATCGGGGCCCATGGCTCGGCGAAGTTGTGGATCGACTTGCGGCCCGACGCCAAAGCCGAAGAGCTCGCCGCGAAACTCGCGCTGCAGCCGGCCCACCAATCGCTCTCCAACCGGCTTCGCAAGGCGCTGCACATGACGCCGCTGGAGACCAACATCCTGCGCGAGGCGCACGGCCGGGACCTGCCCTCCGACCCGGCGGCCCTGGCCCAGGCGATCAAGGGCGTCCCTCTGATGCTCTGCGGCATGCGACCGATCGCGCGCGCCATCTCGACGGCTGGCGGGGTCGCCTTCGACGCGGTGGATGGCGATCTGATGCTGGCCGCCCGGCCGGGCGTCTTCGTGGCCGGCGAGATGCTGGATTGGGAAGCGCCGACCGGCGGCTACCTCCTGCAGGCCAGCTTCGCCACCGGCATGGCTGCCGCTCGCGGCGTCCTCCGCCGGCTGGAAACGGGCGTGGTACAATAGCTGCGGGAGGTCCGCCGCATGGACAAACCGACCGCCAGCTTCGACGCCGATGCTCACGCCGCGGAGATCCGCGAGCAGGGCTTCACCGTCATCGACGACTTCATGAGCCCCGACGCGCTCGCCGAGTTCCGAGCCCGGCTCCAGCCCTTCCTCGGCGGCCATCGCGGCCGCAACGACTTCGAGGGTTTCGAGACCGAGCGGGTCTACACCCTGGTCGCGCGCGGCAAGGTGTTCGAAGACCTGGCGTGCGAGCCGCGCCTGCTGGCCCTGCTCAGCCGCTTCCTCGAGGGCCACTTCCTGCTCTCCGCCACCCACGCCATCAACCTCAGGCCCGGTGAGACGGCGCAGGGCATCCACACCGACGATGGCTTCTACCGCCAGCCGCGGTCGAGCCCGGCGGTGGGCTATTCGGTGATCGGCGCCATCGACGCCTTCACCGCCGCCAATGGGGCGACGGAAGTGATCCCGGGCAGTCACCTCTGGAGCGAGGACGACATCGCCACGCGCCGCGCCGAACCCGGCGGGTTGGAGAAACACCTGGTCCCGATGGAGATCCCCGCCGGCGCGGCCTTCGTCTTCCCCGGCAAGCTGCTGCACCGCGGCGGGGCGAACACCACCGACAGGCCCCGCCTGGCCTTCACCAACCAGTACTGCGCCGGCTGGGCGCGGCCGCAGGAGAACTTCTTCCTGTCCGTGCCGAAGGAGATCGTGCGCGCGATGTCGCCGCGCGCCCAGGTCCTGCTGGGCTATGAGCTGTGGCCGACCTTCATGGGCATGGTCACCGCCTCGCACCCGGCCAAGTCGCTGGAACCGGGCTGGATCCCGCCGATCGTCGCCCAGGCGCCGCGCACATAGCAAAACCCCTCCGCCACAGGCGCGGCGGAGAGGTTTTGGCCGATGCGACTGCGCCTAGTGGTTGGCGGCGACGACGGAGGCGATGAGGCCGGTGGTGATCGCGATCATCGCGTAGTTGTTGTCGTCGGTCCGCACCCAGCGGTAGCCGCGCCGCGGCGCGCTCAGGTGGTTGGCGCGGTAGTCCACGTCGTGGCTGCGGTCCGAGTAGTAGGTCTTGGGCATGCGCTGGCCCTGCGCCCAGTGGGACTGCTGTTGGCCGCCGCGATCGCCCTGCTGGTCGTCGCGGTGGTCGGGTTGGGCCAAGGCGGCCGTGCCGGTGAGCAGGCTGAGCGCGATGGCGGCTGTGAGCAGACGTTTCATGGTTGGACTCCTTATCCGCGACCACAAATATCGCCCGCGGCCTGAGCCCGGTCTGAACGTCACGGCTCAGCAAAGGTTCATCATATGTCGGCCAGGAAACACAGTAGCCCCCGCCGTCAGATGAGCCGGCGCTTCCAGAGCGAGAACAGCCGCTCCCAATGACGCTCGGCGGCGGGCTTGTCGTAGACGGCGCCGCGCTGCGGGAAGGCGAAGCCGTGGTGGACGCCCTCATAGAGCTCGACTTCGGCGTTGAGATTCTTGGACTTCACCGTCTGGTCCAGGGTCTCGACCATCTCCAGCGGCGCATAGCTGTCATGCTCGGCGCAGGCGAAATAGAGCTCGCCCTTGGCCCTCTGCGCCGCCAGGTGCGGGCTGTCAGGGCCGTCAGTGACCAGTTGCACGCCATAGATCGAGGCGGCCGCCGCCACCCGGTCCGGATAGCGCGCCGCGAAGCTGATCGCGTACTGGCCGCTCATGCAGTAGCCGAGGGTGGCGATCTTGCCCTTGCTCGCCGCCGGATCGCGGTCGGCGTAGTCCAGCAGCGCGTCAGCGTCGTCCATGATCAGCGGGATGGAGATCGAGCCCATCAGCTCGAACATCCGCGCCCGCGCCTCGGCTTCCGGCAACGGCGGCAGGTCCTTCAGTTCCAGGACCCCGGACCGGTAGTAGAGGTTGGGCAGCATCACGTAATAGCCCGCCGCTGCGATGCGGCGGGCCATGTCACGCAGTTCCTCGCGGATCGCCGGCGCGTCCATGAAGAACAGCACCAGCGGCCGAGGCCCGTCGCGCTCCGGATGGACGATAAAGGTGGTGATCGCCCCATGCTTGGTGGGGATGTCGATAGTCTGCTCAATCATGCGCGCGGGCTCTCAAACGAGTTCCGAAGGTTCGACGTTCTGTTCCTTCAGGAACGGCTCGGCGTAGTTGATCGTGCCGGTGAGCGCCTTGGGATCCCCCGACGCCAGGCGATAGACCGCCTCGGCGATGTATTTGATCGGCTGGACACGGTCCTTGGTGGCCTCGTTGATCAGCCCATGGACCGCGACGCCTGGGGTGTCGACCAGGCCCGGTGAGACCACATTGACCGCGATGTTGTCGTCATAGACCTCCGACGCCAGGCCGGTGGTGAAGCGCTCCAGCGCCGCCTTGCACATGCCGTAGACCGTACCGCCGCCGCGCCGGGTGTAGGGCAGCTTCGGATGGAGGCCGGCGCCGGAGGAGATGTTGACGATCCAACCCTGCTTGCGCTCGCGCATTGACGGCAGGACCAGCTGGCACAGGTGGAAGGGCGCGTAGACCTGCACCTCCATCATCAGCTTGAAGCGTTTCTCCGGGAAGTCGGCGACCGGCATGAAGTAGGTGATGGCCGCGTTGTTCACGAGGATGTCGATCGGCCCGTAGGCGGCCGTCGCCTCCTCGATCAGCCGCTCGCGCTCGGCGGCCTGGGCCAGGTCGGCCTTGATGAAGGTCGCATGCCCGCCGGCCCGCTTGATCCGGTCGACAGTCTCGTGAAGCGTACCCGGCAGCCGGCTCTCGCCATCCTCGGCGGTGCGGGCGGAGACCACGACATTGGCGCCCTCCATGGCCAGGCGCGCGGCGATGGCCTCTCCGATACCGCGGCTGGCGCCGGTGACGAGCGCGTTTCGGCCCTTCAGCGGGCCATTGGAATTGATCCGGGGCTCACTCATGACGCGTCCTCCAAATGTCTTTTGTTCTAATGGCCCAAGGCTCGCGCGGCTGGCGGCCCGAGGCAAGGGTGGTTGCGCAGGCGCACGCCGGGCGCTTGACTGGCCGCCATGAGGATTCCCGACGAAAATCTGGCCGAGGTCTACGACCGGGGCTTCACCGTGGTCGAAGGCTTCCTCGACCAGGACACGCTGAAGGCCGCCCAGGACGCGCTGTGGGAGATCTATCCCCGCCCTGAGGCCTATTTCGCCGAGCCCGAGGCCTATCCGAAGTACGCCAGGAGCCAGTTCGCGGGCCTGCGCTTCTTCCCCTACCCCTCCTGGGCCCTCAACCGGGTGGCGGTCTATCCGGACCTGATCGACGCGGCCGAGCGGTTCCTGCGGACCACTGAGATCGATTGCTACAAGATCGAGCTCTGGGCGAAGTACTCCGGCGCCATCGACTACGACCAGGCCCATCACCGCGACTACGAGAACCACACCATCGTGGTGCCCCGCGCTGACCAGCTGATGCCGCAGATGACCTGCTTCATCCTGCTGTCGGACGTGACCGACCTGGATGGCCCGACCAAGGCCGTGCCCCAGGACAAGACCCGCCATGTGCCCATCGGAATCAACCGCACGGAGATGGGCCGGTTCTTCGACGACGAGGTTTCGGTGACGGGCCCCGCCGGATCGATCCTGATCTACAAGACCGACGTCTTCCACCGCGGCTCGGACTTCAGGGCGCCCGGCCGCTCGCGCTTCGTCATGCCGGTGGACTTCAAGCCGCGCGGCTGGCGCTGGCAGGGCAAACTCGCCTGGCCCGACCGCGCTGAATATCCAGGCTGGAAAGAGGCGATGGTGAAGATGACGCCCCGCCAGCGCGACCTCTTCGGCTGGCCGCCAGCGGGCGATCCCTACTGGAACGCCCAGACGCTGAGCGACGTGGCTCTGCGCTATCCCGGCCTCGACCTTTCGCCCTACGCGGGGTCGCCGGATGCGCCCAGGGCTGGTCGCCGCGAGGATCGGACGGGCGGGTAGATGCTGAAACTCAACATGGGCTGCGGGCTGAACAAGCTCGAGGGCTACGTCAACATCGACTCCATGCCGGGCGCCGAGCCCGACGAGTTGGTCGACCTGGAGCAGACGCCCTGGCCCTGGCCCGACAACAGCGTCGGGGAGGTCGTCTTCAATCACTCCCTGGAGCACATGGGCGGCGACCCCAAGGTGTTCCTGGCGATCATGGTCGAGCTCTATCGGATCTGCACGCCCGGCGCGGCGGTCAATATCCGCGTCCCCGATCCGCGGCACGATCACTTCCTGAGCGATCCCACGCACGTGCGGGCCATCACGCCGAACATGCTGCAGCTCTTCGACCGGGAGCTGAACGAGCAATGGGGCCGCCAGCGCATCTCCAACTCGCCGCTGGCCCTCTACACCGGCGTCGACTTCAAGCTGGCGAGCTATCGGATGGTTTTGGCGGAGCCCTATGGGTCACGCTTCGACGCCGGTGAACTCACCGCCGAGCAGGCTCATCAGACCGCGTCATCGCTCAACAATGTCATCCAGGAATGGGTGATCCAGCTTGAGGTCCGCAAACCTCAGCCAGCCTGATCATCCTCGCCAAGCTGGACGATCCGGCGCACGTGAAGCTCACCGATCTCGAGGCGCTTGATGCGCACGCGCCCGACGCTGAGCGCGCCGATCGCCATCGCCCCGACCGATATGGCGCCGATGGCCAGTGCGCCAACGGCGGCCGCGCCCGCGGCCAGGCCGAGCCACGCGCCCAGCGGCGGGCGCGGCCTGGCGACGATGGGCTCGTTCATGATCGCTCCAATTCCTTGCGCGGCCATTGGGCCAGGTCAGCGGCCGCTTCGTAGGTCGACTGGAGGAAATCCATCAGCGCCGCCTCCGGGTCCGGCGCGGCCCGCATGGCCTCATAGGTCAGCACGAACTCGCCGAAGGTGGCGTCCCAATGGGCGTCCGAGGGCCGCACGGCCGCGTCCCTGAACCCCGCCGGCTCGGGATAGGCGTAGGCGTAGAACATCGCCGCCACGCCCGGGGCGCCCGGCCAGAAGCCGCAGCTCGACACCTCGTGCGAATAGGCCTCGACGCTGACCGACGCCGGCGCCAGGGGCGAGCCGGGATGGGCCGGCGCGCGGCGGCCGGAGAAGCGGGTCTCCGCCAGGTCGAAGCTCCCCCAGAAGAAGTGCACGGGGCTCGCCTTGCCGAGATAGCGGGCCCGGAACGCCTTCATCGCCCGGTCGGCCTGCACCAGCACGCGCCAGAACCGCTGGGCGGCGGCGGCGTCATAGGCGCGGTGCGTCTCGTCGGTCTCGAAGGGGATCGGGTCTTCCACCTCGCAGGGCGTGGTCCAGATGTGCGGGTGTGCACCCAGCTGGGCCAGAATGGCCATGACCCGGCGGTAGAACTCCGCGACGCTCATCGGCGCCAGGGCGAAGCTTTCCTCCCGCCCATCGCTGCAGGTCAGCCGCAGCCGATGGTCCAAGAAGTCGAAGATGATCTCGAGTGTCCGTCCGCCGAGCGGGATCGGCGAGGTCGTCAGGCCCCGCGCCGAGACGTAGAGCGGTACGTGCCACCAGTGGTTCACCGGCGGGGTCATGACCATGCGGACCTTGCCGACGATCTGGGTCCACATGTGCAGGGTGGCCGCAGTGTCGGCCCAGTCGTCGTAGGCGAGCGCCGGCCAGTCTGGGTCAGACCCGGCCGATGCGCCCGCCGCGGTCATGCCGGCTGTCCCGCCGCCTCGCGCACCTCGGCCACCACGCTCGCCCAGTCGCCGGGGGCGGGCTGGCGGAAGATGCGGATCGAGGGATACCAGGGGCTGTCGGTGCGGTCGGTCAGCCAGCGCCAGTCGCCCTTGTAGGGCAGCAGCAGCCAGCAGGGCTTGCCCATCGCTCCCGTCAGGTGGGCCACCGCCGTATCGACCGTGATCACCTTTTCCAGGCCGCGCACGATCTCGGCCGTCGCCTCCATGTCGGCCGCGCCGGTGACCTCCCGCTCCAGGCGCACGACGCCCGGAAGACTGGCCAGGCCCGCGGCGGCGGCCTCGGAGATCGAGCGGTTGGCGTCGTCGGGATGTTCCGGCGCGCCGCGGGTGACCAGGCCGACGCCCGTCCCGCCCGCCCGACCCGGCAGGTAGGGCGCGGGGGGAATAGTCTCCAGTGTCGTGCCCATCCGCCATGGCAGGGAGGCCGAAAGCACCCAGGCGTCGTGCGCAGGGATCTGCACCGGCCCCGCGGCGGTGATGATGTCGCATCCGAGCGAAGCGAAGAGCCGGGTGAGTGCAGGGGGGCACATCAGCGTCACCTTGATCCCGCGCGCCTTCAGAGCGCCGACGTAGCGCGCATGCTGGATCTGGTCGCCCAGGCCCTGCTCATGCCAGACCAACAGGGTGTTGATCGGTTGTCCCTGCCATTCGGGAAAGCTGAGCGGGGGTTTGCGGTTGTGGCCCGGCTTGAGCATCCGCGCCTCGTAGTAGGGCCAGGCCTCCAGGTAGCGGCCCAGGCGCAGCAGCAGGTAGGCCAGCTGACGCTGAATGAGGGGACCGTCGGGCTCGATCTTCAGGTAGTCGCGATAGATGGCTTCGGCCTCGCCCCAGCGCCCCTGATCTTCCAGCAGTAGGCCCAGGTTCAGCGCGGTAGGGCTGGTCGGGACCGTCGCCTGCAGGGCGGTGTAGAAGCGCTCGGCCTCCAGCAGGCGTCCGGCGTTTTGGGCGGCCACCGCGCGGTCCCACACTGCCGCGGCGGTGAGCTTTTTCGGCTCGCCAGCTTGGGGCGCGGCGGCTTGAGGCTCTGGAGCTTGGGGATCGGCAGGCGGCACGGCGGGCTTTCGGTCTTGCGCAAAGATCGCCGGATGTTTGGCGGGGCCGCCGCCGGAAGGCAAGCTCGGCCGGCCTCAGGCCGCTTTCTGGAGCTCCTGCTTCACCCGTTCGGCCAGGGTCTTGATGTCGATCGGCTTGGGCAGGAACGAGACATTGACCTCGCCCTCCAGCAGGTCGGAGAACTCGCTCTCCGCATAGCCGGAGATGAACATCACCGGCGCTGCGCCCAGGTAGCCGCGCGCCTGCTTCAGGAGGTCAGGGCCCTGCATGCCGGGCATCACCACATCGGAGATCATCAGGTCGATGGTGCCGGCATGGAACTCGGCCAGCTCCAGGGCCTCCTCGCCGCTGGCCGCCTCGATCACTTCGTAGCCCCGGGCGCGCAGCAGCTTGGCGGCCACCCCGCGCACCGCGTCCTCATCCTCGACGAAAAGGATGCGGCCCGCGCCGGAGAGGTCGCGCGCCACCGGCCGCTTCGGGGCTTGCACGACGGGCGGCGGCGCCACGCCGGCCACGGGAACGTGCACCGGCAGGAAGATGCGGAAGGCCGCGCCCTCGCCCGGCTTGGAGTCCACCGCGATCCAGCCATCCGACTGCTTGACGATGCCATAGACGGTCGCCAGCCCAAGACCGGTGCCCTCGCCCACGGGCTTGGTGGTGAAGAAGGGGTCGAAGATCTTGTCCATGACCGCCGGCGCGATCCCGGGGCCGTCGTCGCTGACCTCGATCATCGCCTGGTCGCCCTGGGCGGTGGGATAGCCCAGGCTTTGAGCCTGTTCCTGGGTGACGCGGGCGGTGCGGATGTTCACGCAGCCGCCGCCGTGAGCGCGGACGCTGTCGCGGGCGTTGACCGCCAGGTTCATCACCGCGGTCTCCAGCTGGCTGCGGTCGGCGCGCACCTGCGGCAGGTTGCGGCCATAGTCGGTGGTCAGCTTCACGTCCTCGTAGAGCACCCGGCGCAGCAGCACCTCGAACTCGCTGACCAGCTCGCCGACATCGAGGATCTCGCGCTGCACGGTCTGCTTGCGCGAGAAGGCCAGCAGCTTGCGCACCAGGTCGGCGGCGCGCGTCGAGGTCTGCTTGATCTCGTTCAGACCCTCGTAGCTGGGATCGCCCACCGGGTGGCGCGTCGCCAAGACGTCGAGCTGCATGAAGATGGCGGTGAGCAGGTTGTTGAAGTCGTGGGCCACGCCGCCGGCCAGCTGGCCGATGGCCTGCATCTTCTGGCTCTGGGCCAGCTGCAGTTCGATCTGCTTCTGCTCGGAAACGTCCACCAGATAAGCGACGAAGCCGCCGGCGTTCTTGGACAGGTAGAGGTGGGCGATCCGCGCCGGGTCGTGCGCCAAACGCACCTCCAGGGGCGCGCCGGAGCCCTGGCCCGCGGCCAGCTTCTGGGCCGCGTCGAGCCGGCTGGCAGGGTCGATGAGGTCGCCGAACGCCTGGCCCTTCTCCCCGCCGCCGGCCACGGCCTTCAACGCCGGATTGGCCTCGACGATGATCGCCTCGAACGGGTCGTCGCCCTCCAGCAGGGCCGCGCCGAAGGGCGAGGCCGCGGCGAAGGCGTCCAGCACCTTGGGCGGCGGGGGCGCGGCCGTCGAAAACGCGCTCAGCACTTCCAGGGCGGCCGGCGGCAGGGCCAACGCGCCAGCACCCGGCCCGTTCAGCCGCACCAGGAAGCGGCGCAGGCCCAGCGGCGAAACCACGGCCGAATGCTCAGCGCCGCCGGCCTTGATCGCGGCCTGGGCGGTCTCGCCCCGCCGCGCGGCGGTCAGGGCCGCAAACAGGCTGGGGGCCGAGGTTCCGGACTTGGGCAGCCGCGCGGCAGCGCCGATCATCGACTTCCAGGCGGCGTTGGCGGCGTGGATGCGGCCGTCCGGCGCGGCGATGGCCGCCGGCTCGCTGAGCGCATCGACCAGCTGTTCGGCGCCCGGCTCGCTCTCGGCGGGCGTATCCGTCGACCCGCGCAGCACGAAGAGGCCCAGGCACGCCACGCCCGCCAGGCCGATCAGCAGCAGCAAACCTGCCAAGGTTGTCGGCCCGGCGTTCAGCGCCGGGGCGGCGGCGAACGCGACGGCCATCAGGAAAAAGACCACGGCCGCGGCGGTCAGCGGCTCGAACCAGCCCTTGCGGCCTTTGCGCACCTTCGGCTCGGCCATGGCCAGCGACGGCGCCTCCTGCTGAGCCCGCGCGGGGCCTTGGACGATTTCGCCTCGCGAATCGGTCACGTGCATTCTCTCACAGGCAGGGTCGCGTTACAGGCCGCCGGCGCGTAGCGGCCGGGCGGCCGCCTTGCGCCCGGCGCTGAGGATGAAGCCGATGATCTTGGCCACGGCTTCATAGTGGGCCGGCGGGATGATCTCGTCGATGTCCACGGCGGCGTAGAGGGCGCGGGCCAGCGGCGGGTCCTCGATCACCGGCACGCCGGCCGCCTCGGCGACCTCGCGGATCTTCAGCGCGAGGCTGTCCACGCCCTTGGCGACGCACAACGGCGCAGGCGCTTCGTTGGTGTCGTACTTCAACGCCACGGCGTAGTGGGTCGGGTTCATCACCACCACCGTGGCGCCCGGCACCGCGGCGATTATCCGCCGCCGCGCGCGTGCGTTGCGCAGCTGCTTCTGCTTGGCCTTGATGTGGGGGTCGCCTTCGGACTGCTTGAAGTCCTCCTTCAGCTCCTCCTTGGTCATCCGCATCCGCTGCATGAACCGCTGGCGCTGCCAGAACCAGTCGGCTCCGGCCACCAAGGTCAGGAAGGCCGCCACGGCGAACACCAGCCGGCGCAGGATGTCGGCGGCGAACGCCAGCATGGCGATCGGGTCCATGCCCGCGAGGCTTTCCAGCTCCTTGAGATGCGGGCTGAGCACCCACCAGGCCAGGAGCCCGGTCAGCGTCACCTTCAGCAGCGACTTCAGGAACTGCATGAAGCCGTCGATACCGAAGATCCGCTTGAAGCCGGCGGCGGGGGATAGCTTGCTGGGGTCGAAGGACAGCCGCTCGGGGCTGAACATCAGGCCGGTCTGGACCACGTTGCCGGCGATCCCCGCCGCGCAGGCGCACAGGACAACCGCGCCGATCACCGGGGCCGCGGCGGTGACCGCGGCGCGCAGGATCGGCACCCCGCCATGTCCCTCGAAGCTCATGGCGTCGGGGCTGGCGAGAAATGGCGTCAGCGCCGTCACCAGGTTGCGCGACAGGTAGCCGCCGCCCAGCGCGACCACCGTCGCGGCGCCGGCCAACGAGGCCATCGAGGCCAGATCCTGGGTCTTGACCACCTCGCCGCGCTCGCGCGCCTGCTGGAGCTTGCGCGGTGTCGGCTCTTCTGTGCGGGAGGCCGCGTCGTTGGTGTCGCTCATGGAGCGTCGCTCATGGGGGCGTCGCTCATGGCGCTAGCCGAACGTCGCGAGCAGGTCGCGGTAGTGGTCGATCCACACCATGCCGATGGTGCCCAGGCTGAGCGCGAAGATCGACAGGCCCAGCAGGATCATCAAAGGCGAGGACACGAAGAAGATCTGGAATTGCGGCATGACGCGGCCGACCATGCCGACCGCCACGTTGAAGATCAGCGAGAAGGCCACCACCGGGGCCGCCAGTTGCACGCCCAGGGCGAACGACTGCGACACGGTCTGGATCGCCAGGGCGTTGGCGTCGGCCAGCGGGAGGGGCCGGGTGAACGGAAACAGCGTGTAGGAGCGCACGATCGCCGACAGGAACAGGTGGTGCAGGTTTGTGCTCATGATCAGCACCAGGCCCAGGAGGCCCAGGAAGGTGCCCAGCGTCGTCGATGGCGTGGCCTGGGTCGGGTTGGTCGTCTGGGCGAAGGCCAGGGTCGTCTGGATCGAGACGATCTCGCCGGTGGCGGCAAGAGAGGACACGAACATCCGCAGGATCGTTCCGAGCATAAGGCCGATGGCGCTCTCCTTGATCACCGCCAGGATCACGCCGCTGACGTCGCTCGGGATCGCCGGAACGCTCGACCCCACCACCGGGAACAGCACCAGCGCCATCAGGAGGCCCAGCGACAGGCGGACACGGACCGGCACAAAGGTCTCGCCGAAGCCGGGGATCAGCATGAGGATGGGACCCAGCCGGGCGAAGATCAGGCCGGCGGCGAAAACCTGCTGAGCTGGAGCGTAATGTTCCATCGCCCGCGGGCCGCTAGAGGTTGGCGATGCGGGCGGCGATGTGGCGCATGAAGCCGCTCATCAGCGCGCCCATCAGCGGCAGGAAGATCAGCAGCGAGATGAAGACCGCGACAATCTTCGGCGCGAACACCAGGGTGGCTTCCTGGATCTGGGTGAGGGCCTGCAACAGGCCGATGCCGACGCCCACGACCAGGCCGACGAGCAGGCAGGGCGCGCCGAGCTGGATCGCCAGCCAGATGGCCTCGCGCCCGACGTCCAGAACCTCGGCGCCGCTCATGTGGACCTCTTGGAAAAGCAGGATAAATCCGCGTCTCAGCGGACGTCGCCAGCATGGTCCGGCATGGTTAATGAAAGCCTACGGACTGGGCAGAATCTGCCGGCCCAGAGTGCGCGCGGCCTCGGCCGGCGAAGCCTTTCCCTGGTCGCGGTCGACGCTGTAGTTGGCGCCCTGCATGGCCTGAACGGAGATCTTGCCGATCAGGGGTTGCAGCGCCGCCAGCAGGCGCTTGTCGTGCGCCCGCTTCGGCGAGATCAGCACCACGGCGTCATAGGGCGGGATGGCGCCCTTGGGGTCGGTCAGGATCACCAGATGCCCGGCGGCGATGCGGCCGTCGGACGAGAACGCGCTGATGACGTCGGCCTCCCCGCCGCTGAGCGCTCGGTACATGAAGGTCGGCTGGTAGGACCGCTTGGTCTTGAATTTCAGGCCGTAGGCGGTTTCGACCGCCGTCCATTCCGGCCGCGACAGGAATTCCAGGTCCGAGCCGAGCGTCAGCTTCGGCCCCTCGCGGGCCAGATCGGCGATCGACCTCACGCCCAGCGCCTTGGCGCGGTCCGGACGCATGACGAAGGCATAGGCGTTCTCGAAACCCAGCGAGCCCAGCACGGTGACGCCGTCGCGCCGCTTCAACTCAGCGGTGAGCTGCTTGAGGACTTCGGCTCGCCCTGGATTGTCCTTTCGATTGAGGACATTGGTCCACAGCGTCCCTGAATAGTCGACGTAGGCGTCGATCTCGCCGGCCGCCAGCGCCCGGTAGGCGACCGCCGAGCCGAGGTCCTCCTTGCGGCTGACCTGCGCGCCGGACGCTTCCAGCCGATCGGCCATCAGTTCGGCCAGGATGTACTGCTCGGAGAAGTTCTTGGCGCCGACCGTATAGGCCTGAGCCCGATTGAGCCCCGCCGCCAGGGGCGCGACCGCGGCGGCGACGCCGATCAGCAGGCCCGCGGCGCCGATCAGAACCAGGCGCAGGCTGCGCTTGCGGGTCCCGGCCTCGATAAGGCCCAGCAGCTGGTCGGCGACCAGGGCCAGAATGGCCGAGGCCGCACAGCCGAACAGCACGAAAACCCAGTTCTCGGTCTGCAGGCCGGCGAAGATGTAGTTGCCGAGGCTGGTCTGGCCGACCGGCGTCGAGAGCGTCGCCGCCCCGATGGTCCAGACCGCCGCGGTGCGGACGCCGGCCATGATCACCGGGGCCGCCAGCGGCAGCTCGACCTGGAACAGGCGCTGGCGCGCGGTCATGCCGACCCCGTCGGCGGCCTCCTTGATCGCCGCGTCGACGCCGAGGATCGCCGCCGCCCCGTTCCGCAGGATGGGCAGCATCGAATAGAGCGTCAGCGCCAGCAGGGATGGCAGGAAGCCCAGCGCCGAAAACCCATGCCCCGTCAGGCCCTTGCTGAGCGTGGACAGCGCCAGCAACAGCGGAAAGAACAGCGCCAGCAACGCCAGGCTGGGGATCGTCTGGATCAGGCTCGCGCCGGCCAGCACCGGCCAGCGCAGGCGCGCGCTGCGGCTGGCGGCGATGGCCAGCGGCAGGCTGATCGCCACCCCCAGCAGTAGCGCGCTGAAGCTCAGCAGGACGTGCCAGCCGAGATATTCCGGCAACAGGGCGAAGGCCTGGGAGAGCCGAGGGCTCAAGAGGCAGCCTCCGGCGCGGCGGCAAGCTTGGCGCGCAGACGCTCGGCCTGACGGCGCGGCGCCTCCAGCAGGTCGCGGACGCCGGCGTCCCCGGTGTGGGCCAGGAGCTCCCCGGGCGCCCCGTCGGCGACGATGGCTCCGTCGCGCAGCACCACGATCCGGTCGGCCAGCAGCACGGCTTCGGCCATGTCGTGGGTGACCATTACCGTGGTCAGGCCCAGGCGCTCATGCAGGCTGCGGTAGTCGGTTCCCAGGGCGTCACGGGTCAGCGGATCGAGCGCGCCGAACGGCTCGTCCATCAGCATCAGCTTGGGCTCGGCGGCGAGCGCGCGGGCGACGCCCACTCGCTGGCGCTGCCCGCCGGACAGCGCGGCGGGCGCCCGGCCCGCCACGTCCAGCGGCAGATCGACGAGGCCGAGCAGGTTCGCCACCCGCGCATCGATCCGCCTCTTGTCCCAGCCCAGCAGCTTCGGCGTCACCGCGATGTTCTCGGCCACCGTCAGGTGCGGGAAGAGCCCCACCTCCTGGAAGACGTAGCCGATCTTGCGGCGCAGGACGTGCGGCTCGGCGCCCGCGACATCGGCGCCCAGCACCCGCACGGTCCCCGCGTCGGGCGCGACCAGCCGGTTGATGGTCTTCAGGAGTGTGGTCTTGCCGGAGCCGGAGCCGCCGACCAGGGCGGTGAACACGCCGGCCTCGATGGACAGGTCCACACCGGCCAGGGCGGCGTGCGCGCCATAGCGTTTCTCAACCCCCGAAAGCTCGATGACCGGCCCCGCCATCGGCAAGGCCTAGCACGAGGCTAAATCGGCATCCGCATGATTTCCTGGTAGGCGCTGATCACCTGGTCGCGGATCGCCATCACCGTCGACAGGCTCTGGCTGGCGTCCGAGACGGCCGTCACCACATCGATCAATTGGGCCTTGCCCTGGGCCTGGAGGGTCATCTGGCTCTCGGCGTTCTTGGTCGCCTTCATGGTGTCGGCCATGGCCGACTTCAGGATGTCGCCGAAGCCGCCGGCGGGGGACGCCGCGCCCGCGCCGATGGAGCCCGGATCGACGGTCATGGCCTTCTGGGCGGCGCCATAGGCCTTGGCGGCGGCGAGCGCGGTTATCATCGGTCAGCCCTCCGCTACGGCTTCAGGAGATCGAGGGTGCGCGTCTGCATGGAACGCGAGGTCTCGATGACATTGAGGTTGGCTTCGTAGGCCCGCTGCGCGTCGCGCATGTCCATCGCCTCGATCAGCGGATCGACGTTTGGCGTCTTCACATAGCCGGTGGGGTCGGCCGAGGGATTGGACGGATCGAACGTCGAGTTGAACGCCGACTTGTCGGGCACCGCGCGAGCCATCTTCACGCCCGTGCCGCCGCCCGCCACCTGGACCGGCTGAAACACCGGCGCCTGCCGGCGATAGGGGTCGCCACCGGCGGTCTTGGAGGTGGAATTGGCGTTGGCCAGGTTCTCCGCGATGATCCGCATACGCGCCTGCTGGGCGCGAAGCGCGGAAACCGCGATCGACTGGGTGGCGTTCGGCGTCATGGATTCGTCGGCCATCTGGCGTCCTTATCTCTTGGCTCAGCTGCCGGGTTTCTTGATGGCGAGCTTCAGGAACCCCGTCGCCTGCTGGTAGATGCCGACGGCCGCGTCATATTCCATCCGCGTGTCGGTGAGTTTGACCATCTGGTCCTCAAGCACGACGCCGTTGCCATCCATGGTCTCTTCAGAATCCGGGGACTTCGCGGTCTTGACGATGGCGCCGGCCGGACCGGAGCGCGCGGAGGGCGCCTGCATGTGACCAGGCTGGGTGACGGCCATGACGCCCGCCGGCGTGGCGGCGGGGCTCGTCGCGGCCTGCACCTGGGCCTTGAAGCTAAAGGGCTTGAGGTCGCGGGCCTGGTAGCCCGGCGTGTCGGCGTTGGCGACGTTTTCGGCGATGATCCGCTGCCGGTCGGAGAGGTATCCCATCCGGTTCTTCAGCATCGAAAGGATGGGGACGCTGGTGATGTCCATGGCCGGCATGGTGAATAAACAGGGTTAACCCCGACTTAAGGGACTCAATGGATTCCTGCGGGCTCATTCCCTGGAGCGCGTCAGGGTGAAGTGGACACCGGTTCACCCGTCCGGCGCGCTGCAAACCTTTGAAGACAGACCCTTCTCATCCGGCTCAGGCGAATCCGCCTGAACCGGGAGGGGTCTGGAGCCGCAGAAGCGCCATGGTCACCGAATTCGTCAGAGCCGTCTTCGCCCTCGTCCTGACCCTGGGGCTGATCGGCCTGGGCGCGGTCGCCCTGCGCCGCTACGGGCCCGGCGCCCTCTCCCGCTTGGGACGCCCCAAGGCCGAGCGCCGACTGGCGGTGATCGAGAGCCTGGTTCTCGACCCCGCGCGCCGGCTGGTCATCGTCGCCGTCGACGGACGCGAACAGCTGGTGCTGCTGGGCGAAGGCCAACTCGTCTTTGCCATCGATACCCCGAAGAGGAAGGCCTGATGCTCGAGCTCTTCAAGGCCATCAAGACCCTGCCTGCCGCGGAGTGGCGGCGCGCGGCGATCCTGGCCGCCCTCACCACCCTGGCCAGCCTCGCCTTCCCCGCCGCGGCCATCGCCCAGGCGGTGAACATCAACCTGGGCACCGGCGCTGGCCTGACGGAGCGCGTCGTTCAGCTGATCGGGCTGATGACCGTGCTCTCGCTGGCGCCGTCGATCGTGATTATGACGACGGCCTTCGTGCGGATCGTCGTCGTGCTCAGCCTGCTGCGCACGGCGCTTGGCCTGCAGCAGAGCCCGCCGAACTCGGTGATCATCTCGCTCGCCCTGTTCCTGACGGCCATCGTCATGGGCCCGACCCTGCAGAAATCCTACGACAACGGCATCAAGCCGTTGATGAACCAGCAGATCGAGCTGCCCGCCGCGTTCGACGCCTCGGCCGCACCGGTGAAGGCCTTCATGTTGTCGCAGGTCGACCAGGGCGACCTGGCCCTGTTCATCAACCTCTCGCGCATCCCCAAGCCCGCCAATGCGCTGGCCACCCCGATCCAGGTGGTGACGCCGGCCTTCATGATCTCCGAGCTGAAGCGCGCCTTCGAGATCGGCTTCCTGCTCTTCGTGCCCTTCCTGGTCATCGACCTGGTGGTCGCCAGCGTGCTGATGAGCATGGGGATGATGATGTTGCCGCCTGTGGTGGTCAGCCTGCCGTTCAAGCTGATCTTCTTCGTGCTCGTCGACGGTTGGCGGCTCGTCTGCGGAAGCCTCGTGCAGAGCTTCCACACGGTCCCGGGGACGTAGGCGCCGCGGCGGCGTGACCCTTCGAGGATGGCGTCTTGCTGTAGCAGCGCCTGCTGCGGCTTACCTGGGCTGCGCCATCCCGCGATTCAGGGTCCCTTCGGCTTTCGCGCTCCTGAAGGCATTGAGGATGGGCGACCCTCAATGCGCGTACTTCTTCGAAACGGCCAATCGCTGGCATTTGGGGCCGGCGCCTTTTGGCTGCACTCGCGCAGGACCATGGCCGGCGTTCCGGGTAATCGGCCGACCTCAACTGGTTCGGCTCCCCTGAATGTCCGTGTGCGGACCGCGATCACCCGAGGTCCACAAAGGGTCGAAGCGGTCAGAAGGAATTCGGAAAGGGTTGTCACCTCCCACGTCCGCGGGGGTCGCTTTCTGTGGGATTTGGAGTCACCGTCGCATCAGACTTCGACGAATGCCGACCGGAAGCTCACGTGGGGATTTCGATGAAACGTGTTCATCTCACCATCGCCGCCGTCCTCATCGTCGCGGCCGGTACGGCCTCAGCGCAAACGGTCCGGCGGGCCGGCGAATGGCAGGTCACGGTCACGCCTTCGAGCGGACGGCCCAACCCGCCGAAGAACTTCTGCTATCCCGAGGGCTCGGCAGCCGACTTCACCAAGCGCATGGGCAACTGCGCCAAGCATGACATCCACACGGTCGGCAACCAGCACACCGTCGATGCCGAATGCAGCGTCGGAACGCGTCAATCCAAAGTCCACATGGTCATCACCAGTCACGGATCCAACGCCTATCACGCCGAAATGGAAATGAGCGTTTCCCCCCCGATGCCGGGCCTCAGTTCCACGCGCATGTCCGAAGACGCCAGATGGCTCGGCCCCTGCACCCCCGGAGAAAAACCGGCTCCGTGAGCGCGCGACTGCACAACACGCGTTCGACCCGTCTTTAGAACGCTTACGCCGAACGCGCGCCCAAGCACAAAGCCCCTCACGCCCTATTCGACGCGAGTCTCCTCGACGTCCGCCAGCAGGCGCGGGCGCTTGGTCGCCGCTCGGCGCGCCATACACCAGCCGCCGACCAAACAGAAAGCCATCAATGCCAGCACCGGCAGACCTTGCCCGCGTGTCCGGCCTTTTGATGGGGGCCTTGGGCAG
Source organism: Phenylobacterium sp. (assembly GCF_004799395.1). Taxonomy (GTDB): domain Bacteria; phylum Pseudomonadota; class Alphaproteobacteria; order Caulobacterales; family Caulobacteraceae; genus Phenylobacterium. The sequence goes on from NZ_SSMZ01000189.1 coordinate 32,882, forward strand.
CGGACCTTAGGCCATCTGCCTGAGCTTGCGGCAGAAGCCCCGTTGCCGGCCAAGGACCGCATTTCCCATCCGCTCGGCCTTGCTAAGGGCGTAGGGTCTTGGGACCGCATCAAACCTAAGAGCGTCCCCCTGTCGGTCATCGCCGCCCTCAATCACGTCACGCGCTACCGCTATGATCATCCAGCGGACCTTGGCCCGCACGTCGTTCGCCTCCGGCCGGCGCCGCATACCCGCACGCGGATCGCCAGCTACTCGCTGAAGGTCACGCCGGCAGAGCACTTCATCAACTGGCAGCAGGACCCGCACGGCAATTGGCTGGCCCGCGTCGTCTTTCCGCAGCCGACACGAGAGTTCAGCATCACGGTCGACCTCACCGCTGAGATGGTGGTGATCAATCCCTTCGACTTTTTCGTCGAACCCTACGCCGAGACCCTGCCGTTCAGCTATCCGATGGCGCTCGCCCACGATCTCGCCCCCTATCTGGCTGTCGACGACGATGGTCCTGGCCTGCAGGCGGCCATCGCCGCTCTCGACCCCGCCGGGCGGACCACCGTCGACTTCATCGTCGGGCTCAACGCCCAAGTCCGCGCCGCAGTGAACTACCTTGTGCGCCTGGAGCCCGGCGTGCAGACGCCCGACGCCACCTTGCAGCTTGGCTCCGGGTCTTGTCGCGACAGCGCCTGGCTCCTGGTGCAGATGCTGCGCAAGCTGGGGCTCGCGGCGCGGTTTGTCTCCGGCTACCTGCTGCAACTGAAGGCCGACATCGACCCGATCGAAGGCCCCCGCGGGACCCAGACCGACTTCACCGACCTGCATGCGTGGGCCGAGGTCTATATTCCCGGCGCCGGCTGGATCGGACTTGACGCCACCTCCGGACTCTTGTGCGGCGAAGGCCATATCCCCTTGGCGGCTTCGCCCCACTATCGGTCCGCCGCGGCGATCAGCGGCGGGTCCAGCCGCCCGGCCGACGACTTCGAGTTTTCGATGACGGTGACGCGCCTGGTCGAGCCGATCCGCATCACCCGGCCGTTCGAGGAAGTCGACTGGGCCGCCCTGGACGCCGTCGGCGAGGCCGTCGAAGCCGATCTGCAAAGCCAGGACGTGCGCCTGACCATGGGCGGCGAACCCACATTCGTCTCCATTGATGACTTCGAAGCTCCCGAGTGGAACATCGATGCGACAGGCCCGACCAAGCCGATCCTCAGCGAGCAACTTCTGCGCCGCCTCAAGGATCGTTTCGGGCCGGGCGGCATGCTGCATTTCGGCCAGGGAAAATGGTACCCTGGCGAGGCCCTTCCGCGCTGGGCGCTGGGTCTCTATTGGCGCCGCGACGGCCGACCGGTCTGGCGCGCCGCGCCGGCCGACCTGGCGCACGAGCGAGACCCCGCCGCGACGATCGCTGACGCGCAGGGCCTGTCGCAGAGACTGGCCGACCAACTGGGGATTGATCCGACGCTCATCCTGCCGGCGCGGGAAGACCCACTCACGGCGATGAAGACCGAGAACGACCTGCCGCCCAATGTTGAACTGACCGACGAGGCGCTCGACGATTCGGCGTCGCGCGCACGGCTGAGGCGCGTCATGCAGGGCGGCCTCTCCAAGACGCTGGGATATGTGCTGCCCCTGCGGCGCGCGGTCACCAAGGCGGAGGGGCGCGGTTGGCTGAGCGAAGAGTGGCGGTTCAAACGCGGTCGGCTCTACGCCATTCCGGGCGACTCCCCGCTTGGCTTGCGCCTGCCACTCGACGCGTTGCCGGAACTCAAGCCCGAGGACTATCCGCATATCATCCCGCTCGACCCTTTCCAGGATCGCGGGCCCTTGCCGGACTATGCGCAGCTGACGCCGGCGGCATACGCATCGGCGACCGCACGCAAGGGCAAGCCCGCCGCGGTCCGGACGGCGTTGACCATCGAGCCGCGGGACGGCCACCTCTACGTCTTTATGCCGCCGGTCGCCCGGCTCGAGGACTACCTTGAGCTGGTCGCCCGTCTTCAGGCCGCCGCGGAGGATCTACCGATCCGCCTGGAGGGATACGGGCCACCCGCAGATTTGCGCATGGGTGTGCTCAAGGTCACGCCCGACCCCGGCGTGATCGAAGTCAATGTGCAGCCCGCCAGCACCTGGCGTGAGGCGGTCGATATCACCACCGGGGTCTATGCCGACGCGCGCGCCTGTCGACTGGGCGCCGACAAGTTCATGACCGACGGCCGCCACACCGGCACCGGCGGCGGCGCGCACGTAGTGATCGGCGGCTCCAACCCGGCCGACTCTCCATTCCTGCGCCGCCCCGACGTGTTGAAGAGCTTGCTGCTCTACTGGCAGCGCCATCCGGCGCTTTCCTATCTATTCTCCGGCCTGTTCGTCGGTCCCACCAGCCAGGCGCCGCGTATCGACGAAGCACGACACGACGCGCTCTACGAAATGGATATTGCGCTCGGCCTGATCCCACCGCCCAGCCGCAAGAAGCCCCCGGCGCCGTGGCTCGTCGATCGCCTGCTGCGCAATCTGCTCACCGACGTCGCGGGCAACACTCATCGGACCGAGATCTGCGTCGACAAGCTCTACTCGCCAGATGGCCCCGCCGGCCGGCTCGGACTTCTGGAATTCCGCGGCTTCGAGATGCCGCCGGATGCGCGGATGAGCCTGGCTCAGCAACTGATCATCCGCGCGCTCGTCGCCTGGTTCTGGCGCGAACCGCAGGAAGGCCGAATGGTGCGTTGGGGCACGACGCTTCACGACCGCTTCATGCTGCCGCAGTTCGTCTGGCGCGACTTCCTGGATGTGATCGCCGACCTCAACCGCGCCGGCTACGAGATCGACGCGCACTGGTACGAAGCTCAGCGGGCGTTCCGATTCCCGGTCCATGGCCGCGTGGAGTATGGCGGCGTCGCGTTGGAACTGCGCCACGCGCTGGAGCCCTGGCATGTCATGGGCGAGGAAAGTTCCGGATCGGGCACAGTCCGGTTCGTCGACTCCTCGGTCGAGCGCTTGCAGGTTCTGGCCGACGGCTTCAATCCCGAGCGCCACGTCATCGCGTGCAACGGCCGAGCCTTGCCGATGCATCCGACGGGGGTCTCCATGGAGGCCGTCGCGGGCGTTCGCTACAAGGCCTGGAAGCTTCGCAGCGGCCTGCATCCGACCCTGCCGGTCAACGCACCCCTCACCTTCGATATCATCGACCGGGCCAACGGGCGATCGATGGGCGGCTGCGTCTATCATGTGACCCATCCAGGCGGCCGCAGTTATGATACCTTCCCCGTCAACTCCTACGAGGCGCAGTCGAGGCGCAAGGCGCGGTTCGAGGAACAAGGCCACAGCCCCGGGCTGATCAAGGTCCCGCGCCCTGAGCCCACCGACGAGTTTCCGATGACCCTGGACCTGAGAACCCCCGGTGGCCGCTGAGACCGCCAACCAGCGCCGAAAAGAAGACCTCGAGCCTTCAGCGGCCAAGCGGCTCTCCACGTGGTTACGGGGTTATTCGACCTTGCCCGGCATACCCGATGAGCTGTTCGACGCCACCGGCCGTCCGCGCGGCGATTGGCTGAGTTTCCTGGGCGACTTCGCTGAATACCCGGAAGGCGAATTCAAGAGCCGATTCGACCTTGCGACCCGGCACATCCGTGACACTGGCGTCTCCTACCGGGTCTACGGCGAGGAGGCCGAGCAGAGCTGGCCGCTCAACCCGCTGCCCCTGATCCTTGGTCAGGGCGAGTGGCGAAAGATCGCCCGCGGCGTCGAACAGCGCGCCAACCTCATGGAAGCCCTGCTGCAGGACATCTATGGCGAGGCCACCTTGGTCGACGAAGGCCATCTGCCCGCCGCAGCCTTGACCGGCAGTATCGATTTCCTGCCGCAGATGCGGGGGGTGAAACCCTCCGGCGGGCGCTACCTGCAACTCTACGCCGCCGACCTCGGCCGGGGGCCGGACGGGCGCTGGTGGGTGCTCGACGACCGCACTCAGGCGCCGTCCGGCGCCGGCTACGCCCTGGAGAACCGTCTGGTGCTCTCCCGCGCCTATCCCAACCTCTACAACGCCATGAACGTCGAGCGCTTGGCGCCTTTCTTCGACGGCTTCCGCAAGGGGCTCGCCGCCGCCGCCGACCGTGCCGATCCGCGCATCTGCCTGCTGACGCCCGGGCCGTTCAGCGAGACCTATTTCGAACAGGCACACCTGGCGCGCTACCTTGGTTTCCTCCTGGTGGAAGGCGATGACCTGATCGCCCGCGACGGCAAGGTCTATGTCCGAACCATCGCCGGCCTGAAGCGCGCCGACGTGATCCTGCGTCGCGTCGACGCCGATTTCATCGACCCTCTCGAGCTGAACAGCGCCTCGCGCCTGGGCGCGCCAGGACTCCTCGAGGCGATCCGGGCCGGGGGGGTGGCGATGCTGAATTTGCCAGGCTCCGGCGTTGTGGAATCCAAGGCCCTGCTCGGGTTCCTGCCGAAGCTCTGCCGCCGACTTCTGGGCGAAGACCTGCTGATGCCGAACGTCGCTACCTGGTGGTGCGGCCAGCCGAATGAACGCGCCCTGGTCGCGGAGAGCCTGGATGAACTGGCCCTTGCGCCGGCCTTCAACACCCAGGGCGACGAAGGGGGCCTGACCCGGCCCGGCCTGATCGCCGACCTGGCGCCGCAAGCGCAGGCCGAGCTGCGTCAGCGGCTTTCGGATCGTCCAGGCGACTTTGTCGGTCAAGAAGTCGTGCGCCTCTCCACAATGCCGGTCCTGCGCGACGGTCGCCTGCAGCCTGCGCCCTTCGTGCTGCGGGTCTATGCCGCCTGGACGCCCGAGGGGATGAAGATCATGCCGGGGGGCTTCTGCCGCACCTCCGAGCGCCCGGATGTTCGCGCCATCTCCATGGGCGGCGACGCCCGCACGGCCGACGTCTGGGTCATCGACGACAAGCCTGTGGAGCGGATCAGCTTACTGGCCAGCCAGGACGACGTGAAGGTCCGCCGCATCATGGGCCATTTGCCCAGCCGCGCGGCGGACAACCTGTTCTGGCTCGGCCGATACGCGGAGCGCGCGGAGGCGACCCTGCGACTGGCGCGCAGCCTTTGCACCAGTCTGATGGATTCAGAGTCCGCGGCGCACGCGAGCGGCGAAACCCTGACCAGCCTGCAGCAGCTTCTCATCGACTGGGGCGCCCTGAACGAAAAACACCTCGGGGCCGGCGCGCTGGAATCGGCGCGCGACGCCCTGCACGACCAGACGGCTTACGGGTCGGTGATCTATCTTGTCCGCGGCGCGCGACGCACGGCGGCCAGCATGCGCGAACGGC